>NZ_JAPQKZ010000046.1:0-49390 GCF_027257075.1 Bacteroides sp. LFL-34 | reverse complement strand
CAACGCAAAACGCTGAAATTCGCACAGTTGCTAAATCGTTACTTCTATTTCTCAAATAATTCGCTAAAAGTTTATTTCTCAATCGGTTAAGTCAAACCGAGAAAAATCTAAAATATAAAGATCGATTTAGCCTCTTTTTAGAATTCTACCTTCGGAGCCTTCTCACTTCCTTCTTCTGCTTCAAAATATGCTTTCTTATCAAAGCCGAACATTCCTGCAAAGATATTTTTGGGGAAACGGCGGATATTGGTGTTATAAGCCTGTGCAGCATCATTGAAATTTTTGCGCGCTACATTGATACGGTTTTCAGTTCCTTCCAGTTGAGCCTGTAATTCCAGGAAGTTTTGATTAGCTTTTAAGTCCGGATAATTCTCGGTAATAGCTAATAACTTGCCCAGTGCTGATGTTACAGCACCTTGTGCCTTTTGGTATTGCGCCAACTTTTCTGGTGTCAGATCGGCAGCGTCCACTTTAATTTGAGTTGCCTGGCTACGTGCGGCAACAACTCCTTCCAATGTTTCCTTTTCATGTGTCGCATATCCTTTCACGGTATTTACCAAGTTAGGTATCAAGTCGGCACGGCGTTGGTATTGAGTCTCTACATTTGCCCATTGACCACTTACATTCTCGTCTATAGTAACCAGACCGTTATATACACTTATTGCCCATATGACAAGGATAGCCACAACGGCTAAGATGATAATAATTGACTTCTTCATGTTTCTTGTTTTTATTGAATTTGATAATTTGTTTTCTACTTATTTTCTTTAGAAACGAGAACCGGCACCGCCGCCACCGCCCATTCCTCCGCCAAAGCTGCCTCCACCGAAACCGCCTCCATCGAAACCGCCTCCGCCTCCGAAACGACCTCCGCCGAAGCCTCCAATAAATGGACCACCTCCGCCACCTCCCCGGTGGTGGTAATCATTATCATAACTTTGTTGGCGACGTATGATGGTATGTCCGCAGTTTCTACATGTATAGGTAACATCCTCGGTTTTCACCCCGTTAATTCGGGATACGACAGCACTTCCTGTTCTCTGCAATTGGTGTTTGCCGCATTTCGGACAACGGCTTTGCCTACGTGCCGAAAAGAAAGCAAGACCTCCGCCAATAGCAATAAAACAAAGAATGGCAAGAACAAAATCAAAAGAACCACCGCTGTTCGAATCGGAGAGAGCATCATTTTCCATAGAACCGTCGAGCCGCTGACAAGTCGCTTTTAGGCCGGCCACCATTCCGGCATCCCAATTTCCGTCTTTCAGGTAAGAAATCATATATCTGGTTTGAATCCTTTTACAGATCGCATCGGGGAGCACTCCTTCCAAACCATAACCGGTATAAAACTGGATACAACGTTGATCCGTAACCAACAAAATAACCAATCCGTTATTTTTATCTTTCTTCCCTACACCCCATTTATTAAGTAACTGATGGCAGAAGTTGAAACAATCTTCTTCTCCGATTGATGGAACTACGGCAACCACCGTTTCAATTCCTGTTTGTTGTTCCAAGGCATAAAGCATGGAGTCTATACTGTCACAAGCTGCCTGTGAAAGTATGCCGGCCGGGTTGCAAACATATTGCATTTTGTTTTGCAGGTGAACTTTCGGGAGGTTGTCCACCGTGTATACTTTCTCTTGAGCTTGTAGTGGGAACAGAAGAAAAGTTGCTAGTATAAAAGTCAATATTGATTTCATAACGATTATTTTACGTTTGCAAATATAGAAACTTTTTCTGTTATGAATCTAAAACTCCTTGTTATAATAGGTTTAATGAATGTATCGCCCGACGAATGCACGGACTCGGTCGGTGTATTCCTGTTTATTCTCTTTGTATGAAACTGCATGAGCCGCTCCTGGAACAATCCATAGTTCTTTGGGTCCCGGTTTGGCTTCGTAGAGCGAATATACCATCCAGGTAGGCACATACGTGTCTTTATCCCCGTGAATAAACAGCATCGGAAGTTGTGATTTGGCTACTTGTTTCAGTGAGGAAGCCTCTTTAAAATTCCATCCATATTTCTTCTCGCAAAGCCAGCTTGTGGTATACATGAGTGGAAAAGGGGGAAGGTGGAAACTAGCTTTAAGCTCATGTGAGAATTCGTCCCATACACTGGTGTAGCCGCAATCTTCCACAAAGCATTTAACAAATGGTTTCTGTTCCTCACCGGACACCATCATGGTTGTCGCACCTCCCATTGAAATGCCGTGTACAACCATTTGTGTACTATCTCCGAAAATCTCATTGGCAATGTTCATCCATTGCAATACGTCCCAACGGTCTTTCCATCCCATCTGGATGGCTGGGCCTTCACTTTCTCCCTGATGTTGCAGGTCGGGAAGTAATATGTTATATCCTAAATCTCGATTATACAGATAACCAATCATAAACATACGGATAGCATTATCTGTATGTCCATGCACAATGACTGCTGTCTTACTGGTGGGTTGGGGAGCAGCAACATAATACGCATGAAGTTGTATTCCGTGCGGATTGATGATGAATGTATCTTTCAGTGCATCCACTTGTTTCAGGCTGTCCACCCATGGACGTAGGAAAGGGTAGTTTCTATACATGAAGGGATAAGAGTCAGCATCTTTAGACAAAATCTTGGCATTCGGAGTCAATGAAAAGTTTAACATATAAAAACTTCCTCCGATGGTGCAGCCGGTCAATGCCAGCATGATAATAATGATGCTATATACAACTTTTCTCCTCATAAAAACTCTCTCTAATCCTTATTTATGCCATATCTCCCATGCGGCAAATGCCTGGAGCAGCAGCATTTCCAGACCGTTTTTAACAACAGCCCCTTGTGCTTCTCCTTTTTTCATGAACAGCGTAACATTCGGATTATATAACAAATCATAGAGCAAATGGTTTGGAGTCAGTAGCTCATAAGGAATATTAGGGCAGAAATCTACCTTAGGAAACATACCTACGGGAGTACAGTTGACGATGATTGTATATTCTGCCATAATTTCGGGAGTCAGTTCCTCATAAGTCAGCATATCATCGGCTTTGTGGGTGCGTGATACGAATATACTTTCAATACCCAGGTTTTTCAGCCCGTGGTAGACGGCTTTGGAAGCTCCGCCGGTACCCAGAATCAATGCTTTTTGGTGATGAGGCTGCAATAAAGGTTGAATGGATTGAGTAAATCCGATGATGTCGGAGTTGTAGCCAACCAGTTTGACTTTCCCTTTCTGCTGGCGGATGATTTTAATGACATTCACAGCACCTATCTTTGCGGTATCACGGTCGAGTTCATCCAAAAAAGGAATCACTTGTTCTTTGTAGGGGATAGTCACATTAAGCCCGCATAAATTGGGATTCTCTTCGATAACTTCCATGAAGTTATTAATGCTGGGAATTTCGAAATTCACATACTCTGCATTGATACCTTCGGATTTGAATTTCTCATTAAAGTATCCGATAGAAAAAGAATGTCGCAGAGGGTAGCCGATTAAACCATATTTTTCCATAATCATTTATTGCTTAGTTGGGTTATTGGGTTTACTTTTTAGAAGACGTACTATTTCTTTTACTTTACCGTCAGGGTATTTGTCTTTATAGTATTCCGTCAAATCTTCGTATATCCAGAAATTATAAGGGCGGCCGATAAAGATATTGAAAGTGTTAGATGACTTCTCGCCGTCAATGCCTAATTTCAATTTTATATGGTTGTATATTTGGTCGTCAGGAGGAATAAGTCTGCAAGTTTTGGCTATTTCAGTCGTTATTCCATACATACCATGAGCTTCTGCTTCTTCGATTGCGAATTCCTTTTTTGTTATAGGAAAGCCATCAGAATTGAGTAATGTATATGTACCGGAGTTCTTTTCCTGAATAGATATACTGTATGATTCTCCATTGGTATAGGGAGATTTACTCTCTAAATCGGCTTTTATTTTTTCTTTAATTTCGTCCGTTTCTACATCTATGCCATATTCTACGGCAACGATATCGAATTTCTGTTCAGATTGAGAGGGGGGGCTGGTAATTACTAAACCTTGTTTCTGGTCAATTTCTTGTCCGTTCAGGCAGAATTTCCGGTCGAATACGGGTTCTTTCTTTGATTTCCAGGTCAGTTTACTGGAAAAAGTGATGACAGATGGTTCTTTTCCGTCATTCCAGTCTATTTCTACTTTCTCATTATCGAATGTATGATCGCCATTGAATTCCCCGAAAGTCAGATAATATTTTCCGTCTTTGCTTACTCCTGTTTGCAGACCTGTGAAATAGGCCATATAAGCTCTGGTGCGTTCGTTTAGCGGAGCATCTTTTTCGTAAGTCTCCCCTTTGTAGATCGCTTTTATTCCTTGATTGGCGATAGAGCCTTTGGTGAGTGGATTCAGTAAGTCATTGCCTTGAGCATCCTGTACTGAAATGTAAAGAACTATGGGAGCAAAATCCCATATTAGGTCATCTCCTCCATTGTTTGCCGGATCACAAGAGGTGAAATTGATACAACAAAAAATGCAGAGTAGAAATAGTCCAATTGATTTTGTTGTTTTCATAAGGTTACATTATTAGGTTATTTGGTTGCGGTATAAAGAGTGCAGATACCAAAGGTCAGCCGTTTGAAGTTGACTTCGCTAAAACCGGCTCGGGCGATGACTCCTTTCATGACTTCCCCTTGAGGAAATACTTTGATGGTGTCCGGCAGATAGCGGTAGGCACTGTTATCTTTGGATAGAAGCTTACCCAATAATGGAATGACGACTTTAGAGTAGATGGAAAACAGTTGTTTCATCGGGAAGCGGTCCGGAGTGGTAAGTTCCAGAATAACAAGATGACCGCCCGGTTTCAGTACGCGGCACATCTCGGAGAGCCCTTTGTCGAGGTCTTCGAAGTTGCGGATACCGAAAGCTACAGTAATAGCGTCAAAATCATTGTCGGCAAAAGAGAGTGAAGTGCAGTCCTCCCGGGCAAAAGATATTTTATCCGACAGTCCTTCCTTTTTTACTTTTTCACGTCCCACATTCATCATACCTTCCGAGATGTCCGTGCCGATTAGTTCGGCAGGTTGCAGTTTGCGGCAGGCGAGGATGGCAAAATCCCCTGTACCGGTCGCTACATCCATCATTCGCTGCGGTTGAAAAGGGTGTAACCAGGCAATAGCTTTTTTGCGCCAGCTGCGGTCGATACCTAAAGATAAGGTATGGTTCAGCTTGTCGTAGGCATGTGCGATGTTGTCGAACATACGTTCCACTTGCTCGGTCTTTTTTCCTTCTTCGTCGTAAGGCTTGATATGTTGTTGCGGGTAATCCATTTTTTAGTTGATAGTTGATAAATGATAGTTGATAGTTGAAGAAGATAGTTGATAAATGATAGTTGGAAGATGACAGAGTTAATAGTTATATGCGATAAGCTGCATATTAACTATCATTTATCATCTATCAACTATCATTTATTATCTGTCATTTATCGCTTATCAGCTGTTCAAAAAAGTTTCGACGTTTTTGAATATACGTTCAGCGATATTGCTAGTATCTTCTTTCACGAATTTCTCACCGGTGATGTTTTCGAACAATTCGATGTAGCGGTCACTGATACTTTGTACGATAGCCGGAGTCATTTCCGGTACTTTCTGACCGTCTTTGCCCTGGAAACCGTTTTCCATCAACCATTCGCGAACGAACTCTTTAGAAAGTTGTTTCTGTGGTTCGCCTTTTTCGAAACGTTCCTGGTAACCTTCAGCATAGAAATAACGGCTTGAATCTGGAGTGTGGATTTCGTCCATCAGGTAGATAGTACCGTTGTGCTTGCCGAATTCGTATTTTGTATCTACGAGAATCAGTCCGCGTTCTGCTGCGATTTCAGTACCGCGTTTGAAAAGGGCTAATGTATATTTTTCGAGGATTTCATACTCTTCCGGAGTAGCCAATCCCTGTTTCAGGATTTCTTCTTTAGAGATGTCTTCGTCGTGCAATCCCATTTCTGCTTTCGTAGTCGGAGTGACGATCGGTTCGGGGAATTTTTGGTTTTCGCGCATTCCGTCCGGCAATTTTACGCCGCAAATCTCGCGTACACCGCTTTTGTAAGCCCGCCATGCGCTACCGCACAGGTAACCACGTACAATCATTTCCACCGGAAAACCTTCACACAACACACCCACTGTTACCATTGGGTCCGGAGTAGCCATTTTCCAGTTCGGACAGATGTCAGTAGTGGCATCGAGGAATTTAGCTGCAATCTGGTTCAGCATTTGTCCTTTGTAAGGAATACCTTCAGGCAGTACCACGTCAAAGGCCGAAATACGGTCGGTTGCTACCATGACGAGTTTTTCGCCGTTGATGTTGTACACATCGCGCACTTTTCCGTGGTACACACTTTTCTGTCCCGGAAAGTTGAAATCTGTTTTTGTTAATGCTTTCATAATGATATATATATTAAAATTATGCTTCTTTCTTTAATTTCACCACGGAGGACACGGAGTACACAGAGTTTTCATTGAGATATTTGGATTAAATCCTCTGTGTACTCTGTGTCCTCTGTGGTGAACCGTTCCGTTCGGCTTTCGCTTCTTTATCGAACTTTTCGTAAGCATCCACGATACGTTCCACCAGTTTATGGCGTACGATATCTTTCTTATTCAGTTCAACAAAACTGATCCCTTTCACTCCCTTCAAGATGCGGAGGGCTTGCACCAATCCCGATGTTTGTGAAGCGGGAAGGTCAATCTGTGTCATGTCTCCCGTCACAATCATTTTGGTGTTCATACCCATACGGGTGAGGAACATTTTGATTTGTTGGGCGGTAGTATTCTGGGCTTCGTCCAATATAACGACTGCATCATTCAGCGTACGTCCGCGCATAAAGGCTAACGGGGCAATCTGGATAATGTTCAATTCCATGTATTCCTTTAACTTGGCGGCAGGTATCATATCCTGCAAGGCGTCATATAAAGGTTGTAGGTATGGATCGATCTTATCTTTCATGTCGCCGGGCAGGAAACCGAGTTTTTCTCCGGCTTCTACGGCGGGGCGGCTAAGAATGATTTTTTTGATTTCTTTGTTTTTCAATGCACGCACGGCAAGGGCGATAGCAGTGTATGTTTTTCCCGAACCTGCCGGACCGATGGCGAATACCATATCATTCTTGGCGAATCCTTCTACCAGTTTCAACTGGTTTTCGCTTCGGGGGATGATAGGCTTGCCCGTGACGCTGAATACAATCACGTTTCCTGTCTGTTCCGCTTGCGGAGCATTTCCTTTTATAATGTCAATGATGACTTCTTCTTTCAGTGAATTATATTCGGCGCAGTACTTTTCAAGTTTGGTGATATTTTCCTCGAAGGCACACATTTCCTCCTCGTCGCCCAGCACTTTGATGACATTGCCTCGGGCAACTATGCGTAGCTTTGGATATAAAGCTTTAATTAACTGTATGTTGGCGTTGTTTACACCGTAAAAAATAACCGGATCAATGTCCTCAAGAACAATCAGCTTCTCTATCATTAAGTTGTATTAAAGAAAAATTTCTGCAAATTTAATCAAACGTTTTGGATTCTCTGATTGTTTGGAGGTGAATTTTACTGCAAATCTTCTACTATCCACTTTTCGATGTTTCTTGTTTCATTACTGAAATTGATGCCTATTTTAAATATTTGTCGCTTGTCGGCAGCAAATGCTTGTGCATAATGTTTGTCATTGATTTGTTGCAGAGCTTCTTCGGCGGTTCCCTCTAGCTTGAATTCCATTACATAGATGAAATGATCGGTTTGCAGGACGAGGTCAATGCGTCCTTGTGAGGTATGATACTCTGCTTTTACATAGAATCCAATGAGTTTAAATACGATGAAGAGTACATTTTGATAATGTAGTTCCAAATCGCGTACCAATTCGTAAGGTGTATCGGCAAAGAAACTTTGCAGGCGGCGGAAAAAGGCATCATAATCACCTTGTTCCACTTCATCGACAAACTGCCGTATTTGGAAAGGAGATTCGATTACGTCTATATTGGTATAGAACGGAAGGAGGTATTTTACAAAACCTTCTTCTACTTCCCGATTGGGAAATCCCAGTCGATAAATTCCAAAGCGATTGTCAAATCCTTTGATCGTAAGATATCCACTTTGATAGATAACCGGAATAGGATTTCGGGACGTCGAATCAATGCTGTTCAGTACATCTGCATCCGTTTCTTCATGCGTGATACGTTGGAGATTATAATTAGATTTCTTTAGTAATTCTACCAAATAAGTCGGGGTGCCGGTTTCAAACCAGTAACTACCGAATTTCATCTTATAGAATGTGTTGAGCAAACTGAATGGATTGTATATTCCTATGGAGTTTTCTACGAAATGATAACCATCATAACATTCTTTCAGTTCGGAGCATACCTCCTCATAAGTCATTTTTTGCTTATCAGCCAAGATATGCAAGTCTTCTTCCATATTGTCGTGGATTTCTTTCTCTGTGATACCGCAGAGTTCCACGTACTGTTCATCCATTGAAATATCAATCAGATTGTTCAGGTCGCTGAATACACTGACTTTTCCGAACTTGGTGACACCTGTAAGGAATCCGAGTTTGATGCATCCGTCTTTACTCTTTAATGCTCCATAGAAAGGCTTTAGTGTGTTTCGGTAATATTTTTGCAGTTCTTCGTTTCCGATAGCTTGCAGCATAGGTTTGTCATATTCGTCTACAAGGATAACAACACGTTGCCCGGTCTGTTCGTAAGCCCGCTGTATGATGCCTGCAAAGCGTAAAGAAAAGGAAACTTCCGACGGGCGTGTGCCATACAGGCTTTCCCAATGTTCCAGATTGTCATTGAGTATTTGGTCCAGACTTTCGGGAGTATCATATTTCTCGATATTTAAATCAAGGTGTAATATCGGGTGTTTGATCCAGTCTTTTTCCAGTTGTTCGATAGCCAATCCTTCGAATAGTTCTTTCTTTCCCTGATAGTATGCTTCAAGAGTAGATATTAGCAGACTTTTCCCAAAGCGGCGAGGACGGCTAAGAAAATAGTAACGACCGGTTTTTACTAATTGGTAAATGAGTCTGGTTTTATCTACATAAAGATAACCATCGTTACGGAGACTTTCAAAATTCTGTATGCCGATAGGATATAGCTTGCTCATAATCTGATTCTTTTAGCGTTGGATTCATACAAAGATAGCTGTTTTTCATCTTAACGCAAAATTTACCTTGAAGGTTTTATGATATGCTGGTCAAAGATTTTGAAAAAAGGTATTTATCGGGCGGTGATGTGGAAACACCCTTGCTTCAATTCATATTTAATATAGCATTTTTCCGCTTTCCGCAAGTCCCTTAATACCTCAGACAGAACGAGTTTCAGAGTATCTGAGCTTACGTCCTGTAAGGGACGTCCGTCTTTGTCTTCTACCTTTTTGAAGCGTTTCCAACTGACGTCGAAAGTGGCTCCGAAGCAATGTGCCGAGTTTGCCGAAGCATTTCGGTTGCGACGGCGGAGGCGTTTCACATCGTTTTCGGTACGCAACACCGAAGTAACGATTACCTGATTCGGATTCAAGCCTTTGGCAGTCAATGAATCGAGGAAATTGGAACCGATCGTATCGAGTAGCGCGCTGGCACAAGGAACGAGATAGGGGATAGAGTGTGTCAGTGAATCTACTACATAAAACTCATTGTCGGTAATATGAGTTAGCTTTTCTTTCATATCTTCTGCTGCTTCCCGGTCTGCCAATGGGCGAATCCCTATCTTTTTGGCTGCTTCCAGATGTGCATCGTTCAAATCAGGGAAAGAACGTTTGTAGCTGACTACGCCACGAATATTGCGCGGCTCGTTCAGTTTCAGCGACATGTCTTTCTTTTTGCAGCCCGAAGTAAGCGTTGTAAGCCCGATAACTAGTAAAGATAGCGGTAATATGCGAAGCTTATAAATAGTCATTTTATATTTTTTGCTCGCAAATATACGCTATTTTTTCATACGTTCTATGCTTTGCATTATTTTCTGGCTCATACTTTGGGGTTATTCCAAAATATTCTCTGGTATTTCAGGATAGGTGTTTAGTATCCCTATTATGGTATAATCTGTATTGTCAATTGTTGTTTTTAGTGTGGGTACTATTGTATGTTCACTTCTGGTAAGAGCTTTTTCTACAAGTTCTTTCCAATCTATATCTAGAAATTTTGATATAAGATTTAGAACGGCATTTGCACTCGTAACTCCATCGTATAGTTCAAATCTTAATTTGTGAGGGGTGGGAGGAACTGTTGCATCGCTGAAATTTCCTTGTTCGTCAGATGCATAGTTTAGTGTTAAATAAGGTATGGCGTATGTAGGAGACGAGTTGCCGGAACCGCTTTCTAACTTGGTGAAAAAATCGTATGTTCCTTTTGCTATTGGAGTACGAGATATTTCGTCTCTAGACTCAATATAACGGAAAAAATAGCAATCTTTAGCTTCATTGTTAATAAGATAAACTATAGTGCCATTAGAAAGTGCCGGATGATTACCTTTTTTTATAGCGTATGCCAAATAACTGTCTGTAATTTTAATTCTTAAATCAGCCGTTTCGTTGGTGATATTATCTTTTACTTTCACCTTTGTTTCTCCTTTCTTTTTTGGGGTGATCCTTAAGCTTCCCATTCCTATCGAACTGGATAAATCTACATCTATATTTAAAATGTCAGTTTTTTCTACAGTTACGGTGTAGTCCCTATTTCCACCTGTGATGGTGATATTGGTTGTTCCTAACAAAGGTCGTTCGTAATACTCTTTTTCGAAGGATAAAGAATATATCTTTTTTTCATCGTTATTTCCACAGCTAAAAAAAATAATTGTATAGAGAAATGACAGTAGTGCTCCAAGTAAATGTTTTGTCTTCATGATTATTCTGTTTTATAGTTTTGCAGGAGAGATATAGTCTTATAAGTTCCTGTGTTGATGTTGGAGGCAAATATAAAGATTTTATCAATATGTTGAAGTAAATAGTGTATTTATTTCTTGTCCTCCAGCTATTTTTCATACATTTGTAGCGGTTTATAAAAATAGGCCACTTTCCCACTAAACATAACACACATGAAAACAGATTTCGATTACAATTCTATGCCCGTTAGCTTCGCTCATTGCTTGAATGGACATTGTTTGCGTGCGGACAAATGTCTGCGACGACAAGTAACTCTCCGAATGCCGAAAGAGCGGGCTGCTGTAATGGTTATTAATCCCGAACATGTCACCTCCGATGGTGAAGACTGTACTTACTTTATTGATGAAAAGCCGGTGTTGTTTGCACGGGGTATGAAACATTTGCTGGATCGGGTGCCGCTTGCTGATGCCACCGTTATCAAACGACAGATGATAGCCTACTTTGGCAAAACGATCTATTACCGTTGTTGCAACAAGGAGCGGCTGATTAAACCGAAGGAGCAGGAATACATACAGGGACTTTTCCGCAGGCGGGGAGTTACAGAAACGCCTCAATTTGACGAATATATAGAATACTATGATCTTGGGTAAGTATATCCGTTAGTTCCGGTAGTCCCACATATTGTGGGAAAGTATTCTTTTATATTATGGGAATTTATTCCCGCAAAATAAGGGAATAAATTCCCTCCAGCTAGGGAATCTTTTCCCATAATATATGGGACTACCGGGGACTGTAATACCCTGATAATAGTTGACTGCCTTTTTTCTTATCTTCGGGTTGGGTTGACATTTATTATGTAGGTATTATATAGCAGTCCCGGTATGAGAAATGCATGATGAAAGTATGAGAAATACCGGTTTTTTATGACATTTCAGGCAAAATATTATGAGAAACAGCTTTTTGAAAAGTATTTCTCATAGTGCTATTGCTTTGAATTACAGGTAATTATTCTATGGATTATGAGAATATGAGAAATGATTTTGCAAAATCATTTCTAGTGGCGCGACATTCCGGGATTATTGTAATTGTATACAAAGAATGAGCGATATGGCTTCACGACTTATTACATATTTTGTGTTACATATTTTATGTAACATAAAGAACGTAATAAATCCGGAATGTTCAAAGAAGATTTATTCGAGTTATATATAAAAAACAAACGCTGATGAGAACAAGTAATCATGCTTTTCTCATCAGCGTATATTATGTTGGATTACAACTATTTCTTATCTTTTTTCTCGTCAGCTTTTGTTGCAGGCTTTTCCTCCGTTTTGCTTTCCGGATTGATAATACCCTTCACTGTTTCACCGATAGGAAGCTTGTCCAATACGCCAAGGCTCGGAGCTACTGTCTTTACTAATGTGTTCAGGAAATTGCTAGTTCCACCGTTTCCTCCGTCGAATACAGTGATATTTCCTAGGTTCATGTGTTCGAACGCCTTCACCTGTTCGCCGGCGATTTCCTTCCACTGGTCTACCATCTTATATTGGATAGCGATAGCTGGATTCGATTCAGCTGCTCTTACCATTGCTTCGAAACCTTCTGCTTCCGCAAGTAATGATTTCTTCTTACCTTCCGCTTCTGCTTCCAGTTTCAATTGGATAGCTTTTGCTTCCGCTTCGGCTTGTGCTAAAGTAGCCTTTGCGCGTGCTTCCGCTTCGCGGGTAATCTTTTCAGCGATGGCATTTGCTTGCAGGATAGCTTCCTGTCTGGCGATTTCCGCAGGAACAATCTTTTCAGCCTTCAATGAAGATTCCACTTTCCGTGCCTTAGCTTCTTCCACTTCCTTTTGCGCAATTTCGCGTGCAGTTTGTACGGCAGCTTCCGATTTTGCGGTAGCTTCACCTGCTTGCTTATCGGCATTAGCTTGTGTTACAGCTAGTTCAGCATTGGAAAGTGCTACCTCTTTCTGTGCGTCATTTCGTCCGATAGCAGCTTTCTTGGCAGCTTCCGCCTGTTTGATTTCCATATCCGAGTTTAGTTCGGCAACACGGCTTTCTTTTTCTGTATTTGCCTGCTCGATACGGATATTCTTTTCGGCTTCAGCCTTTGCTACTTGTGATTCTTTTTCTGCATTGGCAATGGCTACTTGTGAGATTCTGTCCTTATCTGCATTTGCAACGGAGATTTCCTGTAGTTTTTTGGTTTCTGCAATAGCAATATCCTGATCTTTGCGGGTTTCTGCTACTTTCGTTTCACGCTCCTTTATTTGATTGGCAATTTTGATAGCACCCAGCTTTTCCTGTTCTTCGATGTTAGCCTGTGCCTCGTTCAGTGCTTTACTTTCAGCTTCCTTACCTAAGTTGACAATGTAGTTGGCAGCGTCGCGAATATCACTGATGTTGATGTTCATCAGATACAAACCGAATTTGCGAAGTTCAGTATCAATATTATCTTTCACTTTAGCCAGGAACTTATCCCGGTCAGAATTTAATTCTTCGATAGTCATATCGGCGATCACCATACGCATCTGACCATATACAACATCAGTAATTAAGTTCTGCTTGTCATCCATCGTCAGACCCAGCATACGTTCTGCGGCATTCTGCATCACTTCGGGATCTGTGCTGATGGCTACGGTGATTGTAGTCGGCACATCTACACGAATATTCTGAGCGGATAGCGCACCGGTCAGTTTACATTCGATCTGCATGGGTTTCATGGACAGGAATTCGTAGCCTTGAATAATAGGCCATACGAAGGCTGCACCACCGTGGTATAGTTTTGCCGACTTTTTATCTCCTCCCGTTTTACCATATACGACGAGTACCTCGTCACTCTTACATTTGCGGTAACGGGAAAGGATACCAATGAAGGTAAGCAAAATGACTGCCACTAATATAGCAGCCATTATCAACATTTCTTGTGTCATAAAATTATGTATTTGAATAGTTATTGAATGAACAGTGTTCCGTCTTTGTAACTGGTGATGATTGTTCGGTCTCCAGTCTGGTATGTTTTTCCGGATTCGGAGATGACGTCTACTTCACGCATGGCTCCGTCCCGGGTGGTCTGTACAGTATATTTGCTGTCGCTTTGCTTGAAGTAGATGGTACATTCTCGTCCCACAAGTTGATCTGTCTGTTCAGAATGATTCACTTGTTGCAGTTGATAAGCTTTCTTATAGAGAAACCACACAGCGAGAACAAAGAAAAGACCCACCAGAATTCCGATGACATAACTTTGAATTTCAGTGTTTCCCGCTAAATACATGTACCAGCCGAATCCGATTCCAAAATGAGTTAGTCCTTTAAAAGAAACTACGCTACTGATGTCAGCATCTACGTCTACATCTGCATCTATGTCTCCGAAAAAGATGGATAGAACGAATTGGATTACAAATATTCCTGTTGTCACAAGGGCAATAATAAGGAAAATGGTACTACTCATAATTGTGAGGTATTAGTGAATCATGATTATTTTGTTCTCCAAATATACAGGTTTATGCGAATTATACAAAGATAAATGAGATAAAATGACTACTTTTGCGCGCGAAAACCCTAAAAAAGAGGAATTAGCGTGCAAAGGTATTTTATTTATTTGGCTTACGACGGAACCAACTATCACGGTTGGCAGATTCAACCGAATGGGATTAGTGTGCAGGAATGTCTGATGAAGGCATTGTCTACCTTTCTGCGTCGCGAAATTGAAGTAATAGGAGCAGGCCGGACGGATGCGGGAGTGCATGCCTCTCTGATGGTTGCTCATTTTGATTCCGATGAACTGTTGGATACTACTTCTGTTACTGATAAATTAAATCGTCTGCTACCTCCCGATATTTCCATTTATCGTGTTTGCCGGGTTCGGCCGGATACCCATGCCCGTTTTGATGCGACTGCGCGAACTTATAAATATTATGTGACGACATCGAAATATCCTTTTAACAGGCAATATCGCTGGCGTCTTTATAACCAGTTGAATTATGAACGCATGAACGAAGCAGCGCGTATCCTTTTCGAGTACAACGATTTTACGAGTTTCAGTAAACTTCATACGGATGTAAAGACCAATATTTGTCATATCACTCATGCAGAATGGACGCAGGAAGATGATGCTACTTGGGTGTTTACCATCCGTGCCGACCGTTTCCTGCGAAATATGGTGCGAGCTATCGTAGGTACGCTGATTGAAGTGGGACGAGGGAAACTTACTGTTGAAGGCTTCCGGCGGGTTATCGAACAACAAGACCGTTGCAAAGCCGGGACCTCTGCTCCGGGGCAAGCCCTGTTTCTGGTCAACGTGGAATACCCGGAAAGTATATTTGAATGTGATGACCAGCAATCATCCATAACCGGCGAACCGTCTGTCGCTGATAACTTATAATTGGTAATTAGTAAATAATAAATATTCTCATGTGGTTATTATTAGCATTCCTCTCGGCTACTTTGCTGGGCTTTTATGATGTATTCAAGAAGAAATCGTTGAAAGATAATGCAGTACTTCCTGTTTTGTTTCTAAATACATTCTTTTCCAGTCTCATCTTTCTACCGTTTATCCTGATATCCGTTTATCAACCGGACTTGTTGGGAGGAACAATATTCAATGTTCCCGTTGCTGGTTGGGAACAGCATAAATATATTATCATCAAGTCGTTCATCGTATTGTCTTCGTGGATATTCGGATATTTCGGAATGAAACATTTACCCATAACCATTGTGGGACCTATCAATGCCACCCGTCCGGTGATGGTGCTCGTGGGAGCTATGCTGGTATTCGGTGAACGATTGAATCTCTATCAATGGATTGGTGTGATGCTGGCTATTGCCTCTTTCTTTATGTTGAGCCGTTCGGGAAAGAAAGAAGGAATTGATTTTAAGCATAACAAATGGATCTTTTTTATTGTACTGGCTGCCATTACAGGTGCTATCAGTGGTTTGTATGATAAATATCTGATGAAGTCTCTGAATCCGATGTTGGTGCAATCCTGGTATAATGTTTATCAGGTGTTTATCATGTGTCCTATCCTGTTGTTGCTTTGGTGGCCTAAAAGAAAGTCCACTACTCCGTTCCACTGGGATTGGACGATTATCCTGATCTCCATTTTCCTTTCTGCTGCCGATTTTGTTTACTTTTACGCATTAAGTTACGACGATTCGATGATTTCTATCGTTTCGATGGTCCGTCGGGGAAGTGTGGTTGTTTCTTTTACTTTCGGTGCGCTTTTCTTCCGTGAAAAGAATTTAAAAAGCAAAGCGATTGACCTTATACTGGTGTTAATCGGAATGATATTCTTATATTTGGGGTCTAAAAGTTAAAACAGTTACACAAGACTGTTTGTCATAGGTTAAATAAGATAGATATGAAAATAAATAAACTTGTTATTACTATATTCTTCTCTGCTGTCGGACTTTTTGTTTCGACTGCTCTTCAGGCACAAGAGGCCAAAACGTTGTTTGTGAATATGCCGGATTCTCTAAGCCCCTTGCTTACAAAAGTGAATCGTGAAGATTGCATAGACTTTCTGGAAAGTAAGATGAAAGCGCAAGTAGAAAACCGTTTTGGCAAGAAGTCGGAGATGACTGATCTTAGCAAAGACTATATCCGTATGCAAATGTCAGCTCAATCGACCTGGCAGATGAAAGTGTTGGCATTAAATGATTCAACGAACGTAATCTGTACAGTCTCTACTGTTTGTGCTCCTGCCTGTGATAGCAGCATCCATTTCTATACGGACGACTGGAAACCGCTTACAACATCTCTCTTTATTACCCTGCCCCTGATGGATGATTTTCTGAATGCTCCCGATTCAGCAGGAGTTTATGAGTTTGATGAAGCACGCCGTTCGGCAGATATGCTATTGATGAAAGCCGATTTTAATAAAGAAAATACGGAACTGACACTTACGTTAACAACCCCCGACTATATGTCAAAAGAAACAGCAGAGAAACTGAAACCGTTTCTCCGCCGCCCTGTAGTCTACCATTGGAAAAATGGAGCATTCTCAATTTAATAAGCATTCGTTGATGAACGCTATCATTTCCGGTGTGTTTGCTTCCACACTTTGAAGTAATTTGAATTGTGCTTTGGTGCGAACGAGGTTATGTTCCGGATATTTGATTTTATAATAAGTATCTCCGTTGATATAATCTGCCAGGAACCGTACACACTGCATGTATGGGAATAAAGCCGCCGCATAAGGAAGATTCTCAATCTCGATCTGAGTCAGGAATGATTTGGCTCCTTTCAGATAGCCCTTGGTAAATGCTTTGAATATTTCCATATTGAAGTTTACACGCTCAAGGTCTTTGTCGTCTTCATCACCTGTGTTGGCACCTGTACGTAAGAAGTCACCATAATCGGAGAATATAAAGCTAGGCATTACCGTATCCAGATCAATGACACAAAGCACTTTACCATCCTCGTCGAACATCATGTTATTCACTTTCGTATCGCAATGGCAAACGCGTTTGGGAAGTTTCCCTTCACGATATAAACGTTCAGCCTTACACATTTCATCTGCGCGTTTCTCTATTTCATCCAGATAGTACTTCACTTCTGCTACCCGTCCGGCAGCATCCTTCGCAACGGCTTCACGTAGTTGTTTGAGACGGAACTCCATGTTGTGGAAATCGGGTATGGTTTCACCCAATGTTTCCGGAATATCGGCCAGCATAGCCTGGAAGTTACCGAAGGCTTCTCCTGCATAATTGGAATATTCGGGATTTACCGTCTCATACGTTTTTGCACGTGGGATGAATACCATCACACGCCAATAACTGTCACCGTCAAACCAGTATGTTTTACCTTCTTCTGTTTCGAGGAAACTCAACACCTTGCGGTCTATATCCGATTCTCCGGCTTCCGTCAGTTTCTTGCGAATGTGATTGGTAACAGCGCTAATATTGGATTGAAGCATTTCTACATTCTGGAAAATGGCATGATTGATGCGTTGCAAAACATAGTCGGGAGCATCTGCTTCTTTGGTGTTTACTTTATAAGTGTCGTTGATAAGTCCTGCACCCAAAGGTTTGATTTCTTCTATCGTACCTTGGACTTTAAATTTAGCTACGATGCTAGATAAATCTTTCATGTTTTTTTTCTTTAAAAATTTATACTAAGGTTATCGATAATCATATTTAGCAGCTTCGTTGGCCTGGTTAGCCGAGCGAACGGGTACTAATGTGAAGCCCCACTGGTAATCACGGTTAGCCGGGATCTGGTGGAAAGGTTCCGGGCGAGCACCCCAACTGTCATATCCGCCTACTCCTTGTTGCTTCATATCTACACAAACCTCAACGAAATCTCTGGGAGTGATGTCGTTGACATGATGCATTCTCCGTAATACGTTGCGGGCAGCGTTCTCGTCGTGATTGGCAACCTCTTCCGGGCTGAAGTTATTCCATTGGTAAGGGTGGGGCAGAGCTTCTTCAGAGTCAAAGTCTTCGATAGAGTTGCGCAAGGCATTGAAACCGATAAGACTGTCCGCTACCAACACCAGGCCGTTTCCTTTATTAGGAGATAAAGCGATCCAACGGGTATCAGTGTGATGTCCGTTTTCCTGTGGACGCACATAGTTGAAGTACATTTGATCCGCTGTTGTCTTATATACGCCAACGAGCGTTCCGTGATTGCGGTCGATATAATTCTCTTCCGGGCCACGGCCAAAGTATTGTACATTGTTCATCTGTGCCGGCAAGCGGAAACGCACACCGATACGGGGGACTTCCAGTTTGGAGGCAGCCTTGCGGGCAGCATCACTTCCGGGAGTAAATGTAGCCATGCGGGTAGCTTCGGAAACTTCTGTTTCTGTAGGCTGCATATCCGTTGATGTGAATTTGGCATTTACGTTAACTATTCCGTTCGGATAGATTTTGTAAGTGACAACATACAAGTTGCCGGCAGCCAGTAAGTAGGTTACATTTAAGGAGACTGCTTTATCTTCTGCTGTCATGGTGGCATCCGTTATGCGGAAGTTTTTGCTTGATTGTTTCCATACCTGCAAACGTTTAGGAGTGCTGTTACCATAGTCATTATCATTAGGAGCACGCCAGAAGTTAGGCTGAATACCAAATCCGTCTTTGAAATATTCTGTACCATCTACTTTATACGAGGTTACTAATCCGCTATTCTTGTTGAATACAAAGTTTACTTTGGAGGAAGAAACGATTAATTCATCTCCTTGAATCGTTGTTTTCAATGCCGGACCGTTTGCTTTATATATACTCTTCTCTGCCTGGATAGGAAGTTGGAACTGGTCGTATGCAATTTCATATCCGGTTGGAATCAACGGTTCAGGCTCTGTGGTTGTTACACTGAAGTTGACAAAATATTCTGTTCCCGGTTGGGCTTTCAGACCATTTACCGGTACGGTGAATTCTTTAGAGGCTTGCGGAGCAATATCCAAAGATACTTTTCCACCTTTTATTGTCTTTCCGTTAGCAAGTACATTGTAGTGAATCTGATATTTTTTCAGGTTAGTGAAATAGAAACGGTTGGTGATTTTGAATATACCGGCTGCGGCATCTACTGCTTCAAAACCTACATTCTGATGTACATATTTCACTTCAGCCATTGCCGGATGCGGACCACGATCCGGATTGACAAGACCGTTGCAGAGGAAGTTACCATCGCTAGGTGCGTCTACGCCGAAGTCACCTCCGTAGGCCCAGTATTCTCTTCCATTCTTATCTTTTTGGAGAAGACCTTGGTCTACCCAGTCCCAGATATATCCACCTTGGAGATTCGGATATTTGTAAATTGCCTGCCATTGTCCCCACAGGTTTCCCGTGGAGTTTCCCATGGCATGTGCATACTCCGAAGGAGCTACAGGACGGTCGCTACCATTCTTTCCGATATTTTCCAGCCAGTCGGCACCCGGATATTGCGGAACATACATATCGGAGTTCCATTCCCATTGAGCACGTTCGTAGTTGACCGGACGATCCATCAGATCTTTGTCTGCCTCTTTCAACCACAAATAAGTCTGATAGAAATTATATCCGTTTCCGGCTTCATTTCCCAGCGACCAGAATGTAACGCTCGGATAATTCTTATTACGTTCAAACATATTGATGGTACGATCCATGTGCGGTTTCAGCCATTCGGGATTGTTACCCAGTGAACCGCCTTTCCGGAGATCATAATACATTCCGTGGCTTTCCACGTTGGCTTCATCATATACATAAAGTCCGTATTCATCACAAAGCTCATAGAAACGGCGGTCTTGCGGATAGTGGCAAAGGCGTACACTGTTTAAGTTATGTTGTTTCATCAGTTCGAAGTCACGGCGCATTAAATCCTCTGTAACATAATGACCTGTTGACGGATTATGTTCGTGGATATTTACCCCTTTCAGTTTCAGAGGCTGACCGTTGATGAATAAGCAGACATACGGTTTTCCGTTAGCAGCCTTCTGTTCGATAGGCTTGATCTCAATCCGGCGGAATCCTACATTGAAAGGAATGATTTCATTGATTTTGCCATTCTCTTTTACTGTCATCAACAATTTGTATAGATTCGGATGTTCGGAGGTCCATGTGCTGACATCTGTCAGATTCTTATCGAAAGAAAGTGTACGTACTTCGTTCGATGGAATATAGGCTGTCTTCTCTTCAGTAGCTACAACTTTTCCTTGTGCATCTAATAGTTCATAAACTAATGTAAGATTAGTTGCAGCCTTTTCGTGATTTCTCAAATCGACATTTAAACCGAAGATTCCATTTTTGTAACTGTCGTCCAGCGTAGACTTAATTCGGAAATCTTTGAGAGCTGCTTTAGGCTGTGAATACAGAAAAACATCGCGTTCAATACCACTCATACGCCAGAAGTCTTGACATTCAAGATAGGAACCGGTGCTCCAACGGAGAATTTTAACTGTAAGTACGTTCTTTCCCGGCTTCACGTAATTGTTGATAAGAAATTCTGCCGGATTCTTGGAGTCTTCGCTATATCCTACTTCTTGTCCGTTGATATATACATATACGCCGGACTTAGCTCCTGCCAAATGCAAGTAGATATCCCGCCCGTCCCAGTCTGCCGGAATATCGATGTCCCGGCGATAAACTCCTACCGGATTGGCTTCGGGAAGAGCAGGAGGTTGTGGATTGCGCGGTTTGAATTCATAACCATGATTGGTGTAGATGGCTATTCCGTGTCCTTGTACTTCCCAGTTGCCGGGCACCTGAATATCATCCCACGAATCTGTATTGGTGTTCGGATCGGTAATGTTTTCGGGAAGTTTATTATAAGAGTCTACAAAGTAGAATTTCCAGGTTCCGTTCAGCAAGCGGTAATACTTGCTTCGTTCGAACTTGCCACTCAATGCATCAGCGCGATTGTTGTATGTCATAAAAGAAGTACGTGGATACTCTTTGTTAACTTCAACTACCTGCACGTCCTGCCAATAAGGTTTCACGGCTTTCTCTGCCATTGTACTAAGTGTTGTCAGGGAAAATATTCCCATGAAGATGCCTGTTAATAAGTTGGGGGTTGGTCGAAATTTCATGTTTCTCAATATTGGTTTTTCATTTCTTTTTTATTTTACTTTAATATGATCGAATCCTTCTCCATATACTCCAATGACAGCACTTTGCGATACAAATGCATTCGGGTCTATGTCTTTTATCAACCGGAAGATGATAGGCGATTCCCTTTTCTTGGCTAATACAAACATCATCTTAACTTCTCGTCCTGTATAAAAGCCGGTTGCATTGATAATCGTTACTCCCCGGTGTGGGTATTCGTTAATATGCCGTCCTATTTCTTCATATTTGTTGGATATGATAAAGAACTGTACAGATTGGCGGGCGCTATTCACTACCTGGTCGAGAACGAAACTACAAATATAAAGAGTTACAAACCCATACACCACTTTTTCCCAGTCTTTTAAGACAAAATAACTGGAAGAAATGATAATCATATCGCAGATGAGCACGACTCTTCCTAATGTGATGTCCCGGTATTTGTTGATGATGGCTGCAATTATATCTGTACCTCCCGTACTTCCATTAGCCGAAAAAGCAACACCTATGCCACCTCCACAGAAGGATGCTCCGATGACACATGCCATAAAGGGCTGGTCGTGGAGAAGCCCGAAACCTGCCGTCAATTTTTGAATGACGGACAGAAAGAAGGTGAGGGTAAATACACCAAAAATAGTTTTGATGCAAAACTTTAGTCCCAGCAACTTGAGGGCCAGTAGTAGCAAGAAGAAGTTGATGCTGAAGTACGTATATTGTACCGGAAAACCTGTGGCCCAATATACGATAGAAGCAATACCCGGTACTCCCCCGGTGGTGATATCGTTAGGTAACAGAAAAACGGTCCAACCGATACCATACAAAATCATGCCGATGGCAATCATTACATAATCTCTGGCTTCACGGATAATGCTTTGCTTAGAAGGCTTTGGAATAGCTGTTTTCATAAACGTGATTATGATAATCTATAAAATGTTCAAACACGAACCCATGAATAATCCGGCTTTGGGGGAGAAGCCGGATTGGTTCATTATGCTCGTGCTAAAAGGAAATATGCTGTTTTATTTTGCAAAAGCGTGACGGTAGCCTTGTACTTTATTCCATCCGCCGCGAGTGAAGTCGGGTACTTCTACCGGAGCTGAATTGTTCTCGATAGAAAGTCTGGTAAGTTCAGCCATGCAACACCATTCTGCCAGGTCATAAACGTCCATATCCAATGGCAGTCCATTCTGCAAGCAATATGCCAGACGGTAGTCCATGATAAAGTCCATACCACCATGTCCACCTACTTTCTTGGCTGTTTCTTCCAACTCTATATGAATAGGATCTTTATATTTATCCATCAAGGCTTTTTTTACGTTTTCAGGTACAGAACCATGTGCATTCAGATTCTCATGATTAGGCACATCTTTTGAATCAACTAGTGAAGGTCTCAGGCAATATTCTTCAATCGGATATTTGCTTGCGTAACCATCGGCTCCCACTATCTGATACATACGGCTGTATGGGCGTGGAGTCATTACGTTGTGCTGAATCAACATTGTTTTACCGTTCTCTGTGCGAATCAGGGTAGAAGTCTGGTCACCATTCTGGAAGTCAGTCACCTCTTCTCCTGTTTGTTTCTTAATATAAGCCGGTCCGTTGACAGCTTTCGTATCCATCGATACCAATGTTTTCATGCGGTCACCACGGTGGATATTAAGTACCTGACAAGCAGGGCCCATGCCATGGGTAGCATATACATCACCGCGGTGTAGATGATTATAATCCATTCGCCAGTTATTCCAGTATTCAGGCCAGAAATCTTCCAGATTATGGATATATGAACCTTCTACATGAAGTACTTCTCCGAATACGCCTTGTTGTGCCATATTTAAAGAAGTCAGTTCAAAGAAGTCATATACGCAGTTTTCGAGCTGCATACAATGCTTACGTGTCTTTTCGGAAGTATTGATTAGCTGCCAGATTTCATCCAGTGTCATGGCGGCAGGAACTTCGATAGCTACATGCTTACCGTGTTCCATGGCATAAACACCCATTGCTGCATGATGTTTCCAGTCGGTGGCTATGTATACCAGATCAATATCGTCCCGTTCACAAAGTTGCTTCCATGCCTCTTCCGAGCCACTGTAAGAAGCAGCTTCAGGAAGTCCGGCATTCTTCAAAATTTCTTGTGATTTTTCAACACGTTCGGGAAGCAGGTCGCATAATGCTACAATCTTAGTTCCCGGGATATGGGTCCAGCGTACCACGGCACCAGGACCACGCATTCCTAATCCGATGAAACCGACACGAACGGTATCAATTTTAGGAGTAACGAGTTGGATTACATCTTCTTGTCCGGCAGGGCGGGCAGGAGTTTCTACTTTGATAGGAGTAAAGGCTTCGGGAGCCTTTGGTTGTAGAGTACAACTGGTGTGCCAAGTTAACAAAGCCAAGCCGATAGCCGTGACTGTAAATAGTTTCTTCATCATATTTTAAAGTTTTTAATAGGGGTTATTCGATGTTTTTCATTTACGTGTCAAAAATAGTAATTAATTAGCCAACTATTTATATTTATAATCGATATTTTCATCATAAAAGTTTCTATTATGAGGTAAAAGATGAGTCTGACTTTTTCTACCTGATTTTGTGTAGGCTTATGTGATGTCAAATACATATAAAAGACATGCCATAAAAAGGCTCTTCCTAAAAAGAAGTCACCTTTTTAGAATTGCTTAACGTTTACTGCTCCTGTTGGGGTAAACTACCTACTTCGTCTGTACTTCTGATAGAACCTAGTATTTGTATTTTTTCCAGGCTCCCCTGGTGAAATCCGGTATTTCTACTGCCATGCTCTTATTCAGTACAGATTTTTCACTTAGTTCTGTGATACACGACCATTCGGCTGCATCGTATACATCCATATCCAGTGGAAGCCCGTTGCGCAGACAATGAATAAGGCGGTAATCCATAACATAATTCATTTCATTGGGTAGGCCTCTGCGATGTGCTTCTTCGCCAATGGTTGCGTTAAAAGGATGTTTATAGCGTGCCATCATTTTTTCTAGCAGTTCTCCTTCAAGTGGAGTGTCTCCATTAGGATCTAGGGCGATACAGGGGACAGGGTATTTTTGGGCGAATCCCAGTGTGCCGCATACTGTTTGAAGGCGGCTGTAAGGACGTGGGGTGGATATGTCGTATTGAAGCATGATTGTCTTCCCTTTGAGCGTGTGGATAAGAGTGGTGTTTACGTCTCCCAATTGATATTTCTGGTGGGCTTCCGGTGAATATTCGCCGAATAGTCTGCGGGCATACTCGCTCATTCCTGCCTGATGAGTAGACATGGACACGAGATATTCCATTCTGTCACTGCGATGAATATCCAGTATCTGGCAGGCGGGGCCCAACCCATGAGTGGGATAAGGATTGCCTGTATGTTCGATGCTGTATCTTTTTCCCCAATGGTTGTGATAGCCGCCTTCGCTCTCTTCGGCAAAGTACATTGAACGAAGATCGTGAATGTAGGCTCCTTCTACATGCATGATTTCTCCGAACAATCCTCGTTGGGCCATGTTGAGAGTCATTAGTGCAAAGGGATCATAACAACAATTTTCGAGCATGATGCAGTGTCGCCTGGTTTTTTCTGCAGTGTCTACCAATTGCCAACATTCTTCCACGCTCATAGCAGCCGGAACTTCAATAGCTACATGTTTATTGCATTCCATTGCGAAAGTTGCCATTGGAGTATGCATTAACCAGTCGGTGCAGATGAATATTAAATCTACTTCATCCGATTCGCACATCTTCTTCCATCCCTCCACTCCGGTATATCCGGTGGCTTCGGAACGGTCGGCTTCTTTTAATAGTTGTTGGGCCTTACTTAGATTTCCTTCTCTTATTTCACAAAGAGCTTTGATTTCTACTCCTTCAATTTGCAGATAACGTTGTAAGGTGAGCAATCCTCGATTGCCCAGTCCTATAATCCCGATGTGGACAGTGGGGATAGGGGGATGTGCTAGTCGGAGTACATGCGATTGTACCGGAGAATTTTTCATAAGCTTAGCGGTCTAAAATAAAACAAAAAAAGAGAATCTAATTTCTCAGATTCTCTTTGGAGAGCGGAAGACGGGGCTCAAACCCGCGACCCTCAGCTTGGAAGGCTAATGCTCTATCAACTGAGCTACTTCCGCAATTTTTGTGGGCAAAGATGGATTCGAACCACCGAAGTCGAAAGACAGCAGATTTACAGTCTGCCCCATTTGGCCACTCTGGTATTTGCCCTTTTTTGCTTTTGAGGAGGTTTGTTTCTCAATTGCGGTGCAAAGATACAACTATTTATTTAAACTCCAAACAAAATCGATCATTTTTATTGCAGTAATTGCACATTCATCTCCTTTGTTACCCAGTTTGCCACCGGCACGATCCTCTGCTTGCTCCATTGTATTTGTGGTAATTAATCCGTAAATGACTGGTATATCGCCAGTTGCGTTTAATTCGGTAATTCCTTGGGTTGCTCCCATGCAAACATAATCAAAATGTGGGGTATCTCCTTTAATTACGCAACCAATTGCAATAATTGCATCAAGATCGCAATTTTCCATCATTTGGTTGGCTCCAAAAGTAAGTTCGAAACTTCCCGGTACAGTTTTCACCAGAATATTTTCGTCTTTTGCTCCATGTTTTTTTAATGTATCGACTGCGCCTTTCAGTAAAGCACCGGTAATATTGAAATTCCATTCGGATACGACGATACCAAATTTCATTGCTTCTGCATTCGGAACGGAATTGAAATCATATTCGGATAAGTTATGGTAAGCTGTTGCCATAGTTAATTAAAAGTTGAGAATTATAAAATGAAGATTTGAGAGTATGAGAGATTTAAGAAGAAAGGCACGGATTTCACGGATTCCACGGTTTTAATAGATAGTCCGCTTAATCCGGTGTAATCCGTGCCTCGATTTCCTTATATAATAGATGGTATATTATTTTTTCATCAATTTAGCTTGCTCGATATATTTGTCGATGTCCATAGCCTGATAAGATTGGAAATATTTATCCTTGATCTTAGTGTAAGCGTTTACAGCATCGTCATATTTTCCCTGTTTTACCAGGATTTCACCAGCTTGTATCAGGAAGATCGGGCTTAATGTGTTGTTGTCAGCTTTGTCTGCTGCCGACAATAAAGTAGAAGCCGCTTTGTCTAATTGGCCAAGTTGTGCATAGCAGTTACCTGCAGCACCCAAAATTGCCGGAGCAACCATTTGGTCTTTTCCATTGAAGCTGTCCAGCATCTTCACTGCTTCTTCATATTTGCCAAGTTGTGCGTAGCAAATACCAGCATAAGCTTTTGCCAAATTGGCAGCTTTTGTTCCGCTGTAGTCATCAGCAACTTTCAGGAAACCTGTATAACCGATGCTGTCACCGTTCAAAGCTTGTTCAAAAGCATCCTGTTCAAAGTATTCCTGTCCTTTGAAAAGAGCTGCCTGTGCTTTTTCTTCACGTGGTTCAGCATAGAGGTTTTTGTACATGATAAAACCTGCTACAATAATAATCACAGCAACAACACCGCCAATAATTGCGTTTTTGTACTTGATAAGAAATGCTTCCGATTGTGTCAGTGCATCTTCTACGTTCAGATGTTCGTTCTGATTCTTTTGTTCTGCCATTTTATATGATTCTTTTTGTTATTATTCACAGTTTGATATTTCGACTCGCAAAAGTAGTTTTTTTATATCTACAAACGAAATTTAGAAGCATCTTTTTTTGTTTTACACCCGAAAACCACGAAAATCTTGCTACTTTTGTGAACAAATTAACGTGTACACAATGATACTGAAACGAATATCCATATTAAACTATAAGAATCTGGAAGAGGTAGAACTGGGATTCTCTGCTAAGCTGAATTGTTTTTTCGGACTGAATGGAATGGGAAAGACGAATTTGCTGGATGCGGTGTATTTCTTGTCTTTCTGTAAGAGCTCCGGAAACCCGATTGATTCTCAAAATATTCGTCATGAACAAGACTTTTTCGTAATTCAGGGCTTTTATGAAGCGGAGGACGGAACTCCTGAAGAGATTTATTGTGGGATGAAACGCCGTTCGAAGAAACAATTTAAGCGGAATAAGAAAGAATATAGCCGTTTTTCGGACCACATCGGTTTTCTGCCTTTGGTGATGGTTTCACCTGCCGATTCCGAATTGATAGCCGGGGGAAGTGAGGAGCGTCGCCGGTTTATGGATGTAGTGATTTCGCAGTATGATAAGGAATATCTTGAAGCGCTGATACGGTATAATAAAGCATTGGCGCAGCGTAACGCATTGTTGAAGAGTGAGTTTTCGGTGGAGGAGGAGCTGTTTCTTGTATGGGAGGAGATGATGGCGCAAGCCGGTGCAATCGTATTCCAGAAACGTGAAGCGTTTATCCGGGAGTTTATTCCTATTTTCCAATCTTTCTATTCCTTTATCTCGCAGGATAAAGAGGTGGTGGGATTATCTTATGAGTCTCATGCGCGGGATGCTTCTTTGTTGGAAGTGTTGAAGCAAAGCAGGGAGAGGGATAAGATAATGGGATTCTCTTTGCGTGGGATTCATAAAGATGAGTTGAATATGTTGTTGGGTGAATTCCCGATAAAGAAAGAAGGTTCGCAGGGACAGAACAAAACGTATCTGGTAGCATTGAAACTGGCGCAGTTTGATTTCTTGAAGCGTACCGGCTGGACTGTTCCTTTATTATTATTAGATGATATTTTCGATAAGTTGGATGCTTCCCGTGTAGAGCAAATAGTGAAGCTGGTGGCTGGAGACAATTTCGGGCAGATATTTATAACGGACACGAACCGGGGACATCTCGACCGTATTTTACATAAGGTAGGCAGCGATTATAAAATATTTCGTGTAGAAGAGGGCACAATTCAAGAAACGGAGGCTGATAATGAAGCGCAATGATGCCGAACAAATAGGAAAACTGATTCAACAGTTTCTTCGTCAGGAGAGTTTGGAATCTCCGCTGAACGAACAAAGACTGCTGGATGCCTGGCCTCAAATCTTGGGACCGGCAGCGGCTTATACCAGCAATCTTTATATTCGTAATCAGACATTATATGTGCATCTGACTTCCGCAGCTCTTCGTCAGGAATTGATGATGGGGCGTGAGGTATTGGTGCGCACGCTGAATCAGAGAGTCGGAGCTACCGTAATTACAAATATTATTTTTCGTTGAAGAAAGATATTCTGTCTATAACCTTTATACCTAGCTTCCGGAGTGTTTCGGTTGCACGGTTGTAATAAAAAGGGTTTTCCAAATATTGATTGTTATGGGCGTCTACGCCGATGATAGCGGTGCAACCTTCATGGGCGGCTATTTTCCAGAAATCTGGATGAGGAATGGTAGTAATACCATGAATATCATTGTACTCTTCATATCCGATATTATATTCCAACGGTAAGTTTAACCGTACTGCCGTCCGGCAGATATGTCTGCTGACTAGCTTACAATGACGATCGAACTCGGGGTAAGAACGCATAAATAAATCCGGATGGGCAAGGTAGGCAAATAGTCCGCTTTCCATTCCTTCAATAGCACTCTCTTCATAGAGTTCGAGCATGTCTACCGAATCTGTATTCCGGCCGAAGTAGGGGAACTTCTCATCTGTGTGAAAATGGTGATTTCCAAAGATGATATAGTCCAGTTTATATTCTTTGATGATTCCTTTTAACCAGTGTATGTATTCAGGAAAGTATTCGCATTCCAATCCTATTTTTATGCTGATTTGATTTTTATATTTCTCTTGCAGCGAACGGATACTTTCCACATATCCCGGTAACTCTTCGGGAAGCATCCGGATGTCGGATATATAATCAGTGTGATATTTCCACGGAGTGTGGTCAGAAAAGCCTAATTCTTGATAGCCGCCTTTGATGGCACTTAAAACAAATTCTTCGTCACTCCCTGTCGCATGATGGCAGCGGGTGGTGTGGGTGTGATAATTCGTCTTCATTGATTGTTATGATTATATCCATGCGGATGTCGAATGATTCCGCCGGAACTTCTTCTACTAATTGAAATGGGAAACAGATTCCTGCTTTATAGGCTGATGGTATGCGTGGCAGGAGACGGTCATAATATCCTTTTCCCCGCCCCAAACGGTTACCTTTAGCATCGAAAGCTACTCCGGGAACGACGATGAAGTCTATGGCCGCATAGTCTGTGAATATTTCTCCGGTTGGTTCTGCTATACCGTAGATACCGCTGATTGACATGTCTTCCGGTCCGGTGTATATCCGTAGTTCTAAATCATCGCCTACTACTACAGGGAGTAGAATCCGCTTTTCGCTACTCCATTTTTGAATAAAGGCATGTGTATCTACTTCGTCATTCAGCGAATGGTATAGTAATACAGTATTTGCCGCCCTGAAAGCCGGATGGGCTTCAAGGGCGGCAAGTATATTAGCTGATTGCAGCTTTCGCATAGTTGAATCCGCGTGTTGGGTCTTCAGTAATGCTATATGCTTGCGCAGTTCTTTTTTTCTTTCCATCTTTTTTATCCTTCGTCACTTCTTCTTCAACGGCTACCGGAGCTTTGGGGAAAGCTTCTCCTTTTTCAAGTATCTCAATACCTTTAATGACAGTAGCATCTGTTTTGTTGAAGTATTGGAGATAGGCTTCCAGTCCAAGCATATTGTAGATGATGTTGCCAAAGAGGTTCTTTTCCAATAGTTTGTATGATTTCTGAATGAGGATATTTCTTCTTTTCACTCCTTTACTGTCGGCAAAACGGACAAACTGTTCCACCAAACCCTGATGACGAAGATAGTTTAGTAATTCTTCCTCAGTTTCGTATTGGCTTAACTTCTTCCGGTTATTGTCGGTGTATTGGAATGTGAACTGAATAGTCAGTCCCCGGTTAATAACTGTCGATAGATAAGAAGTGACTCCCGTTGTATCCTGCGGTACGAATATATCCGGCATGATACCACCGCCGCCATACACAGTACGTCCCAAGCTGGTATTATAACGTTCGCTCTCATTCTGCTTGATACTATCACGTGAGAAAAATTCTCCATGTTCGTAACGGGTGTATAAATCCAGCTCGTAGTTACGGTCTTTACCGCTTTCGTATGGGCGTTGGATGCAACGTCCGGATGGGGTGTAGTAGCGGGCGATTGTCAGGCGGATAGCCGATCCGTCACTGAAATCGATAGGCTGTTGCACAAGTCCCTTACCGAAAGAACGGCGTCCTACAACTGTACCCCGGTCGTTATCTTGAATAGCTCCGGTGAAAATTTCACTGGCGGAAGCAGATCCTTCGTCAATCAATACAACGAGCGGCATTTTCTGACAACTACCCGTACCGTTGGCAAATTCTTCTGCACGTGGATATTTACGGCCTTGAGTATATACGATCAACTTACCTTCAGGCAAGAATTCATTTACCATGCGGATAGCAGCTTCCATATATCCTCCGGTATTACCGCGCAGGTCAATGATTAGACCTTTGCATTTTTTGTGGTTGAGTTGTGCTAATGCATTAAGCAATTCCACATGGCTGGTACGTCCGAATTTGCTGACTTTCACATAACCGATATCGTCGTTTACCATGTAAGCAGCATCTACGGTATTTTGAGGAATGTCTCCACGTGTGATGTTGAAGTGTAATAAGTCCTTTTCTCCTGTTCGTTTGATTCCCAATTTTACCTGTGAGCCTTTCGGACCTTTCAAGGTGCGCATAGCCCGTTCGTTCGTTACTTTCTTGCCGACAAACAAGCTATCATCTACAGTAACAATGCGGTCGCCCGCCATTAATCCTATCTTTTCAGAAGGACCTCCCTGAACAACAGCATTGACATGAATGGTGTCATTCTGTATGGTAAACTGGATGCCAATTCCGCTGAAGCTGCCTTCCAGTTCAGAGTTGACTTCTTCGAGATTTTGGGCTGGGATATAAGTTGAATGCGGATCCAGTTCGGCTAGAATTTGCGGCATGGCTTTTTCTACCAAATCGGCCATGTTTACGGTGTCGACATATTGATCGTCTACAATGCGTAACAAAGCGTTTAGCTTATTGGAGGAACCATTAATGATACCCAAACGGTTGCCGGCAAAATGCTTGGCATAAAATGTACCGATAAGAATCCCGACTACCACACTGACTGCTATGATGACAGGTGTAAAACGTGAAGAGTTTTTTGTACTCATGTCTATTCCTTTTTTAAAACGTTCGTCTTCTTATTTATTTGGAGAGGAATTATCATCTAACTCTGTGTAGATAACTTCGATTCCCGCCCGTTTTAATAACTCTATTCCATCTTCCAGGCGGTAATGCTCGGAATAAACTACCCGTTTGATTCCTGCCTGTATGATTAACTTTGCACATTCGATGCAAGGAGAGGCGGTGACGTACATGGTAGCACCGTCGCTACTGTTATTTGAACGCGCTATTTTGGTAATGGCATTGGCTTCCGCATGCAGAACGTATGGTTTTGTCAGGTTGTTTTCATCTTCACATACATTCTCGAATCCGGAAGGTGTTCCATTATATCCGTCGGAGATAATCATTTTATCCTTAACAATTAAAGCTCCTACTTTACGGCGTTGACAATAGGAATTTTCAGCCCATATACTGGCCATACGTATATAACGTTTGTCAAGTTCTAATTGTTTCTTTTCAGTGTCCATGTTGTTTACTATTTACTGCTTACTACCCGGAAAACCATACGGAAAGTTTGCTTACCGGATGCCGGTTTGTATAAAAGGTATAAGTTATTACTATCTCCTTCGTAAGATGTAGCTGCATTAAGCCCCTCTATAAAATTTTTGGCGAGTTTGTCGTCGCCATAACTACCTGCAGTGGTAACTGTAGCTTTGAAGCTATTGTTTTTGGCGTTGGCATTCCATTTTCCTTCAAAAGTACTGGTTGCAATTACAGTTCCTTTTATATTTCCGTTAATAACATCTCCATCTACTGTGCCATCAAATACAATATTATATGTACCGTTTTTATTAAGCTCTTTAATACTTGCTTTCTCTTGTTCTTCATTCTCCCAAAAGCCAAACATCTCATGACCTCCATCTACTGTGATATAATTTAGTTTCCAGGTTTTTCCTGTAAAGATAGCAGCTACATCGTCCGAATCATTACATCCTGAAAATAAAGGAAGCAATAAAAGCAATCCTACTATTTGAAATATACTTCTCTTCATATTTAATATCTAATAACTTAATACTTATTTCTTTATCCCATTTCTGATTAGCAAAGCATCAATGCTCGGTTCCTGTCCGCGGAAACGTTTATAAAGTATCATCGGATGTTCCGTTCCTCCTTTCGACAGAATATTATTGCGGAATGAGTCTGCCACTTCCTGATTGAATATCCCTTTTTGCTTGAATAATGAAAATGCGTCGGCATCCAATACTTCCGCCCATTTGTAGCTATAGTATCCGGCGGCATATCCACCGGCAAAGATGTGGGAGAATTGCGTACTCATACAAGCTTCTTGTACTACCGGCAATATTTGCGCATCCTTCCAGGCTTCTTGTTCATAAGCTTTCACATCTCCTTCAAAAGGAGTGTTGTGCGTATACCATGCCATATCAAGTAAACCGAAACTTATTTGTCGTAGACAAGCATACGCAACATTGAAGTTTGATGCATCTACAAGGCGTTTTATCAATTCATCCGGCAATACTTCTCCCGTCTGATAATGGCGGGCAAAGGTATTGAGGAAATCTTTCTCTATGGCGAAATTTTCCATAATTTGCGAGGGAAGCTCCACGAAATCCCAATATACATTGGTTCCACTTAAACTCCTGTAAGTAGAATTGGCAAACATACCGTGCAGACTATGCCCGAACTCATGCAAGAATGTTTCTACTTCATTGAAAGTCAATAAAGCGGGCTTATTCTCGGTTGGCTTGGTGAAGTTCATCACAACGGATACATGAGGGCGGCTGTTTTTACCGGTCTTTTTATCTATCCATTGGTCCTTATAACTCGTCATCCAGGCTCCGGCCCGCTTTCCCGGACGCGGATGGAAATCGGTGTATAAGACGGCTAAAAATTTACCGTCTTTATCAAACACTTCAAAGGCTTCTACCTCTTTATGGTAAACCGGAATTTCTGTATTTTTCCGGAAAGTGATTCCATATAACTTTTCTGCCAAGCCAAACACCCCTTTCTTCACTTGTTCCAGTTCGAAGTAAGGGCGGAGCATTTCTTCGTTGATATTGAATTTTTTGTCCTTTAGTTTATTTGAATAATAACTCCAGTCCCAAGGCATGACAACGAAATCAGCTCCCTGTTCTTCGCGAGCCAGTTCTTGTATCTCTTTATATTCTTGTTGTGCAGTAGGAGTGTATGCTTCCAGCAGTTGGTTGAGCAGCTTGTATACCGACTTGCTGTTTTCAGCCATTCTTTTCTTTAGCGTATATTCCGCATAATCTTTGTATCCCAGTAACTGGGCTATTTTCATGCGTGTATTGGCTATCTTTTTTACGATGTCGATATTATTGAATTCGTTATCGTGTGTACATTTGGTATTATAAGCCATATAGAGTTTTTGACGTAAATCCCGATTGTCAGAATACGTCATGAAAGGAATATAGCTCGGAGCGTGAAGTGTGAATGCCCATCCTTCTTTTTCTTCGTTCTTGGCCGTTTCTGCAGCTGCTTCTATGATAATTTCAGGTAGTCCGGCGAGGCTCTCTTTTTTCGTTAACAGCATTTGATAAGCATTCGTCTCTTTCAGGTTGTTTTCACTGAAGGTAAGCGTCAATTTACTCAATTCGGTAGTCAGACGACGGTATTCTTCCCGTGCTTCTCCTTCTAAATTGGCGCCATGACGAATAAAACTGTTATATGCATTTTCCAGTAACTGTTTTTGTTCCTGTGTCAGTTGCAAAGTCTCTTTTTGGTTATACACTTCCTTCACACGTGCGAATAGCTTTTCGTTCAGTGTGATATTATTGCTGTGTTCACTAAGCAACGGCATAATCTTTTGAGCGAGTTCTTGTAGATCGTCATTCGTTTCTGCGCTCAACATATTACCGAAGACGGCAACTACTTTGTCAAGTAATTTCCCTGACTCTTCGAAAGCTTCTATCGTATTGGTAAAATCTGCCTTTTCCGGATTCTGTATGATGGCCTCTATTTCAGCATTTTGTAGCTTGATTCCTTCGAGGATAGCAGGCTCATAATGTTCAGTTTCAATCCGGTCGAACGGCACGGCTTCGTGCGGCGTGTGGTATTGCCCGTAGAAAGGATTCTGGGCATTTGTTATATTGTTCATAGTGCAAACTAGTATCAATGTTATTAATAATCTCTCCATAGAATTACAAAGCTACTAAAATTGTAGCTTATTCAACGGATAACACGTTGCTTTTTAACAATATATAAAATGAAATGTATAAAAAAACCGCTACGGTTTCTCGCAGCGGTTTCTATATTGTTCAGGCTTCTAATTAAGCGTTAACTGATGCCATGTGAGCGATCAAGTCAAGAACTTTGTTAGAGTAACCGATTTCGTTGTCATACCAAGATACAACTTTAACGAAAGTATCAGTCAAAGCGATACCTGCTTTAGCGTCGAAGATAGAAGTACGAGCGTCACCCAAGAAGTCAGAAGAAACTACTGCATCTTCAGTGTAACCCAGGATACCTTTCAATTCGCCTTCAGAAGCTTCTTTCATTGCAGCGCAGATTTCAGCGTAAGTAGCCGGTTTAGCCAAGTTAACTGTCAAGTCAACTACAGATACGTCCAAAGTCGGAACACGCATAGACATACCAGTCAATTTGCCGTTCAATGCAGGGATTACTTTACCTACAGCTTTAGCAGCACCAGTAGAAGAAGGAATGATGTTGCCAGAAGCAGCACGACCACCTCTCCAGTCTTTCATAGAAGGACCGTCAACTGTTTTCTGAGTAGCAGTTGTAGAGTGAACTGTAGTCATCAAACCGTCAAGGATACCGAACTTGTCATTCAATACTTTAGCGATAGGAGCCAAACAGTTAGTAGTACAAGAAGCGTTAGATACGAATTGAGTACCTTTTACATATGTTTTTTCGTTTACACCGCAAACGAACATCGGAGTGTCATCTTTAGAAGGAGCTGACATTACAACATATTTTGCACCAGCTTCGATGTGAGCCTGAGCTTTGTCTTTGCTCAAGAACAAACCTGTAGATTCAACAACGTATTCTGCACCTACTTCATTCCATTTCAAGTCAGCCGGATTTCTTTCAGCTGTGATACGGATAGCTTGACCGTTAACGATCAGTTTGCTGTTTTCAACATCTGCTTCGATAGTACCGTTGAACTGTCCGTGCATTGTGTCATACTTCAGCATGTAAGCCAAGTAATCAACCGGGCAAAGGTCATTGATACCTACGATTTGAATATCGTTTCTCTCCATTGCAGCGCGGAAAACGAAACGTCCGATACGTCCGAATCCATTAATACCTACTTTAATCATTTTGTTTAAACTTTTAAGGGTTTTATAATATTTGTTCAAATATCTCTCGACCTGCGCACTTGTTTTATTTTCAAATGCGGTGCAAAATTACAAAAATGTTTTTATATTCGCATATTAAATTCACATTAAATATTGAAAAAAGATGGGAAAGAGCACATTTTTACAGGACTTTAAGGCGTTTGCTATGAAAGGTAACGTCATAGACATGGCTGTCGGTGTAGTTATTGGTGGTGCGTTTGGAAAAATCGTATCATCATTGGTTGCTAATGTTATTATGCCTCCGATTGGTTTACTGGTTGGCGGTGTGAACTTTACGGATTTGAAATGGGTGATGAAAGCGGCGGAGATCGGTGCTGACGGTAAGGAGATAGCTCCGGCTGTGACATTGGATTATGGTCAGTTTCTGCAAGCCACCTTTGATTTTCTGATTATTGCTTTTGCTATATTCTTATTTATACGGTTGATTACGAAACTGACAACTAAAAAACAGGCAGAAGTGCCAGCTACTCCTCCGGCTCCTCCTGCACCAACGAAGGAAGAAGTCTTGTTGACGGAGATACGCGATTTGCTGAAAGAAAAGAATAGTTGATTCTAATTAAAATAAAGGAGATTCCAAGTATAAACTTGTGAATCTCCTTTATTTTTCTCTTCATTATTAATATAGATTGCGTACTTTTTTCTACTTTTGCAACTCAATTTATTCAAAATCCAACCATTGATATGCAGGAAAAAATAATAATTCTTGATTTCGGTTCGCAGACAACACAGCTTATAGGCCGTCGTGTACGTGAATTGGATACGTATTGTGAAATTGTTCCTTATAACAAATTTCCTAAAGAAGACCCTACTATTAAAGGAGTCATTCTCTCCGGAAGTCCTTTCTCGGTTTACGATAAAGATGCTTTCAAAGTAGATTTGAGTGAAATTCGTGGTAAATATCCGATATTGGGTATTTGTTATGGTGCACAATTTATGTCATACACCAATGGCGGAAAAGTGGAACCAGCCGGAACACGCGAATATGGACGTGCTCACTTGACTTCTTTCTGCAAAGATAATGTGCTATTTAAAGGTGTACGTGATGGATCGCAGGTATGGATGAGTCATGGAGATACGATTACTGCTATTCCTGATAATTTCAAGAAAATAGCTTCAACAGATAAAGTCGAGATTGCTGCTTATCAGGTAGAAGGTGAGCAAGTGTGGGGTGTTCAATTCCATCCGGAAGTATTCCATAGTGAAGACGGAACTCAAATCCTGAAGAACTTTGTGGTAGATGTTTGCGGTTGCAAACAAGACTGGTCGCCGGCTTCTTTCATTGAAAGTACGGTTGCCGAGCTGAAAGCGCAGTTGGGGGATGATAAAGTCGTTCTCGGTTTGAGTGGCGGAGTTGATTCTTCAGTTGCAGCAGTGTTGTTAAACAAGGCTATCGGTAAGAACTTGACTTGTATCTTTGTAGATCACGGTATGCTACGTAAGAATGAGTTCAAGAATGTGATGAAGGATTACGAGTGTCTCGGTCTGAATGTGATTGGCGTTGATGCCAGCGCTAAGTTCTTCGCAGAACTGGCTGGTGTGGCTGAACCGGAAAGTAAGCGTAAGATTATAGGTAAGGGCTTCATCGATGTATTTGATGTGGAGGCTCACAAGATAAAAGACGTGAAATGGCTGGCGCAGGGTACCATTTATCCGGATTGTATTGAGTCATTGTCTATTACGGGCACAGTGATAAAGAGCCATCATAATGTAGGCGGTCTTCCTGAAAAGATGAATCTGAAGTTGTGTGAACCGCTTCGTTTGTTATTTAAGGATGAAGTGCGCCGGGTAGGTCGTGAGCTGGGTATGCCGGAGCATCTGATTACTCGTCATCCGTTCCCGGGACCGGGACTGGCAGTGCGTATTTTGGGAGATATTACTCCTGAAAAAGTACGTATTCTGCAGGATGCTGACGATATCTTCATCCAGGGATTGCGTGACTGGGGATTGTATGATAAAGTATGGCAGGCAGGAGTTATCTTGTTGCCGGTACAGTCTGTGGGCGTAATGGGAGATGAACGTACTTATGAAAGAGCGGTTGCTTTGCGTGCTGTGACATCTACAGATGCCATGACGGCTGATTGGGCACATTTACCTTATGAATTTATGGGTAAGGTATCGAATGATATTATTAATAAGGTGAAAGGAGTGAACCGTGTAACCTATGATATCAGTTCCAAGCCGCCAGCAACCATTGAATGGGAATAATAACATTATCCATCATAAAAATAGCCTCAACAGGAATTTCCGTTGAGGCTATTTTTATGATGGATAGTTTTTTTTTTTTTGATTGCTCAGTCCGTATCTACTCGCTTACCAGCTTTTGTGCGTCCGGAATAAGAATCTCTTTCCGGCGTAACTCTAATAATCCTTTGTCTTGTAGCTCGTTGAGTGCTTTCGATGTATTCAACCGGGTATCATCTAAGTAGCGGGCAAGGTCGTCCATTTTTACTTTGAATATCTTTTCTCCCTGCGCCTTTTCACAATGTAACAGGAAAAAGCGAATGATTTTCTCTCTTAAATCCTGTGTCGGCTCTTCCCATAAACGTGAGTAAAGATTTTGTGCCCGGTTACTTACGATGTTCATATAGTTCAGCCGGAATATTTCATATTTGAACAGGTCGCTAAGTACGAATGCTTTGCTGATACTGACGGTATGCGCTTCCGTATGTGCCACATAAGCAGAAGTGTAATGGGTATTCATGCCAAACAACGACTGTGGTTCCAGCAGATAAGGTGCTTCCATCTGTTCGATGACGGTGTATATATTTTCTTTGGAACTTGTGACGATAGAAACCTCTCCTTTTAATAGGAAGCAGAGTTGTTTACACGGACTACCACTCTCTATGATAGTTTCTCCCACTTTATGCTTGATAAAGTGTAGCTTGACCTTATCCAGAATACTTGTGAAATCTTCATGACAAAGACCTTGAAATAAAGGCAATTGGAGCAAAGTGTCGAACATTGTTTCCATATGTTGTAATCTCTTGTTAATCGTACAAATTTACTCATAATACAATACTGCTGTCAACATCTGACCGTTCTTTTTGTTTTTTTTATTGTTTGAATGCATAAAAATAGAGTATATTTGCAGAAAAAAAGGAGGGAATTATGTTCGCAGGCTTCAATTGGCAGCAGATGATTAGTGCGTTTATCGTACTTTTTGCCGTGATAGATATTATCGGCTCTATACCTATTATAATTAACCTGAAAGAAAAAGGGAAAGATGTGAATGCAATGAAAGCTACTGTCATCTCTTTTGCTTTGCTGATCGGATTTTTCTATGCGGGAGATATGATGCTGAAACTCTTTCATGTAGATATTGAATCGTTTGCAGTAGCCGGTGCATTTGTCATTTTCCTTATGTCTTTGGAGATGATTCTGGATATTGAGATTTTCAAGAACCAGGGTCCTATCAAAGAAGCAACTTTGGTGCCGCTTGTCTTTCCTCTGTTGGCAGGTGCCGGAGCTTTCACCACTTTGCTTTCTCTTCGGGCAGAATATGCCAGTGTTAATATCATTATAGCTTTAGTCTTGAATATGATCTGGGTTTACTTTGTAGTGAGTATGACCGGTCGTGTAGAACGTTTCCTGGGAAAAGGAGGCATCTATATTATTCGTAAATTCTTTGGTATCATCTTATTAGCTATTTCTGTGAGGTTGTTTACAGCCAATATAACGTTATTGATTGAGGCGTTGCATCGGTCTTGATTTTCTTATTAAATTGAAAGCTATTGTATCGGATGTGCCATCGTGTTGGCACAACTGTGACATGTCTTTGTCGCAATCGTGCCACTTTGATGTCACAAGTGTGCCAATGTGGTGGCACGAGTTGGCATTTATAACGTTTCTTCTTCTTCTGCTGCTGTTGTTTCTTCTTCTGTATTTTCTTCCTCTTCCATTTCGTCCGCAAAAGGTTCCGGGCGTTGCGGTCCGTGATTTACGAAAACGAAAGCACAGAGTGTCCCCATAATTCCTCCGCTAAGATGTCCTTCCCACGACATATTGGTGGGGGAGAAATAAGGAAACATATGCCATATAATCCCTCCATATAAAAAGGTGACAAGTAAAGAGATGGCAATGAGTGGAATATATTTGCGGAGAATACCACTGAAAAAGAGAAAGAAGGCAAGTCCGTAAATTAATCCGCTGGCACCAATGTGCCATCCCGGTTTTCCAATCAGGAAAGTAAGTAGTCCGCCTCCGAGCCAGATTAGGATAAAAATCTTACCTGCTATCCCCCGGTAAAAGTAAAAAAGACACCATGACAAGAAAAATAAAGGAATTGTATTTGCCAGTAAATGACTAAATCCGCTGTGTATCAATGGGTGAGTTAAAATACCTACCAGCCCCCGTTTCTCCATAGGATATACCCCCAAGCGAGAGAAGTCCCAGTCCATTCCGACTTCCATAATCTTGAGTATATAGAGAATAAAAATAGGAAACAAAGGCTTTGCTGCAGCCAGCATGATACGCTGAATATCTTGCTTCATGACATTCTTTTCTTTAGATATTTTACGCAATACTACGAATATTTGCACAAAATCTGAAAATAAAAAGCCTTTTTATTTTTGTTTTTATCTATAATTTGTACATTTGGGCGTTATACCCGTTGTATATGATGCTACAGTCCATATATGCGGTATGTAACAATAAATAGATATATGATATAATGACCAATAAATTAACCTTTAATAATGCACAACTATGAGTTATTTACGATTTGACAAGACCCTCATGACGAATCTGGAAGAGTCTCTTCAAAGAGAAATCCTCCGGACGAACAAAGCAGGAGCTTATCATTGTACGACGATTGTTGATTGTAACACACGCAAATATCACGGCCTGTTGGTAATTCCAGTTCCCAATATCGACGATGAAAATCATGTGCTGCTATCTTCTCTTGATGAAACGGTAATTCAACACGGTGCGGAGTTTAACTTGGGATTGCACAAATATCAGGGAAACAACTTTAGTCCTAACGGACACAAGTATATCCGCGAGTTTGATTGTGAGCATATCCCGGCAACAACTTACCGTGTCGGAGGTGTTATCCTCCGCAAAGAAAAAATCTTTGTACATCATGAAAATAGAATCCTGATTCGTTATACTTTGCTGGATGCGCATTCGGCTACGACTTTGCGCTTCCGCCCGTTCCTCGCTTTCAGGAGTGTACGTGAGTACACACATGAAAATGCGCAGGCAAGCCGCGAGTATCAACTTGTGGAAAATGGTATTAAAACCTGTATGTATCCCGGATATCCGGAACTATATATGCAGTTGAATAAAAAGTGTGAGTTTCATTTCATGCCTGACTGGTATCGGGGTATTGAATACCCGAAAGAACAAGAGCGTGGGTATGACTTCAATGAAGACCTTTATGTTCCCGGTTATTTTGAGGTGGATATAAAGAAAGGGGAGAGCATCGTATTCTCTGCCGGAACTTCAGAAGTGACTCCCCGTAGATTGAAACAAACATTTGAGGCTGAAGTGCTTGATCGTACCCCTCGTGATAGCTTTTACCATTGTCTGAAGAATTCCGCTCATCAGTTCCATAACCAGCAGGAAGACGAACATTATATTCTTGCCGGTTATCCGTGGTTTAAATGTCGTGCACGTGATATGTTCATTGCCCTGCCGGGACTGACGCTTGCGCTCGATGAGGTCGATCAGTTTGAGGATGTGATGAAAACGGCGGAAAAGGCAATTCGCAATTTTATAAATGAAGAACCAGTAGGCTACAAGATTTATGAAATGGAGCATCCTGACGTTTTGCTTTGGGCTGTCTGGGCTTTGCAGCAATATGCAAAAGAAACTTCCCGTGAGCAATGTCGTCAGAAATACGGAGAACTTCTGAAAGATATAATGGAGTTTATTCGTCAGCGGAAACATGAGAATCTTTTCTTGCATGATAATGGATTACTTTTTGCCAACGGTACGGATAAGGCGATTACATGGATGAATTCTACAGTGAACGGACATCCGGTGATTCCTCGTACGGGGTATATTGTTGAATTTAATGCGTTGTGGTATAATGCGTTGCGTTTTATAGCTGATTTGGTGCGCGAAGGAGGAGACGTATACTTGGCGGATGAACTCGATGCGCAGGCAGAAGTAACCGGAAAGTCTTTTGTCGAGGTATTCCGTAACGAATATGGTTATCTGCTTGATTATGTAGACGGTAATATGATGGATTGGAGTGTACGTCCTAACATGATATTTACCGTAGCGTTTGATTATTCTCCTTTGGATCGTGCACAAAAGAAACAGGTGCTTGATATTGTGACCAAAGAGCTGCTCACTCCGAAAGGAATTCGTTCGTTGAGTCCGAAGAGTGGCGGATATAATCCGAACTATGTAGGTCCGCAGATACAACGTGATTATGCTTATCATCAGGGAACGGCTTGGCCTTGGTTGATGGGGTTCTATCTGGAAGCTTATCTTCGAATTTATAAGATGAGCGGATTGTCATTCGTTGAACGCCAACTGATTAGTTATGATGACGAAATGACAAGTCATTGTGTTGGTTCCATTCCCGAGCTATTCGATGGGAACCCGCCTTTCAAAGGACGCGGCGCAGTATCGTTTGCGATGAATGTAGCAGAAATACTGCGTGTCTTAAAGCTACTGTCTAAGTATTATTAAAAAAGGAGGAACGAAGATGAAAGTTTTAATGTTTGGATGGGAATTCCCTCCCAAAATATATGGTGGTCTTGCGGTTGCTTCTTATGGAATAACTAAAGGATTGAGTCTGCAAGGTGATATGGAGACGATTTTCTGTATGCCTAAACCGAGCGGTGAAGAAGAAAAGTTCTTGAAAATAATCGGTATGAATCAAGTACCCATCGTGTGGCGTGATGTCAACTACGACTACTTGAAGTCCCGCTTGTTGGAAATGACACCGGAAGAATATTACTCTTTCCGCGATCATATTTATGCCGATTTTTCTTATATGCATGTGAATGATTTGGGGTGTATGGAGTTTGCTGGTGGTTATCCCGGGAACTTGCACGAAGAAATTAATAATTTCTCGATCATTGCCGGAGTAGTAGCCCGTCAGCAGGAGTTTGATATCATTCATGCGCATGACTGGCTGACTTACCCTGCCGGAGTACATGCCAAAATGGTTAGCGGAAAGCCGCTTTGCATCCATGTGCATGCTACGGATTTTGACCGTTCTCGTGGCAAAGTCAATCCTACTGTTTATTCGATTGAGAAGAATGGTATGGATCATGCCGATTGTATCATGTGCGTATCCGAGCTTACTCGTCGCACTGTTATTAACGAGTATCATCAGGACCCCAGAAAGGTATTTGCCATGCATAATGCTGTTTATCCATTGTCGCAGGAACTGCTGGATATTCCACGTCCCGATCACTCAAAAGAAAAGGTGGTCACTTTCCTTGGACGTATTACGATGCAGAAAGGACCGGAATATTTTGTAGAAGCTGCTGCGCTTGTATTGCAGCGTACTCGTAATATTCGTTTTGTAATGGCGGGGTCAGGCGATATGTTGAATGCCATGATTAACTTGGTTGCTGAACGTGGTATTGCCGATCGATTCCACTTCCCGGGCTTCATGAAAGGCAGACAGGTATATGAGGTTTATAAGAACAGTGATGTATTTGTCATGCCGTCTGTCTCTGAACCTTTCGGTATCGCTCCGCTGGAAGCCATGCAGTGTGGAACACCTTCCATCATTTCTAAGCAGTCTGGATGTGGCGAGATTCTTGATAAGGTGATAAAAACTGACTATTGGGATATTCATGCAATGGCTGACGCTATCCATTCTCTGTGTACCAATCCGTCTCTTTTCGAATATCTCAAAGAAGAGGGAAAGAAGGAAGTAGATGGGATTACGTGGGAAAAAGTTGGCTTGAGAATCCGTGCTCTCTACGAGTCTGTGTTAAGAAACTATGGTAAATAACAAAACAATAAATAAAATGAGAACTATCTGTCTTTATTTTGAAATACATCAAATTATCCATTTGAAACGTTATCGTTTCTTCGATATTGGTAATGACCATTATTATTATGATGATTATGCCAACGAAACGGGTATGAATGAGGTCGCTGAACGTTCGTATATTCCTGCTCTCAATGCGTTGATCGAGATGGCGAAAAACTCGGGTGGTGCTTTTAAAGTAGCACTTTCTATCTCGGGAGTAGCCTTGGAACAATTGGAAATTCATGCTCCGGCAGTCATTGATTTATTGCATCAGTTAAATGAAACTGGTTGTTGTGAGTTCTTATGTGAACCTTATTCGCATGGTTTGTCTTCACTGGCTAACGAGGATTGCTTCCGTGAAGAAGTACTTCGTCAACGTGATAAGATGAAACAGATGTTTGGCAAAGAACCGAAAGTGTTCCGCAACTCTAGTCTGATTTATTCTGATGAAATTGGTGGATTGGTAGCTTCTATGGGCTTCAAGGGGATGTTGACGGAAGGTGCTAAACATGTGTTGGGGTGGAAGAGTCCGCATTATGTTTATCACTGTAATCAAGCTCCAAGTCTTAAGCTCTTGTTGCGGGATTTCAAACTCTCTGACGACATCAGTTTGCGCTTTTCTAATTCGGAGTGGGCGGAATATCCGTTGTTTGCTGATAAGTATATTAATTGGATCGATGCATTGCCGCAAGAAGAGCAAGTTATTAATATCTTTATGGAATTGAGTTCGCTTGGTATGGCTCAACCGTTATCCTCTAATATTCTTGAATTCTTAAAAGCGTTGCCGGAATGTGCAAAGGCTAAGGGAATTACTTTCTCTACACCGACTGAAATTGTAACGAAGCTGAAATCAGTATCACAACTCAATGTTGCATATCCGATGTCGTGGGTGGATGAAGAGAGAGATACTAGTTGTTGGCTGGGTAATGTTATGCAACGCGAGGCTTTTAATAAATTGTATAGTGTAGCTGAACGTGTTCATTTGTGTGACGACCGTCGTATCAAACAGGATTGGGATTATTTGCAGGCTAGCAATAACTTCCGTTTTATGACAACGAAGAATAATGGTATGTGGTTGAATCGTGGAATCTATGATTCTCCTTATGATGCTTTCACTAACTATATGAATATTCTGGGTGACTTTATCAAACGGGTAGATGCACTATATCCTGCCGATGTAGACAGTGAAGAATTAAATTCTTTATTGACTACCATTAAGAATCAGGGGGATGAGATTACTGAATTGGAAAAGATATTGGCTAAATTACAGGCAAAAGTAGAAGCGGCAAAGAAAACGGTGGTCAAAAAGGCTACTAATGCTAAAGAGCCGGTAGTAAAAGAAAAAGCTGTTGATAAATCAAAACCTGCTGTAAAGAAAGCTGCAGTTAAGAAAGCAACAGCCGAGCCGAAGAAGGCTACGGGGAAAGCTAAGAAGGCTTAAATAAACAGTATAAAAACTTGTTATATAGAACCGTGAGTAAGAGAAAATCAGACTCACGGTTTTTTGTGGGGGTAATGCATATTTGTGTGGTTACCCTGTCCAATATTAATAAAAATAGCGCAAGTTACATAAGTGACCTGCGCTATTTTTATTAATATGGATAATCTTTATTTTGTACTCTTGAATTGAGTTGAAACTACTTCTAGTTTGAGAACATATTTTTGATCATATTCATATATAGGTTCTCCTTTTTCATTATACATTATATTTCCATCTTTATCTTTTTTAAGTACTAAATTTTCTCCCAATTTTCCACCCTTTAGACGTACATATCCAGGTTTCAAATCATGCTGTATGCTAATAATGTTGCTAGATGTTCCATAATAACTATTACTACTTGACGAATCATAAGTTACTAAGACAGGAATTAATACAACTTTATTCCAGTCAGGGTTATTATTTTCCCATGCCTTTTCATCCCACGAACTACCAGCTTTTTTTCTAGCTTCCTCTTTATCTACGATACATGCATTAATCAGCTGGGTTATATTGTTGAAACTATACTGGTTGATATTACTACTGTGGCTTGTTAAGTATGATGAAATTCCATCGGTTAACTTGTTTTCTTTAAAGAAAGAATCTTTTTCTTTCTTTCGTATTAGCATAACATTAGATGGAATAGACATGCCAAATTTTTTGTCAGCAGGTTGATTATAGTTTGTGAATGTTAATTTTACGGCATTCAATGTGTCACCAGCTAATACATTTGCGATAGAATCAATAGGAAGAGTTGCTTGGGTAAAAATGCCTGCCGGAGTCTTTAGATAAGTTTTGTCCCAGTTTTCTTCTAAGTTGATTAAATTGTCTATCGTTTGTGTCTCATTTTTTAATTGATTGGCTTGAATTACTTCACGAGTAGTGGCAAAGGTACGATATCCATAGTAGGTCGAGTCTTTATATTTTCCATCTTCTTCTGCTACTTTCTTTTTCAATTTAATACCAGTGAGTGTATCAACTGCATAGCATTTATACACAACATTCATTTGAGCTTGGTTTATGTAAAGCACAGTACCATCACCATAATCACTTTTTACGTAAATGCCTTTGAATATTTTTCTGAATGTTTTATTATCAAAATTAACGCCAAATTTGTTAGCTTCTTGTATAATCTTTGTGCCAATTTCTATTGCAGCGTCCTGTTTAAAAGAAACATGTACGCTAGGTACATATGTACTGAGTTTGCGGATAGAATCTTTAACAGATAAATCGACTGCTGTATAGGCCTTAGTTCCCAGTAGATTTTCAGGATTATAAAATTCTTCAGGCTCAATATCTGTATAATATGCATTCTCTTGATTAAGTTCTTTTTCAGCCTCTCCTAGTTCGTAAACACTTAAACGACATGCAGTTAATGAATCTCCAAAATAGCTGCTATACCATAGGTAAAGTTCGATTGTATGGATGTTACCAATAATCTTATTTTCATCATCACGTATGAAAGTGACATCTTTATTATCTTCATTATCGTCCCCTACCATTATTTGAGTAGCTTTCCCTTTGCTGTCTAAAGCTGTCTTATTGTATACTCCAGGGAAAGTCATTCCTTCAGGGCAATTTAGTTGTGCCAAGAAACCTGCCTGATAAGTTCCGAATGTTTCATCAGTGAACTTACCTACATAACCGACATTTGTCATTGCATATATCTTACCGGCATGAACAGATTCGGTAATTACATCAAATGTAGATAGCTTTCCATTGATATCCCGGTCGCTTTCTGGAAACATTCTCAATCCCAGTCCGGCAGTGTTGTCATCACAACCCCAAAAGGTGATTGCCAGTAAAACTATTAAGGCGTATTTTGCTTTCATGATCGTCGTATCTTGATTTTTTTATTCTTCTTCGTTTGCAGTAGCATCCCATACCTGATCGTAGAACTCGTTGCAGGCATCTGCATAGTTTTCCGGGTTTTGGTAGTCAAGTACCAATTTGCCAGATTGGCGGGCATATTCAATAATAGACTCGTCTACCTTTTCGCTGTTTTGTATTACTCCGTCCGAATAATCAACGGCGAGTTTGCACAGAGCAGCATAGTCTACCGGCTCTTTCAAATCACCTAAATCTTTTTTAGAAATACCTTTCAGCATCAATTTGGCTGCGAAATCGTCGCTAAGTGTACTCTTGAAATCATCTTCATAAACAGAGAATACCACTTTAGCGTCGCGAAAAGAAGGTTCGTCTTTATAGGCTTTCTTAATATAAAGAGGAGCTAAAGCTGTCATCCAGCCATGACAGTGAATGACATCAGGACACCAGCGAAGTTTTTTCACTGTTTCCAATACACCGCGTGCATAGAAAACGGCACGGCTATCGTTATCATCATATTCTATACCATTTTCATCCGTTGTCTGCATACGATTCTGGAAATAATCATCGTTATCGATGAAATATACCTGCATGCGTGCGGATTGGATAGAAGCAACTTTTATAATCAAGGGGTGGTCAGTATCGTCGATAATCAGGTTCATACCAGAGAGGCGGATCACTTCGTGCAGTTGATTTCTGCGCTCATTGATATTTCCCCATTTAGGCATAAAGGTTCTGATTTCACGGCCTTTTTCTTGTATCGCCTGTGGAAGGTTTCTACCTATATTGGCCATTTCGGATTCTGAAACGTAAGGTGTAATCTCTTGAGTAATAAATAAAACTTTATTCGCCTTTGTCATAATAACAATAGTTCACTATAATATTCTGCAAAGATACGAAAAAAAAGACACATTAAATAAGATATTCTTTCTTTATGTGGCAAATATTAGTTTATTTTGCAGAGTTTTTGCAAACGAGTAAAACATAAACCAATTGACGAAAATGAAAGTAGTGCACACTATCAAGGACTTACAGGCAGAATTGGCTGTCCTAAGAGCCCAAGGTAAAAAGGTGGGACTGGTTCCTACAATGGGTGCTTTACATGCGGGACATGCATCTCTGGTAAAGCGCAGCGTAAGTGAGAATGGTGTAACTGTTGTGAGTGTTTTTGTGAATCCCACACAGTTTAACGATAAAAACGACTTGGAGAAATATCCGCGTACATTGGATGCAGATTGCCGTTTGTTGGAAGAATGCGGGGCGGATTTCGCTTTTGCTCCTTCAGTTAGCGAAATGTATCCGGAACCGGATACCCGTCAATTTAGCTATGCACCATTGGATACGGTGATGGAAGGTGCTTTCCGTCCAGGACATTTTAACGGTGTTTGCCAAATTGTTAGCAAGCTGTTTGATGCTGTACAGCCGGATCGTGCATATTTCGGAGAGAAAGACTTCCAGCAGTTAGCAATTATTCGTGAGATGGTTCGACAATTGAAATATAACCTTGAAATTGTAGGTTGTTCAATTGTACGTGAGGAAGACGGACTGGCATTGAGTAGCCGGAACAAACGTTTATCTGCAGAAGAACGTGAAAATGCTTTAAATATTTCTCGCACCTTATTTAAAAGTCGTAACTTTGCAGCCACTCATACAGTGAGCGAGACGCAAAAGATGGTTGAAGATGCGATTGAAGCCGCTCCGGGTTTGCGTATGGAGTATTTTGAGATCGTAGACGGAAACACATTGCAGAAAATTAGTAATTGGGAAGATACTTCCTACGCAGTAGGATGCATCACAGTGTTCTGTGGAGAAGTCCGGCTGATCGATAACATTAAATATAAAGAATAACTAAAAAGACGAAACCTTATGATGATTGAAGTGTTGAAGTCGAAAATTCATTGTGCACGTGTCACGGAGGCAAATCTGAACTACATGGGTAGTATCACGATTGATGAAGACCTGTTGGATGCTGCAAACATGATTCCGGGAGAGAAAGTGTATATCGCTGATAATAACAACGGTGAACGCTTTGAAACCTACATTATCAAAGGTGAACGCGGTTCGGGCAAAATTTGTCTGAATGGTGCTGCTGCCCGCAAGGTGCAACCCGATGATATTGTGATAATCATGTCCTATGCATTGATGGATTTTGAGGAAGCCAAGTCGTTTAAACCGGCTGTAATTTTCCCTGATCCTGCGACGAACAAAGTGGTAAAGTAGAAAGTATCTTTGATATTTGAAATGAGAAAAGAGGTTGTGTCAAAACGCTGACACAGCCTTTTTTTATGCGCAAAGCCCAGACTTTCTCAAGCCCGGGCTTTGTTATTACCCAAAGTTTTCGTATCTTTAGGTATAAAGTTTTTCG
>NZ_JAPQKZ010000045.1:0-52335 GCF_027257075.1 Bacteroides sp. LFL-34 | reverse complement strand
AACAATCCACCTACGCTCCCTTTAAACCCAATAAATCCGGATAACGCTCGGATCCTCCGTATTACCGCGGCTGCTGGCACGGAGTTAGCCGATCCTTATTCATATGGTACATACAAAATCCCACACGTGGAATACTTTATTCCCATATAAAAGAAGTTTACAACCCATAGGGCAGTCATCCTTCACGCTACTTGGCTGGTTCAGACTCTCGTCCATTGACCAATATTCCTCACTGCTGCCTCCCGTAGGAGTTTGGACCGTGTCTCAGTTCCAATGTGGGGGACCTTCCTCTCAGAACCCCTATCCATCGTAGTCTTGGTGGGCCGTTACCCCGCCAACAAACTAATGGAACGCATCCCCATCGATAACCGAAATTCTTTAATAGTAAAACCATGCGGTTTTAATATACCATCGGATATTAATCTTTCTTTCGAAAGGCTATCCCCGAGTTATCGGCAGGTTGGATACGTGTTACTCACCCGTGCGCCGGTCGCCATCTTTAGTTTGCAAGCAAACTAAAATGCTGCCCCTCGACTTGCATGTGTTAAGCCTGTAGCTAGCGTTCATCCTGAGCCAGGATCAAACTCTTCATTGTAAAAGTATCTTTTCATCTGTTAAGATGATTTTTTGCTCTGTTCAGGATGCCGTAAATTTATTGACCTTATTCAAATACCTATTATCTTCAATCGTATCGCTACTCTCTCGGACAAGTATTGACGGTTCTATTTTTTTACTTGTACTACTTGTATTGTTTATCAATATTTCAAAGAACTAACGTGGCTTCCGCCGCGCCTGCTTTCTTTGCGAAAGCGGATGCAAAGATAAGGACTTTTTCAGATAACTTCCAAACTTTTTCGAAGTTTTTTTGTTTTTATTTTCTGATGCCTTAATCTTGTAGCAGAATGTCAACCATTAGGCTCTGTCTCTCTAGCAAAGCGGGTGCAAAAGTAGACAACTTATCAATAACATCCAAATATATCTGACTATTTTTCGGCTCTTTCTTGAAACTTTTTTTGTAACTCATTGATTGATAACGATGTCATAGAGTATGTTTTTTCAGATAGACACATCCTTATATGGAACACCTATACATTATTATATAGTGCACTCAAATGTAAGTTCTATTTTCCTATACCTAACAGAAATTCTATATACATTCAAGATTCCACGATCCACTTTTCGATATTACGAGTTTCTGCGCTAAAATTTACTCCTATTTTAAAAAGTTTTCGCTCATCCGTCTCGAAAGGTAAAGCATAATGCTTATCGTTAATCTGTTGCAAAGCCTCTTCTGCTGTGCCATTCAGTTTAAATTCCATTATATAAATAAATTTATCAGTCTGCAAGACAAGATCAATGCGCCCTTCACTCGTATGATACTCTACCTTGGTGTAGAAACCTAGCAGTTTAAAAACGATAAAAAGAACATTTTCGTAATGTAGTTCCTGATCCCGAATCACTTCGTAAGTAGTGTCTGCAAAGAAGCTTTGCAGGCGGTGGAAGAAAGAGTTATAATCACCGGAACGCACTTCACGAACAAACTTCTGAATCTCAAAAGGCGACTCGACCTTATTTACGTTCGCATAAAAAGGAAGCAGGAAGCGGATAAAACCTTCTTCCACTTCGCGATTGGGGAAACCCAAGCGATACATTCCAAATTCTTCATCATACCCCTTGATGGTTAGGTATCCACTCTGATAAATTACCGGGATGGGATTGGTGGATTCAGAATCTATACTGTTCAACACTTGGACATCGGTCTCTTCATGTGCCATCCGCTCCAGGTCATAATGATGTTTTTTTAGCAATTTCACCAAATAGGTAGGCGTACCCGTTTCAAACCAATAACTACCAAACTCTTTACGCTTGAAAGCGTTAAGCAGACTGAACGGGTTGTACATGCCGATTGAATTGTGCGTAAAATGATAGCCATCATAACACTCTCTCAAATCTTCACAGAGTTTATCATACGTTATTCCACGTGCTGCTGCAAATTCATGTAGTTCTGTTTCCAGATTTTCATGGATTTCACGCTCGCTGACACCACAAATTTCGACGTACTCATTCCACATTGAAATATCATCCAAATTGTTCAAGTCACTGAATACACTGACTTTACCAAACTTTGTCACGCCGGTAAGCAGAGCGAACTTTATATACCCGTCCTTCGTTTTCAAAGCGCCATAAAATGGCTTCAGGGTATTTCGGAATTGCTTTTGAAGTTCTTCATTGCCGATGGCTTGCAGCATAGGTTTGTCATACTCATCTACCAGAATAACTACACGTTGCCCCGTCTTTTCGCAAGCACGCTGAATGATACCGGCAAAGCGCAGGGAAAAGGATGTTTCAGACGGACGGGTGCCGTATTGGCTTTCCCAATATTCAAGATTATCATTCAATATTTTATCCAGACTTTCCGGCGTGTCATACTTCTCAATATTAAGATCGAGATGCAATATAGGATGCTTTATCCAATCCTTTTCCAACTTTTCCACAGCCAATCCTTCAAACAGTTCCTTTTTCCCTTGGAAATAAGCCTCCAAGGTAGAAATGAGCAGACTCTTTCCAAAACGGCGCGGACGACTCAAGAAGTAATAACTTCCGGTCTTGACCATTTGATACATTAATGCCGTTTTATCAATATAGAAATAACCGTCATTACGAATCTTTTCGAAATTCTGAATGCCGATAGGATAAATTTTATTGCTCATAATCTCTGCTTTTATAAATTAACGCCAGTCACCTGTCTTGCAAAGATATATATTTTTAATAGAACTCCTCCTCACGCAAGGTTAAAAGATTCTTTTCCTCAAACCACTATTACCTCTAATTTTCCCTACAATAAAGTTTGAAAAATAAAAAAACATCTGCCACCTGCAACAAAATCGAAATAACAAACTGACTGATAAACAATTATAGCGTTGCAGATACCGTTGCAGATACGTTGCAGATAAAAATATCTGCAACACAGCGGTAAGAAGAAATATTGCACACCAAGCATCAAAGTTTATTTTCCTATCATTGAAGCGCTCGTTTCCTGCGTCAGAACTCCGGTTCCCAGGCGGGAAACTACAGTTTCCGCGCATGGAAACGAGAGTTTCCAGCCAGAGATACTAGCGTTTCCCGCTAGAGACACTGGAGTTTCCATATAGAGAAACGACAGCGAAACCGTAGCTAAGATTTTCAGAGAAGGAGATATACAAGACTAACCCCAGTTATAATCCTCCACGTAACCGTCGAAATACTCATCCAGACTAACGCCAAGTTCCTTGGCTACGGCAATAATCCGCCGTTGTTCGACCGGACTAAGGTTCATGTCTCCCCTACGTTTCAAATAATAGTTCTTTCTACCCATATATTCAATCATACGATAGCGAAAGGTATCTGCCACACGAACCGTAAGAGCACTAATCGTACGCATAAAGCCGCGTGCATAACGCACTTTCTCATTGGAACGGTAATAATCACAAGCACTTTTCATCGCTTTCAGCCGGTTGGGATTCATTATTGACAGGAAAGCCCGCTCCGCCGGAGCATACTCTAAGGCGATATGCCGCAGACAAGTCGTGGCACGCGGACATTCTTCGGCTGCACACAAGCCGAAAGTATAAGGAACGATTGAATAATCGAATGGTTCTTTCATTGCTGTTTATCGGTTTTATTGTTATTAAATTCTACAAATGTACGGATAAAAAGGATAAACAGATAAAATATCCATGTTTATTTGCAAGAACGGGCAAATATGACTAACTTAGCAGAATATTATTAACAAAACAAAAGATGAAAATTACTCAATTAAGAGACAAGGACAAAACTACTGCGCTGACTACAATGGATATGGAAACGTGGATAGGAAAAACACGGACAGAAACAAAGACACAGCCTGTGTCCGCCTTCAGAGAAGTGTTGCGATATTCCCTGCCCGACTCACGCTGCTACGAAGCAGACAAGCTTCCGAAGATTCTTCCGGCTGCGGAATTCCGCAGGACGGAAGGTGGGAAACAAATGAAAAGTTATAACGGAATAGTAGAACTGACCGTCGGACCGTTGTCAGGCGGCCCGGAGATTACATTGGTAAAACAATTGGCATGGGAACAGCCGCAGACTCACTGCGTCTTTACCGGTTCGAGCGGACGGACAGTGAAAATATGGGCGAAATTTACCCGCCCAGACAATTCGCTTCCACAGAAAAGAGAAGAAGCGGAGATATTTCACGCGCATGCCTATCGTTTGGCCGTGAAATGCTATCAGCCGCAAATCCCGTTCAGCATTTTACCCAAAGAGCCTAGTCTGGAACAGTACTCACGGCTGTCATACGACCCGGAACTTATGTACAGACCGGATTCCGTTCCGTTTTATCTCTCTCAACCGTCAGGGATGCCCGAAGAACTGACTTATCGGGAAGCGGTACGCTCGGAAAAGTCACCGTTGACACGGGCCGTGCCGGGATATGACACGGAGCGCGCTGTATTCATGCTTTTCGAAGCGGCTTTGAGAAAGACCCATGAAGAAATCTACGAAGCGGAAGATGAAGGTGCACCCGAAAGAGGGGAAGACTTTCAGGCTATGGTGACACAACTGGCTGTCAACTGCTTCCATTCGGGCATTCCCGAAGAGGAAACGGTGAAACGTACTATTTTCCACTATTACCTGCGCCGGCAAGAGGTGCTCATCCGCCAGTTGGTCAAGAATGTATATGAAGAACAAAAAGGGTTCGGAAAGAAGAGCAGCTTAGGGAAAGAACAGTACCTGTCACTCCAGACAGAGGAGTTTATGAACAGGCGCTACGAATTCCGTTACAACACCCAAGTGGGAGAAGTGGAATACCGCGAACGGAACTCATTCCATTTTTACTTCAATCCTATCAACAAACGGGTGCTGAACAGTATCGCACTAGATGCGCAAGCCGAAGGTATTCCACTATGGGACAGGGACATAAGCCGGTATATCTACTCCAACCGCATCCCTGTATTCAATCCGTTGGAAGATTTCCTCTACCATCTCCCCGTCTGGGACGGCAAAGACCGTATCCGCGGACTGGCGCAAACCGTTCCCTGCGAAAACAAGCATTGGGTGGACTTGTTTCACCGCTGGTTTCTCAACATGGTCATGCACTGGCGTGGGACAGATAAGAAATATGCGAATAATGTTTCGCCCCTGCTGGTAGGCCCGCAAGGTTGCCGTAAATCGACATTCTGCCGCAGCCTCATCCCGCCCGCCATGCGTGCATACTATACGGACAGCATCGATTTCTCACGAAAGACGGATGCCGAATTGTATCTCAATCGTTTTGCGCTCATCAACATTGACGAGTTCGACCAGATCAGCGCCACCCAACAAGGATACCTGAAACATATCCTGCAAAAACCGATTGTAAATATGCGCAAACCTTATGGAAACGCCGTGCTTGAAATACGCCGTTATGCTTCATTCATCGCAACGAGCAACCAAAAGGATTTGCTGACCGACCCTACGGGCAGCCGCCGCTTTATCTGTATCGAAGTAACCGGAACGATAGATACAAACAAGGCGATAGATTATGAACAGCTTTACGCGCAGGCCATGTATGAGCTCGATCATGGCGAACGTTACTGGTTCGACCAGTCCGAAGAGCAGATTATGACCAGAAGCAACCGTGAATTTGAACAAGTTTCACTCGAAGAACAGTTGTTTTACCGTTATTTCCGTCCGGCCAAAGAGAAAGAGAATGGCGAATGGCTTTCACCGGCGGAGATTTTGGAAGATATAAAGAAAAGCAGTGCCATACCGTTGTCAAACAAGCGGGTAAGTGTGTTCGGGCGAGTTCTGCGTAAACATGAAATCCCGTCGAAACGTGTACACAGAGGTACTGTCTACCATGTTGTACGAGTTTTATAAGACCAACAGATGCGTTGCAGATACTACATCTGCAACGTATCTGCAACAGGTATCTGCAACGATGTAATACACTCATTCTCAATAAGATAATTCAATTTCGTTGCAGGTGGCAGATAAAACAGCACTTTACAAACTTATGTGTAGGTAAACCTATCTTTCTGTTAAATTCTCAATGAGCCATAAACAAAAATCCCGCCTGTCTGTTACATTGGCAACTTAAACATAGTAACCTAAACATAAAAATTATGGCTAGAGAAAGTGTAAAAATTCTACAAGGAAAACTAGATGTAGAAAGTTTGATCGCACAGTTGAACGCAGCATTAGCTGAAGAATGGTTGGCATACTATCAATATTGGGTAGGTGCATTAGTAGTGGAAGGTGCCATGCGTGCCGATGTACAAGGTGAATTTGAGGAACATGCCGAAGAAGAGCGCAGACATGCGCAACTGCTCGCTGACCGTATCATCGAGCTGGAAGGAGTTCCGGTGCTCGACCCTAAGCAATGGTTCGAGTTGGCAAGATGCAAATATGATACTCCGCAGGGGTTCGACTCTGTCAGTTTGCTGAAAGATAATGTAGCCTCCGAACGCTGCGCAATCCTTCGTTATCAGGAAATTGCAGATTTTACCAATGGGAAAGATTTCACTACCTGCGACATCGCCAAACATATTCTTGCCGAAGAGGAAGAACATGAACAGGATTTGCAGGATTATCTGACTGACATTGCGAGAATGAAGAAATCATTTCTTGAAAAGTAAAATGGCAATATTATAACGGACAGCCTGAAAGCATACACCGGAACTCAAACCATTAGATTTGGTCGGAGTTCCGGTGTATTGTTTTCTGTGGCAGAACCTTTTTAGCGCTTGGTAAAGAAACGACTGGACTTAAAGTGCCTGACATGAGATTCTTATTCCGCTACCTCGGTGGAGGTATAGTCGCAGGGAACGATGATAGTATTGTAGGTGGCATCGTAAGTGGCGGTGTCCGGCAGGGAGAGCTTCACCCAACTGGGTTCAACCAGCGACACGGTTTCGTTTTCGAGCAACGCTATCAGTGAACAACAGACGATTATTGAAGCGATAAGAAGCATGTAATTATTCATGTTTCATTCGTTTTAATGATTGTTACAAAGAACTGAACGGTCTGCACCGCCGTCGCAAGTTTTCCGGTCATTTCCGGCGAAGGGCTTGCTCCGGCAGTGCGCAATAATGGGTCAGAAGGCAAGCACGGCACGGACGTAGTACTTATTCCGTTTGTCTGCCAAAGGATAAGAATGATAGCTAAATATTATACAATGGCTCTCGTGTTCATAATCAGTACCGCTCCAATAGAAGTCATCTGTATTAAATTTACTGCCTCCGGCTTTCTCGAATTGGGCATCGAGGAGGGTGTCCATGTGGTAGTCTTCATCGAGATTGAGCGTTCCGCGGGTCATGATGAACATCTCATAATCACTGGGGAAGTACCAACCGCTGCAACCGGCCGGTGTAGGATTGGTTCTTGCAAAAGCTTCTATGGCATCATAGGCTTCGGTGCGTTGTCCTCCGTAATCCCGATACCATTGGATACAGCGGCTAGTATTGTAACCAAAAGTGCGGGTAGACTCAAGCATCAATTCCTTTTCCGCTTCCTGTCCGGTAGCCGCATAACTCACGAGCCATGTGTACGTATTGCCCGTACTCGTAGAAGACCATTCTGTCTTACCAGCATTCGTGAGCGCCACCACAATGCCGTGCACGCAGCCGGGATGGTCGTGCATCAGCAGGTGGTCGCCCCGCTTATTGGCGGTATGCGTCCAATGATAGGAGTAGTGTAGACTATTAGGCTTCTCACCCACCCAGAAGACTACGCCGAGACAACTCTCCTGTTCATCACGGGACAGACTGCCATCTTCATTCCCGGGCAGGATGCTACCGTCCTGCATATAGTAGTCACCCGCCGCTAACGGCCGCTCTTCTATCGCCTCATTGCCGTCAACCTTGTGGACGGTGTATTTTCCGGGCTGAAGATTTAATTGGGAATAGTCAAAATAGAAAGTCTCCCGATTTCCCTTGTAGTAATACTCATACGGTACCGGCTTAAAGACCGTGGGGTTTTTAGTATTCACCAGCAGGCGGGCCGTACAGGGGTTCTCCTGCCAATATACATTTTTACTGATCACTGCCGTGTAGCGGTAATAGCTCTTAGAAATCTCTTGGCCGTCTATCTTTTCTGTATAGTTATATTTCGTAGCAGGCACCTGAAGGATGAGCAGAGACATACGGTGCTCCATCGCGAAGCTGAGCGTGTGGTTGCTATACACGCCACGGGCCGTCATCAGGTCGGAGGCGGTGTATTGGGCGTAGGTACTCTGGTTGGTTTTAACAGGCCAATCATAGACTACAGACTTAAAGAAGTCTTCATCGCCGGGCGATACCCTGTCGTTCAAATCTCTATCGTCCTGGTAGGGATAATAGGCATGATAACTCCTGCCGGGTGAGTATAAGAGTTGGGAAGTGCCGGCAGGCAGCGTCCACTTGCCTCCCTGTAGGGTAAGGCAGAGGTTCTCCACCTCCAGGGTTCCGTCCTTCACCACGTAGAGGCCGATGCGGTCGCCTTCGGTGAAAGCAGTGCGGTAACCGCGTTCCTGGGCGCGGGTTTGTCCGGTGGCGTACATGCCGCCGTCGCTCACGGTGATGGTGAGGGGGCGGGCATCGGGGTCGGTGCCGGCAGGGGGCAGTTCGTCCAGTGCGTCGGACGTGCATGCCGCCAGCATCAGGATGAGGGCGCAGGCCAGGGATGCTGCCGGGGGAAATATGGAATGATGTTGTTTCATACGGTTTCTTTTTTATTGATGAATTTAGTTGTTACTGTTCTACTCGACCGGATGCCACGTACCTCCTCCTTCTCCTCCTCCTTCCACACGGATATTTTCGATACCTTCCGAGGTCACGGTGAGGCGGTACTCGTACATCTTGCCACTGAAGAAGTTCGCTTCGCCTGCGGCGGGGGTGTAGTAAAAGGTCTTTCCTCCGATGACTATTTTCACGAACTTCCGTTCCAACATATTTTGGGGAAGGAGCAGGGCGCGCACGGTGCGTACGTATCCGTCGGCGGCAGGGGTCACTTCGTTGGGGGTGATGCGGTCGGTGTCGGGGGGCACTTGCCCTACGGTTCCATTTCTGAAATCGATACTCCCTCCCGTGCACGCGAGGTTTTCAAAGGTTACAGTGGCGCGCTGCAGTTCATCGTCGGTCACGCCGTTGCCCGCTTTGAGGTGTACCACCACTTTGGCTGTGACGTGGCGGAAGACGAGGGTCTTATCGGGGGACGTTACGGCGATGCGGAGGTAGGGAGCAACCATGCAGTCGCTATCCTGATATCCTTCATCTCTCTGGTCGGCCTGTACAGAGAATGGATCAATATTCCTCACCGACGGATATAACCCTCGAATCCCCTTTTCCTCATCCGGGCTTACCCAGTCGATGTCTGTAATCAGCTTTCCATCGGAATCGACGGAGGGGTATACATCCTGATCCGGCATGCCGGAGATGCTAGTGCTAATCCACAGCCTCACCCTTTCTCCCCCTTCCCACCTGTTTTCGGTGGTAGCCCGTGTCTGGGCGTTGGCGGAGGAATATCCCTCTACGGCGGCGTAGAGTTCCAGCGGCACGCCGCCTTCGGGCCATGCCGCGTCGTCATCGCCTGTGCAGGCAGCCAAAACCAAGGCTGCCCACAGGTACATTATATATATTGGTATGTTCGTCGTCTTCATTTTTTTCTTTATATTTATTGTTTACGGATTACTCCTGAAATGCAGAGCCTTCTACGGGTGCGCCTATGGTTTCCCAGTCCTTGATGTTGGTTTCCAGCGTCAGTCCCTTATAATCCACGGTTATCTTATAGATGTACCGCTTACCGCTTTGCAGCTTCAAGGCATCTCCGGCGGGGATTTTGTAGGCGAAGCTCGTCTTGTCTGCCAGCTTCACGCGGATAAAGACGGTGCCTGCGGTTAGTTCCTGGGGCACCACGATGGCTTCGGCGTACTGGGTATTGGCGTCAAAGTCTGTCGTCACCACCGTGGGGATAGTAATCGGAGTGGCGGGGTTGGGGTCGGTAGCGAGGGCTATCATCGCCTGGCGTGCGGGCTGGCTGCTCATATCGACGGCTTTCCCGGGGGTGAAGGTGGCCTTCAGGGCGGTGTTCTCCAGGGTCACGATGACACCGGTGAGGTCGGGGGCGCCGTTGCCGCGCTTCAGCACTACTTCTACTTTAGATAGCAAATGATAGAAAGTGAGGGCCACGTTAGAGGCGGTGGGGGCCACGTTCCGCTTGGTGGAATAGAGCAGGTCGGAGGCGGCGTAGGCGGTTTGCGTGGTCTGGTCGGCCTTCACTTCGTGGGACACCGATGCGGGGAAGGCTTCTCCTGCCGGGGCAGGGTTGGCATGGATGGCATAGATGTTCACGGGGTCGGACGAGACGTAGTACATGTCGCTGGCGTAAGAGAAACCGCCGGTTCCATCAGCAGTGAGCACGTTGTTCTGATAGAGGGGGGCGGCTTTGCTGTCGTCCACCCAGGCAGATACTTCCAGTCCTGCGCCAAGCTGTTGGTCGAGGCCGTAGGAACGGGTCTGGGAGGTGACGCCGCTGGTGAGGCGGATTTCGCCGTTCCAGTTGTCGGTGACTGCTTCGTTGTCGTTGTTGCAGGCGGCAAGCGCAAGGGCTGCTGCGGCAATGATTGATAAGTTTCTAAGTTTCATAATCTTACATTCTTAGCATTATTGATTCAATTGTTCGTTTCCATTCCGGCCGAGCCGTTTTCGCCGTCTTCGCCATTGCCCGGTGTCCAGTCGGTAATGGTGGCGGAGAAGTCCGCTTCCGTAGGTGTTTCCACTATTTTCCCGCCCAAGGCGAGTGGCTTATGCTTGTCGGCGTTGAAGGTGGCAAGCTCCGTGGTGAGGTCACTGTCGAGAGTGACCGGCTTTGGACTGTCTCCTGCAAAGTAGAGTTTGGCATCCAGCTTCTGCTGCACACCCGCCACGCCGAGCAGGCGCACCGTGGCCGCCCATTTTCCGGCATTGGCTCCTTCCGTTACTTTCGCAAACGCCAGTGCCACGTTCAGCGGCGTACCATGCGTGCCGTTATCCATATCCAGCGTCGAGGCAACCCCCGAAAGGTAGCCTTCGATTCGCTCTATCCTGTCCGTGGTACTGCCCGTCGGCTCGATGAAGAGCGTCAGTTGGCGTACTTGCTGCTGCATCGCAACGGTAAGGGTGTGGTCGGTGTCCGCTTCTATCATAGTTTCCGTCACGCCCGTAAACAACCAGCCCGGCATCTCCTGCACGAAGGGACCCGCTCCGTCCACGTTACCCGAAGCCCCGGCGACGGTTGCCACGCTGCCGCTCATGGTGATGTGCTGCGGCGTGTTGTAGACATGCAGATGGTAGCTGCCCGGTTCAAAAAGAGGTTCGAGCAGGTTCGTGGTGCCGATGAGGATGGCGGAGTAGTCACCGGCTTCTACCGTATAGCTTGCGGGTGCGGTCAGTCCCTCGCCGATGCCGCTCCAGTCGGTAACGAGGGTAATTGCCCCTTGCTCCGGATGCGGGGTGTTGTAGATGGGGTCTTTCACGTCGCAGGCGGCAAAGGATAGCGCTGTGGCTGCTACGATAAGACATTGTCTGATGTTTCTTTTCATATTCGTTGGTTTTAGATGATTCTACTTGTTGCTTCCCATAGTCCATACGAGGCTGATGCCTGCTTGTGTGGGCCCCCAGAAGTTCTTGCTCTCATTCCGTTTCTTATATACGCGCACGCCATCGGTCATGCCGAAGCTGTCATATTCGGAACGGGTATAGCCCAGGCCGAGGTTGAAGTCGAGGGAGAAACTGCGGGAGAGGGATAATTGGTAACCCAACGTCACGCCCGCATTCCATAGCTTACCCTGATAGCCGGTATCCTTTGAAACGATACCGCCCAACATATACTTATATATATTATATTCCCCATAGCTGCCCGAGACTCCAGCGTAAAAATGTTTTTTATCCAAAAGGTACCAGCGTACTTCAGGGTTGACGAGCCACATCTTCTGTACTTTATCACGCTCACCGCCCCACCACGAGAGGCTGCCGTCCAGCTTGATGCCGACATTCTCATTCACCCGCCATTCCACGCCAAGCGTAGGAAGCAGGAAGGCGTCATACAACACATTCGTGCGGACGGCAAACCAATAAGGCTGTTCCGTCTCCCGGATGCGTTGCTCTGATACAAGGGCAGTCTGTTGCTCCGCTGCGGAGGGTTCGGATGGTTGCTCCACGGCGGTTTCCGTTTTTTGCTCCACAACTCCTTGTTTTGGTTGGGGTTCTTCCCGTTTTACTCTTTCTTTGACGGGTGTCGTCTCCGGCATAGCCTTAGCCGAAGGGATACGGAGCGTCACTACCACTATATCCTTATTATCCTCATACGCACGCGCGCAATTGGCGGTGATGAAATCCGCTTCTTTCAGCCCTTTGCGGATAATAAGTTCCGACTTCACGCGATTGGCACGGGCGAATGCCGTGTTCAGATTCTCTTTAGTGGTGGACAGCGAAGCACAGTAGCCGTCCACATAAACGGGCAGGTTACCTTTCGCAATCTCCGCCTTGTGATGGTCTATCAATCCATAGAGCCTTTCAAGTTCCGCCTCATTGCCCGCAAGGATAAACATCTCCTCGCCCGGAAGAAAACGGAAAGTGATTACTTTGTCTTCTGCTTTCTGTGCGGAAGCTGTTGCTCCGGATAATATGAATATAAGAAGCAGAGCCAGCAGTTTTTCTTGTAATTGTTTCATAAGGTTCATTTTTATTTATTTCACTCTAAATATGTAATGTTATTTATAGGGCATCAATAGGATATAAATCACCTGACAACAAAGTTAAAGGCATGCTTTGGGTTCTCTTAACAAAAAGGTAAATAAAACCTATATCAAAAAGTAAATCTTGCATTTTTCTTAGTACGTTTAGTTGTTTCAGTACGTCTGGTTGCGTTTTTTAGTACGTCTGGTTGTATTTTAGCCCATATAAGGTGTTTTTTGAGATAAATCAACGAAGGTATTATTCATTTTATTAAATTTGCAAAACAGATACACAAACCTCATGGACAACAGAACACTTATCTTGCTTTTCACTTGTTTCGTACCGCTTTTTACAGCAGTAGTGGGGACGATTATCGAAGCTATTTCCTTACAGGATAGTGTGACCGTCCGTGAAACACATGTCAAGAGGATGCTTATGTGTTACTTCCTGATGTTTATTTTTATTGGTACCGGAGTGGCTACCGGAGTGGCATTGCCGAAGATTGCCATACAGATATTACCACTCACTGTTTTTTCCCTTTACATAGCTCCCGTCCTCTATTATCGTTTCGTTTACCTGCTGACCAATACGGAAAACAAGGAAACTTCTCACTTCAGCAGACATTACCTCTTTCCGGTTCTGTCCGCTCTCGGTTTTTGCGCCTTCTTTTATATTGTCCCCGCCCGCCATCCGCCTGCAATTGGTGGTGGAAAGGACTGTTGCCGGTTATCCGGTCACTACCTTTATCTTCAAAACGATTCCGTTGGTACAGTTCGCCCTTGCCATCCTATATATGTCGCTCGTATTCCGAAAGCTGGCAATATGTTACCGCCAAAACGGGCCAAAAAGTGTTTTGTGGAAGAAATGGTTTCACATTTCCGTTTTCCTATGCAGTCTCACCATCATTTGGTCGGGAGCGTTCTGCCTGACGACGTGCCGCCAGGTAGCGGTAGCCGCTTTATCCATAGCGATTGTCGCGGCCTGGATACAGGCCATTCATCTCTGTTGCCACACCTTCAATCGAAGGTCGTTGCTCTTCCTGCCGCTCACTATTGCTCCTATTCCCCTGAAAATGCCTTCCAGGGAACAACTTTTCGAGCAAAGAAACGGTAGCGGAAGGCATCGTACATATACCCGCTGGACACAAACCGGTGTTCCCGTGAAGGTAGAACCGGCACCTCTCAACCGTAAACTCTTTGAACAGCAAGTCGTCGGGAGAAAATTATATCTGAATCCGCAACTCCGGTTAGCCGACCTGATGGAGCTTTTCAACACCAACCGCAGTTATCTTTCCGGTTTTATCAATGAAACGTATGGCTGCGGCTTCAACGGATATATCAACCGGCTGCGGCTTCGCGAATTCGAACGGCTGATGAACCTGCCCAGTAACCGGAAAAAAGCGGCAACCAAACTCTATGCGAGAGCCGGATTTCCCAACTACCAGACTTATCTTAGAATTAAAAAGAAGGTTTACAATCAGGAAAGTTAAATACGCAGCGACATGATTACGAAAGAGTTTTTGCAATACACCGGCTTTTGTGCCCCCATTATTTCTTCATTGGGGTGCGCGATTATGCTTGTCCTTTTCCGCCATACCCATGCCAAATCAGAAGAGGGAACACTGCACCGCCTGCTGGTGTCATACTTCCTGTTGGTGAGCTTAGGGTGGATATGCTCGCTCGTCTATGTCTATCTCCCTTTGCTGTATGTGCGTATCAATATCCTTTATTATCTGATTGTATTTTGGAGCCAGGTGGTCTTCTACCAGTTTATCTATACACTTACCCGGTTGCCCGGAGAAAAACCGTTCTCAAGAATCCACTATATTTTTCCTTTGGTGATAGTCGGCACATTCGCCGTATGGTCGGCTTTCGTGCCTTTTGAAACGCAAGTGTATATTGTCACATCGCGGGGAGAAGTTGCGCCCGGTTACGAAGCCTACTCCCGTTTCTTTACCGCCCGCCTGCTGCTACGGGGAATATGGAACATAGCCTACACCGCCCTTGCCTGGTGGCGGTTGCTGGCTTACCGCCGTTCTATATCCGACTATTCTGCCAATGCCGACCGCACTTCGTTGGCTTGGGTGACACTTTTGCTGCTTATTTCGTTCAGCCTGGTTCCTCCTTCTCTGCTTTCGGCCATTTTCTCCAAAAAGATACTGATAGCGTCGCTGTTGCTGCTGATTCCCCAATTGTTGCTGGTAGCGCAGCACGCTGTGGTCTGTTACAATATGGCTGTCGGGAATTTCGTGGTTATTTATTATCCGGGAGAAGAAATAGAAACAGAATCAAAGGAAGATGCCGAAATGGAAATGGAAAAAGAAACTGAATCGGAGCGGGCGTATAAACGGAAAAAGTTTGAAAAATATATATATGAACATCGCCCGTATCTGAATCCCGATTTACGGATAACGGATCTGATGCAGGCTTTTCACACGAACCGAACGTATATCTCCCGGTTTATCAACCGCGAATATGGAATGAATTTCTCCCGTTATATCAATATGCTACGCCTTCGTGAAATGGAAGCGTTGCGCAACGACCCGGCCTGCTCCCGCCTTCCCGAAGAGGAACGCGCCTGCCTGGCAGGATTCAGCAATTTTCGCAGCTATCAACGTGTAAAGAGGATGGCGGAGAAGGAAAATAGATCATGTTTTCCAGAGACTGGAAAACAAACAACATATAAACAGTAAGCAAGATGAATAATATTACGAGTTATTACGGAGACTTGGGCATATTTCTTTATTATACCCCTATCGTGAGTGCTTTTATGGCTGCATTCGCCCTACTTGCCAACCGTCGGCGAACTCCTTCGCAAACGTGGTTGGCTCTTGTCTTAGTTACATTCGGAACCGGCATGGCTGCCAGTTTCCTGTTCGACCGCTATTTCAGCGCGAGCCATAGCGAAATATTCCGCCCGGTCAATTTTATCTTTTCCACGGCAAATTCCATCGTCATTCTGTTTTACTATGTTTCACTGATGCGTCCCCAATTGCTTACCCGGAAATATATGCTTTATTTTAGTGGGGGCTGGGCGCTATTTTCTATATTTGTCCTGTTGCCCGGCACGTTTTCTGCCCGTTTTCAACCGGTTCAGGGTATCCACAGGTTGGCGGATTTATCTTCGCTGCCGATGGTTTTCCACCTTCTGACTATCTGTTGCATCCTTCTTTTTTATACCTGGATGGGGGTTTTTATACTACGTATCTACCGTGATTACCGTAAGTTTATCGTCAACAGTTATTCTTTTGTGGGAGGGATTACCCTTTCGTGGGTGAGCATTACGATTTATTTGTTTATTATCATGGGTATCCTCGATATACTCTGGATGGTGAACACTTCCGCCGGATACAAAATGCTGTTCAATGTCGTTTCTTTGGGAGCGGTGTGGACACTGTTCTGGTATGGTTCCCGCCAGAGCGCGATTCCACCGGTGGATATTGAGCCGAAGAAGAAGAGCTTCAAGGAAGTGGAAGAGTTACCTGTCACCACGGATGACAAGCAAGCAAAACTCAAAATACAATTGCTGGAATATTTTAATCATAAAAAGCCTTATCTGAATCCGGAACTTTCGCTGAAAGAGGTGGCACAAGCGTTGCAGACAAATCATTATGCGCTTTCCCGTTTTATCAACAAAGAGTTTGAGGTGAATTTCTATACACTTATCAACCGTTTCCGTGTGGAGTATATACTTCACCTGATCGAATTGAACAAAGGCGTTATCAACTGCGATACGCTTCATGCAATTTCCGGTTTTAAGAGCCGTACCACCTTTTTTAAACAGTTTAAGGAGATTGCCGGATGCACGCCACAGGAATACATCGAAAGCCGGAAGACAGAAAAGTCCGACAATAGTGCGATAAAAACAAAACTATTTTAGAGTAAATCAAGAAGAAATCTTTCTTTTTTCGTATTTTTGTCCCAATATGCACGTTTAATCCAAGTAGATAACGAACATTAGCAAAAAAAGAATGAAAGTAATTGATTTAATACATAGCAACAAGAAAACTGCTTTTTCTTTCGAGATACTTCCACCGCTGAAAGGAACGGGAATAGAAAAGTTATATCAGACAATCGATACGCTTCGGGAATTTGACCCGAAATATATCAATATCACTACCCACCGCAGCGAATATGTGTATAAAGACCTCGGTAACGGATTGTTTCAGAGAAACCGCTTGAGAAGGCGTCCGGGAACGGTTGCCGTGGCTGCCGCCATCCAGAATAAATACAATATTACGGTAGTCCCACATATTTTGTGCAGCGGATTCACACGTGAAGAAACCGAGTATGTGTTGCTCGACCTGCAATTTCTGAATATCACGGAATTACTGGTGTTGCGTGGTGACAAAGCGAAACATGAGTCGGTATTTACACCGGAAGGTGACGGATACCATCATGCTATCGAGTTGCAGGAGCAAATCAATAATTTCAATAAAGGTATTTTTGTGGACGGTTCGGAGATGAAAGTCAGCAGTACGCCATTTTCTTACGGGGTGGCTTGTTATCCGGAGAAGCACGAAGAAGCGCCTAATATCGAGACTGACCTTTACTGGCTGAAGAAAAAAGTGGAGAACGGGGCGGAATATGCCGTGACACAGTTGTTCTACGATAACAGGAAATATTTTGAATTTGTGGAGCAGGCGAAGGCGGCAGGTATCAATATACCTATCATTCCGGGAATCAAACCGTTCAAGAAGCTGTCTCAATTGAGCATGATTCCAAAGACTTTCAAAGTGGACTTGCCGGAAGACTTAGTGAAAGAGGCTTTGAAATGCAAAAATGACGCGGAAGCCGAGCAAGTAGGTATCGAATGGTGTGTAGCCCAGTGCAAGGAGTTGATGGCTCACGGAGTGCCGAGTATTCATTTCTACTCTATCGGAGCAGTAGACAGTATCAAAGAAGTAGCCAAAATCATTTATTGATATGTTTTTCAGAGACGTAATCGGACAAGAAGAAATCAAGCAACGGCTCATTCAGGAAGTAAATGAGGGGCGTATTCCACATGCCCAGCTTATTTGCGGACCGGAAGGGGTCGGGAAAATGCCGTTGGCTATTGCATACGCACGTTACATCAGTTGCACTAATCGGGGGGAGACTGATGCCTGCGGAACGTGTCCGTCCTGCGTGAAATTCAATAAATTGGTGCATCCCGACGTACATTTCGTATTCCCTATCGTGAAAAGCGCAAAGGGGAAAAAGGAAGTATGCGATGATTATATAGCCGACTGGCGACCGTTTGTTATCAATCATCCTTACTTTAATCTCAATCACTGGTTGGGAGAGATGGATGCGGAAAACTCACAAGCATTGATCTATGCCAAAGAGAGTGACGAGATTCTGAAAAAACTTAGTTTGAAATCCAGTGAAGGGGGATTTAAGATTACGATTGTATGGCTGCCGGAAAAAATGCATCCGGTGTGTGCCAACAAACTGCTGAAGTTGCTTGAGGAACCGCCCGAAAAAACGGTTTTCTTATTGGTATCGGAAGCGCCGGACATGATTCTGCCCACTATCCTAAGCCGTACCCAGCGCATGAATGTACGGAAGATTGATAAAGCCAGCATCGACCGGGTATTACAGACTAAATATAACATTTTGCCTGCCGACAGTATTTCCATTGCCCATCTGGCAAACGGGAATTTTATCAAGGCACTCGAAACAATTCATCTGAATGAAGAGAACCAGTTGTTTTTTGACTTGTTTGTCAGCCTGATGCGGTTGTCTTACCAACGGAAAATCAAGGAGATGAAAATGTGGAGCGAGCAAGTGGCGGGCATGGGACGTGAACGTCAGAAGAACTTCCTGGAATATTGCCAGCGCATGATTCGGGAGAATTTTATCTTCAACCTGCACCAGCGCAACTTGACGTATATGACTATCAATGAACAGAATTTTGCAACCCGCTTTGCGCCTTTTGTCAACGAACGTAACGTGATGGGCATCATGGACGAATTAAGCGAAGCGCAACTACATATAGAACAGAATGTAAATGCTAAAATGGTATTCTTCAACTTCTCGCTGAAGATGATTGTACTGTTGAAGCAATAATAAATATATAAACTTATGGAATATAAACTTCATAATGGAAGCGGTGGCCTTTGCTGCAAAGGATGCTCCCGACAAGATAAAAAGCTGAACACCTACGATTGGCTGGCGGACATTCCGGGCAATGCGGAAGAGAGTGACATGGTGGAAGTGCAATTCAAAAATACCCGGAAGGGATATTTTCGAAACAGCAACAAGATTAAACTGGAAAAAGGAGATGTAGTTGCCGTTGAAGCGGCTCCCGGCCATGACATCGGCGTGGTTACATTGACCGGCCGGCTCGTTCCCCTGCAAATGAAGAAAGCAAACTTCAAAGCAGATACGGAAATCAAACGTGTCTATCGGAAAGCCAAGCCGGTAGATATGGAAAAGTTCAACGAAGCCAAAGCCAAAGAACATGCAACGATGATTCGTGCGCGTCAGATTGCGTTGAATCTCAATCTGGATATGAAAATCGGAGACGTGGAGTATCAGGGAGATGGCAACAAAGCTATTTTCTACTATATCGCCGATGAGCGGGTAGACTTCCGGCAGCTGATTAAAGTATTGGCCGAAGCATTCCGCGTACGTATCGAAATGAAACAAATCGGTGCCCGTCAGGAAGCAGGACGCATCGGCGGTATCGGCCCTTGCGGACGCGAACTTTGCTGCGCTACGTGGATGACGAGCTTCGTCTCTGTTTCTACCAGTGCAGCCCGTTTTCAGGACATCTCATTAAATCCGCAGAAACTTGCCGGACAATGTGCCAAGCTGAAATGCTGCCTGAATTATGAGGTGGACTGTTACGTGGAAGCTCAAAAACGTCTCCCTTCGAGAGAGATAGAACTGGAAACGAAGGATGGTACTTTCTATTTCTTCAAAGCGGATATTCTAAGCAATCAGGTTTCTTATTCTACGGATAAAAACTTCCCAGCCAATCTGGTCACTATCAGCGGCAAACGTGCGTTCGAAGTAATCTCCATGAATAAGAAAGGGATGAAACCGGACAGCTTGCTCGAAGAAGAAAAGAAACCGGAACCGAGAAAACCAGTTGATTTGCTGGAACAGGAAAGTGTTACCCGTTTCGACCGCAGCCGGAATAATAAAGAGGGCGGCAATAACGCTAACCGGAATAATAAAAAGAAGAAGAAAGGAAACAATAATAACGGAAACCGCCCGCAACAGCAAGCAGAAGGCGGCAATCGTCCGCAACAACCTCAACGGGAAAATGAAAACCGCCCGCAACAGTCAGAAAACGGCAACAGAGGGGAAAGAGACAACCGCCCGAGAAATAACAATAACAACAACCGGAACAGAGGACAGAACCAAGGACGGAACAACGAAAACAGACGTCCGGAAAGAGGATCAAATCAGGAACGTCCACAAGGACAGGAACGGTCGAATCAGGAACGTCCGCAGCAACAAGACCGTCAACGCGAACAGCAAGGACAGGAACGTCAAGAACGTCGTCCCAACCACGAGCGTCCTTCCAGACCGGAAAGAAATCAGAATCAGGAGAAACAGTCAACTAATGAAAAGCCTACTCAAGAATAGTATATTGAGTCTATTCAGCGCTTGCTTACTGACAGCCTGCAATGAACATACAGTGTATCACTCTTATCAATCCCTTCCCAACAAGGGATGGGGAAAGAGTGATACACTCTCTTTTCAGATTCCCATAACTGACAGCGTTCCCACTACTCTCCGGCTTTTTGCGGAAGTCCGCAACAGTATCGAATATCCTTATCATGACCTCCATTTATTTATCAGTCAGAATCTACAGGATTCTACGGTATGGCGCACTGATACCATTGCTTTCTGCCTGGCTGACTCTACCGGAAGATGGACGGGACACGGATGGGGAAGCATTTACCAATCGGAAACTTTTATTACATCTGTTCGCCCTTTACATCCTACAAATTATACTATTAAAATTATGAGCGGAATGAAAGATGAAAAGTTACAAGGATTGAGCGATGTAGGTATCCGTATTGAGAAGCAGTAAGATTAGAGTCTTCTGCCACGTCCTGCATCAATACGCAGGAAGATAAACAGCAATATCGTAAATCCCCATAAAGAAGAACCTCCATAGCTGAAGAAAGGCAATGGAATACCGATAACCGGAGTTAACCCCAGCACCATACCGATATTAATAAATAAGTGGAAAAGGAAAATACTGACAACCGAATATCCATAAACCCGCCCAAAGTTGGAAGTCTGCCGTTCGGACAGGAAGATTAATCGTAAGATCAAAATAAGGAAAGCCAACAGGACAGCAGCCGAACCGACAAATCCTTGCTCCTCACCCACTGTACAGAATATAAAGTCGGTATCCTGTTCGGGCACGTACTTTAATTTTGTTTGCGTACCATTCAGGAATCCTTTTCCTGTCAACCCACCGGAACCGATGGCAATCTTGGACTGATTCACATTATATCCGGCACCGGTCAAATCTTCTTCCAAACCGAGCACTACTTTGATACGGACTTGCTGGTGAGGTTCGAGCACATTATCAAATACATAGTTACTGGAATACAGGAAGCCGACAGAACCGATTGTAAACAGGGCAATCAGGAAATAAGTACGCTGCCGCTCACTTAATGCCAAATAAATCAGATAGCCTATCACCACAATACAAAGTGCCCATTGCACCCAAACGAGGCTAAAATGTACCCAATATTCGGATATTAAATAAGCAATCAGTAATATAGCCAAACTTCCACCAATGATATTGCGGGTAGCAGACCATTTCTTACGATATACCCACACCATACCACCGGCAAATAATAAGATCAATAGTAATACGATAAATTCTCCCAGTGGTGTAGGAGTATCGGCGATAAAGACTTCATCAAAACGAATGCCGACCACAAAGTAGATTACCGCACATACGCCCGCAAAAAGCACTACTCCCGGCATTCCTTCACGATAAAGCACCAGAAAAAAAGCAAGATAAACCAATGCAGACCCTGTCTCCCGCTGCCCGATAATCAATAACATCGGGAGAAGAATGATGAATCCCAGGATAAAGGCACACTTTTCTTTCTTGATACTGAATGAATAAGAATTCATGTATTTGGCCAACGCCAAAGCCGTAGCGAACTTGGCAAACTCGGCGGGTTGCAGGCTCACAGGCCCCATGACAAGCCAGGAGCGTGATCCTTTGGTGTCCGGCGCTATGAAGATGGTAACAATGAGCAAGAGAATCATCCCCACATATATAATGTACGCGAACATATCATACATACGGTCTTCCAGCATCAACAGCACGAATCCGAGTCCGAAGGAACAGATAATCCATACAAACTGCTTGCCGGCACGGGTCGAGAAGTCGAGGAAGTCGCGTTCGCCATAGTCATAGCTGGCTCCGCAGACGCTAAACCATCCGCCAACAATCAGGAGCAGGTAAATAAAAATCGTTACCCAGTCCAGCGTTTTCCACAAACTATCGTTCCTCGTTACCATATAATATCACTCTGTTACTAAATTCTTCCGCCCTCAACTCGTTCTCCGGCGAGAGCTTGCCTTTCAAATACTGTTCCATCATCAGTGCGCCGAAAGGAACTCCGTAAGTAGCCCCCCATCCGCCGTTCTCTACATAGACGGCAATAGCTATCTTCGGTTTGTTCATCGGAGCAAAGCCCATAAATACCGAGTGGTCGTGTCCGCGGTTCTGCGCAGTACCCGTTTTTCCACAGGCTTCCAAATCCGGAACCATCACTGACAGCATACGGCAAGTTCCTCCGGTGGCTGCGCCACGCATCCCTTCTACGACTGATTCATAATGTCTTTTCTCAATAGTGGTATAACGTGGTACGCGATAGATGCTGTCCAACTGATTATCTTGGATTTCCTTTACAATATGCGGTGTCACAAAGTATCCTCTGTTAGCAATCGTTGCTCCCAAGTTAGCAATCTGAAGGGGAGTGGATAGAATTTCCCCCTGTCCGATAGAGATACTGATTACTGTCAGTCCGTTCCAATGTCCGCGATAAGCTTTATCGTAGAACTGCGCATTCGGAATCAGCCCCCGTTTCTCTCCCGGCAAATCAACTCCCAGTTTGTAGCCAAATCCTTGCGAAACCATGTGGTCTTTCCAGACCGTAATGGCGTTTTGTGGCGAACCGTATTTACGATCGCCAAACATACGGAACAATCCCCAACAGAAATAGGAGTTGCACGATGTAGCAATAGCCGGAATCAATGGCAAGGGAGATCCGTGAGCATGACAGCCTACTGTCAATCTTCCGTAATGGAATCCATGTGAGCAAGGAAATGCCGGACTTTGTTCAGTGATAATTCCTTCTTGCAGAAACGTCAGTCCTTGCGCTGTTTTGAACGTAGATCCCGGAGGATACACTCCCATCAGAGCACGATTCAAAAGCGGTTTGGTCATATCACGTTGCAAGGCCAGATGGTTCTTGCCACGTTGGCGGCCAATCATCAAATGCGGGTCATAATTGGGAGAGGATACCAGACAAAGGATTTCTCCGGTCTCCGGTTCAATAGCCACAATGCTTCCAATCTTATTCTTTAATAAACGTTCGCCCAGCATCTGTAAGTCAATATCCAAACTCAATGTCAGATTCTTGCCGGGAACGGAAGGACGGTCATATTCACCATCCATATAATGCCCCTGGATACGACCGTGTGCATCACGAAGCAAAATCTCAATTCCTTTCTCGCCACGCAGGTACTTTTCATACGATTTCTCGACTCCTAACTTGCCGACATAATCCCCACGGATGTAGTATCCTTCTTCATCCGCTTCCATTTCTTTTGCGGAGACTTCTCCGATATCTCCCAAAGCATGGGCGGCAGCATTGTACGAATATTGACGGATGGTACGCCGTTGGATATAAAAGCCACGAAACTTAAACAGCTTTTCCTGAAAGACACCACATTCTTCCGCCGAAAGTTGCGACATAAACAACTGGTTGGTATAGCGGGAATACCCCGGATTGCGGCGACGGTCTTTCATATCGCTCATTATTTTGAGAAACTGTGCACGGGTGATATTCAGCGATTGGCATAAATCGAGTGTGTCCAGATTCTCTATTTCCTTTGGCACGATCGTTATGTCGTATGCCGGCTGGTTGAATACCAACAGTTTACCGGTCCGATCATAAATAGCGCCACGCGAGGGGTACTGGATCTTATTCAGAAAAGCGTTACTGTCAGCATTCTTCTTGTAGTCATCAGTCGTAATCTGCAATACAAAAAGACGTATCAGATAAATCAAAACAATGGAGATAGCAATGCCTCCGATTACAAATTTGCGCTTCTCTAAGATATAATCTTTTGCCATCGTTACTTCTTAATCCCTTCTATAGCTATGATACAGGTTACAGTCAGAATAGTGCAAAGAAGCACTCGCAACAGTAACAGCCAAATGCTGGTAAATAAGAAGAACTCAATGGAGAGTAATGCCAGACTGTGCACAAAAACACTTGCAGTAGTATATTTTAAGAAAGGACTGATTCCCATCGTCTTGAAAGAGGGAATAAGGCTGTCCGGATTATCACGGGGCGTGAACAGACGAAGTAAAGAGGGACGAAGAAAGGCTAGCAGCACGGTAGCTGCCGCATTCATTCCCGGAGTATCGGAGAATATATCAATGGTCAGCCCGAAGAAAAAAGCCCACAGCATCAGTTCATTCCGGGAAGTGCCGGAGCTGAATTTCAGAATAAAATAGATATAGAGAAAAGGAGTAGCATAGCCGGCAATATGTACACTATTAAGGATTAGCACCTGAAGAAGTACCAAGCCGATAAACCATCCGATTCTATGTATATAAGTAATAATCATTCTTTCATCACCTTGTTTTCAAGTTTCTTCTGTTCTTCCTGACCTGTCCGGGCTACCACCCGAACGTCACTCAACTTACCGAAATCAGTAGCCAGCTTGATTTTCAACAGATAGGAAAGTCCGTCATTAGAGTCGGACATATCATCTACCGTCCCCACCATTATACCTTCGGGAAAGACGGTGGAGAAACCACTGGTAACGACTGTATCTCCCAAATTAAACTCTGCATGTCGAGGCAAGTCTTTCAGATAAGCATAGCGCGAATCTCCATGTTCCCATTTCAGGTAGCCGAAATAATCACTGCCGATAATCTTGCAACTGATATTCGACTTGCTGTTCAGTACCGAAATCACCACCGAGTAGGAAGGAGAGGTTTCATAAACAATCCCTACAATCCCATTACCATCCACCACTCCCATTTCGGAGCGAATACCAGAAGAGGAACCTTTATCAAGCGTGATATAATTATCAACCAGATTCAAACTGTTCTTTATCACATGCGCTTTAAACAACTGATAATCTGCTTGCGGCACCTGCCGGATGCTGTTGATGGCCATAGAATCGAGCTGCTGCTCTCTCAATGCTTTTTCCAGATTAGTGATCTGTTGTTCGAGCACCATGTTGCGATCCAACAGATCTTCATTGACCGATTTCAGATGAAAATAAGAGGAAATCCCTCCCGAAACTTCATAAACCGCCCCCACAACCGTATTGGCAGAAGTGAAGAATGCACTCTGCTGATAACGGTTGAACCGAAATAACAAAACAAAACTGGCTACCTCCAATAAGATGAAGAGGAACCAGTAATTGTATTTCAGAAGGAAGTTTAATAAATTCCTCATTCCCGGTTTATCTCATTAAGAAAGAGAAACGGTCTACGTTCTTTAATGCCACACCTGTACCTTTGGCAACTGCGTGCAAAGGATCTTCCGCAATATGGAAAGGAATGTTGATCTTGTCGGTCAAACGCTTATCCAGTCCACGAAGCAATGCACCACCTCCGGAGAGATAGATACCATTGTGTACAATATCAGCATACAGTTCAGGAGGCGTATTTTCCAATGCACTCAAGATAGCCGTTTCGATCTTTGAAATAGATTTCTCCAAACAGTGAGCCACTTCCTGATAGCATACAGGCACTTCCATCGGAAGAGCTGTGATACGGTTCGGACCATGAACGATATAATCTTCCGGAGCGTCTTCACCCAGTTCGGTTAAAGCAGCACCCACGTTGATTTTGATACGTTCTGCCATACGCTCGCTGACTTTCACATTGTGCTGACGGCTCATGTATTCGCGAATATCTTCCGTCAGGTCATCACCGGCAGTACGGATGGAGTTGTTGGAAACGATACCTCCCAAAGAGATAACGGCAATTTCCGTAGATCCACCACCTATATCGACAATCATGTTTCCTTCCGGAGCTTCCACGTCGATGCCGATACCGATTGCCGCAGCCATCGGCTCGAAAATCAAATAAACATCACGACCGCCAGCATGTTCCGCAGAGTCACGGACAGCACGGAGTTCAACTTCCGTACTCCCCGAAGGAACGCCAATCACCATGCGAAGAGAAGGTGAAAACAAATGGTTGCGAGTATTCACCTGCTTTATCAAACCGCGCATCATCTGCTCGCAAGCATAGAAGTCGGCAATCACTCCGTCTCTCAACGGACGGATGGTACGTATGTTTTCGTGGGTTTTTTCATGCATCAACTTCGCCTTTTCCCCCACGGCAATCATCTTTTCTGTACGGCGATCCAGAGCTACAACCGAAGGCTCATCCACCACGATTTTTCCGTTCGTGATGATGATAGTATTGGCTGTGCCCAAGTCCATTGCTATCTCTTGTGTAAAAGAAAATAATCCCATATTTTTAAATGAAGAATTAAGAATGAAGAATTAAGAATGAGGATGCTGTCACGTGCAGTCATTCTTCATTATTAGTTCTTCATTCTTCATTAATATTAGTGTTTAAAATGACGGATACCGGTAGTCACCATCGCCATACCGTGCTCATTGCAATAAGCAAATGATAAATCGTCTTTTACCGAACCTCCCGGTTGGATAACAGCCGTAATACCTTCTTTATCTGCAATTTCCACACAATCGGGGAACGGGAAGAAGGCATCGGAAGCCATTACTGCACCATTCAGGTCGAAACCGAATGATTTGGCTTTTTCAATTGCTTGTTTCAATGCGTCTACACGTGAAGTCTGTCCTACACCGCTTGCAAGAAGTTGTTTATCCTTTGCCAATACGATGGCGTTGGATTTGCTGTTCTTTACAATTTTGTTGGCAAACAACATATCTTCCACTTCTTCCGGAGTAGGAGCTTTGTCTGTCACGGTTTTCAGGTCGGCTACCGTTTCAATATTAGTATCTTTATCCTGCACCAATACGCCATTCAGCAAAGCACGGAATTGTTTCTTAGGCAATTTAGCTTCCTTACGAACGAGGATGATGCGGTTCTTTTTCTGTCCCAGGATTTCGAGTGCATCCACATCATAATCCGGCGCGATAACCACTTCGAAGAAAATCTTGTTGATTTCTTCCGCAGCTTCTTTGTCGATGACACCATTCGTAATCAATACACCTCCGAAAGCAGAAACCGGATCACCGGCCAATGCGTCTTTCCAAGCTTCCAAAACTGTAGCACGGGAAGCTAATCCGCAAGCGTTGTTGTGTTTCAGGATAGCGAAAGTGAGGTCATCGAATTCGTCGATCAGATCAACGGCTGCGTTGATGTCGAGAAGATTGTTATAAGAGATTTCTTTTCCGTGAATCTGGTCGAACATTGCTTCCAGATTTCCGTAGAAATAACCTTTCTGATGTGGGTTTTCACCGTAACGAAGTTGCTTCTGGCTATTAACAGAGCAACGGAAAGCAGAACCTTCGCCGGCATCGAAATAATTGAAAATAGCCGAATCGTAGTGAGAAGAAACGGCAAATGCTTCTTTAGCCATCCAGCGACGTTCTTCGAGTGAAGAAGTAGCGCCGTGCTCCATCAACATATCCAATAATGGTTTGTATTGAGCTTGAGAAGCTACGATGATTACATCGTTGTAGTTCTTGGCTGCGGCACGAATCAGTGAGATTCCGCCTATATCGATTTTTTCAATAATGTCTGCTTCAGATGCACCGGAAGCTACGGTAGCTTCGAACGGATACAAATCAACAATAACCAGATCTATCTCGGGAATTTCATATTTCTCAATCTGTTGCATATCCTGTTCCAGACCACGACGACAAAGAATACCTCCGAAAATTTTCGGATGTAATGTCTTTACTCTACCACCGAGAATAGAAGGATAAGTGGTCAAATCTTCCACTGCCTTGCAAGGATATCCCAATGATTCAATAAACTGACGAGTTCCGCCTGTTGACAAGAACTCTACTCCCTCTTCATGAAGTTTGGTAATAATTTCATCCAAACCTTCTTTATGGTATACAGATACCAATGCAGTTTTTATTCTTTTAGACTCTGACATTGAATTGCTTATTAAGTATTTGGTGTGCAAAGTTACGAAATATTGTTTATCGTACGTAATAAATAAGGTGTGAATTAATAAAAAAAAGCGTTGACTCTCCTCAACGGAAAATCAACGCCTCTTCGCATATATGTTCTCTATTCAAAAACTATTACCAAATAGATACTCGTTTTTCTTTAGGTACGAACATCGAATCCTGTTCGGTGATTTTGAATGCTTCATACCAATTCTGGATATGAGGAAGAGCACCGTCCACACGCCATTTGCCTAATGAGTGAGGATCAAGTTTGGTTAATCGGAGAATTTCTTCCGGACGGATATTTCCTGCCCACACATTAGCGTAAGCTAGGAAGAAACGTTGTTCCGGAGTAAATCCGTCAATAATTTCCAGCGGTGCGGCTTCTGTTGCATTCTTGAATGCCTGGAAAGAAACTTGCAAACCTCCGTGGTCGGCAATGTTCTCTCCAAGTGTCAGGCTACCGTTTGCGTGTACGCCCGGAGCGACTTCAATACTGTCAAAGAAGTTAACCATCACCTGTGCCCGTTCTTCGAACTTTTTAGCATCTTCTTCTGTCCACCAGTCTTTCAGGTTTCCGTCTTTGTCATATTGACGTCCCTGATCGTCAAATCCATGAGTCATTTCATGGCCGATTACCACGCCGATTGCACCGTAGTTCATAGCATCGTCCGCATTCATATCGAAGAACGGAGGTTGCAGGATAGCTGCCGGGAAGCAGATTTCATTGGTAGTCGGGTTATAATAAGCGTTCACTGTTTGAGGAGTCATCAACCATTCATCCTTGTCTACCGGTTTGCCGGCTTTGGCAATCATTTCGTTGTAATCCCATTCGTTGGCACGCTCGATATTTGCCCAGTAAGAATCATCTTTGATCTCCAGTGCGGAGTAATCTTTCCATTTATCAGGATAACCTATTTTTACATGGAAGGTTGCCAGTTTCTCCAACGCTTTTTCCTTGGTCGGTTCACTCATCCATTCCAAACCTTTGATACGTTCTCCTAAAGAAGTTTGCAGGTTCTTCACCAGTGTAACCATACGTTCTTTGGCAGCAGCCGGGAAGTACTTCTCTACATACATCTGTCCTACCACTTCGCCAAGTACACCATCTACGGTGCTCACGGAACGTTTCCAGCGAGGTTGCATTTCTTTCTTACCAGACATTGTCCTACTGTAGAAGTCGAAGTTTTGTGCTTCAAAATCATCGCTTAGATAAGAAGCGGCAGCATCTATCAATCCCCATTGGAGGTACAATTTCTGATCGTCCAGTGATACGGTATTAATCACATCGGCTACTTCCTTCATGGCAGCAGGCTGACCTACGTTCACTTCTTCCAAATCTTTCAAACCGGAAACGGTGAAATAAGTATCCCAGTCAAAAGTCGGGAAGTTCTTTTTCAGCGTCGCCCTATCCATCTTGTTATAATTAGCATGAGGATCACGCAATTCCACTTGTGAACGAGCTGCTTTCGCCAAGCGAGTTTCGATGTTCATCACTGCTTTCACCGCTTTCTGTGCAGTAGCCTCATCATAACCTGCCAACTGGAACATTTTGGCGATATGTTCCTGATATTTATTACGGATATTTTTAGTCTGCTCGTCATTCTCCAGATAATAGTCACGCTGTCCCATTCCGATACCACCTTGATAGGTCTGTACGATATTCATGGAACTGTTCATATCATCTGCACTTACGAACATGGTGAAGTAAGGACGGATGCCTTTCTTCTGGCTCTCAGCGATATATGCATAGATTTCTCCTTTATCCTTGAGAGCGTCAATGGCTGCCAGTTCTGCTTTGATCGGAGCTACACCTTCCTGGTTCAGCTTCACGCTATCCATTGCGATATTATAAAGATCGCCTACTTTCTGCGCAGCACTGCCCGGTGCATTATCTTTCTTCGCTGCCAATTCGGCAATCAATGCTTTCAGTTGTTCACGACTGTTTTCGCGCAACATGTCGAATGTACCGAAACGTGAATACTCGTCTGTCAGCGGATGATCTTTCACCCAACCTCCACAGGCATATTGATAAAAACTTGTACCCGGCATAGCCGTGGTATCCAGATTAGCAAGGTCGATACCGGACGTCAGCACGGCCTCTTTCTTACTGTTACATCCTGTTGTCATAAGGCATACGGCAAGAATTGGTAAATACTTGGTTACTTTCATATTGTATAAATAATTAAATAGTCTCTCTAATCAACAATCATCCTACCCGCAGTCCGGCACCGAGGAAGAAGGTGACCGACACCGAGGAACGCCTCGTTCCTCAACGAGAAACACCTGTTTCGACACCGAGAAACAGATACCCGCCAGGAATACCTTCTACCGAGGTATAACGTTTCTCTCACATACTGCCCGGAAGTATGCGTTTTGTTCTAATTTTTCGTTTCTTCCAGTTCCATCGAAACCCGTTCCCACTCTTCAACAATGCCATCCAACTGTTGCTTCAGTTTTTGATGCCGTTCATAGAGCTGCATATCCGAAGCTCCTTCGGGAGTTGCCATCTTCGCTTCTACGATAGCAATCGCGGATTCGGTTTCCTCTATTGAGGCTTCGCAGTCCGCCACTTGGCGTTCGAGTTTCTTAATCTTCTTATTAAGTTCTTTCTGGGCTTCGTAAGAGAGCTTATTCTCCGAAGGCTGAACGGTTTCAGGTTCATTACCTTTAGCTGAAGCCGTAGGAGAAGCCGACAATCCCGCTCCTTTCTGAAGCTCGTTCAAGCTATCTATCTTTTTCTTTTGCAAGAATTCATAGATACCTCCAAGGTGTTCTTTTACAAGTCCACCGCCAAACTCATATACTTTAGTCGCAAGTCCATCCAGAAAATCACGGTCGTGGCTGACAAGAATCACTGTTCCGTCAAATTCGCGGATAGCTTCCTTCAAAACATCTTTCGAACGCATATCCAAATGATTGGTCGGTTCGTCCAGAATCAGTAGATTTACGGGTTCCAGCAGAAGTTTAATCATCGCCAATCGCGTACGTTCTCCTCCGGAAAGGACTTTCACCTTTTTATCCGAAGCTTCGCCTCCAAACATGAAAGCTCCCAGTATATCACGTATCTTCAGACGGATATCTCCTGTCGCTACCCGGTCAATCGTATCAAATACAGTCAGGTTCTCATCCAACATTTGTGCCTGGTTCTGCGCAAAATAACCGATTTGTACATTATGTCCGATCGTTAGTTTGCCTTCGAAATCAATCTCGTCCATGATACATTTCACCAAGGTAGACTTACCCTCTCCGTTCTTCCCGACGAAAGCCACTTTCTCTCCCCTGTTGATAGTCAGGTTGACATCATGGAAAACGACATGGCTGCCATACGCTTTGCGCACATCTTCGCAAATCACAGGATAGTTTCCGCTACGACTGGCTGGAGGGAATTTTAAACGCAAGGCGGAATTATCTTCCTCATCTACTTCGATGCGGTCTATCTTTTCCAGTTGCTTGATACGGCTTTGCACCTGTACGGCTTTCGTTGCTTTATAGCGGAAGCGTTCGATGAAGTCTTCTGTATCCTGTATTTGTTTCTGCTGATTTTCGTAAGCACGGAGCTGTTGCTCACGGCGTTCTTTACGCAAGACTACAAATTCATCGTACTTCACTTTGTAGTCGTAAATCTGACCGCAAGTGATTTCGATGGTGCGGGTAGTTACGTTATTCAGGAAAGCACGGTCATGGCTGACTAATACGACTGCATTGGCACGTGTAGACAAAAAGTTTTCCAACCATTGGATACTTTCAATATCAAGGTGATTGGTCGGCTCATCGAGCAAAAGCACGTCCGGGCGTCGTAAAAGCAGTTTTGCCAATTCGATACGCATACGCCATCCACCGGAAAACTCCGAAGTAGGGCGCTCAAAATCTTCCCGGCTGAATCCCAATCCAAGAAGTGTCCGTTCGATTTCCGCCTGAAAGTTCGTACCGCCCATCATCAGGAAGCGGTCGTTTTCATGCGTGAAACGGTCTATCAACTGATGATATTCTTCCGAATCATAGTCTGTCCGTTCCGCCAGTTCCTGATTCATCCGTTCCAACTTCGCCTGAAGCTCAAATATATGTTCGAATGCCAGTTCTGCCTCTCCCATCACCGTCCGGTTGTCGGAAAGAATCATGACCTGTGGCAAATATCCGATGGTTACATCTTTCGGAGTAGCTACCACTCCGCGTGTCGGTGACTGCAAACCTGCCAATATCTTCAGCATGGTTGATTTGCCGGCACCATTTTTTCCGACCAATGCAATGCGGTCTTTCTTATTAATTACATAGCTGACGTCCTCAAAAAGCGGCGTCGCATTAAATTCTACTGATAATCCTTCTACTGAAATCACTTCTGCTTCTGATTTATAACATTTTGGACTGCAAAGATACTGAATATTTATTAGATACTACTTAGTATGATACGTTATGAAAAACAAAAAAAGCAGTCATTCTTATGAATGGCTGCTCTCTATCTTAATCAATGGCTCTTCTTTAGAACAACTTAGCAGGATATTCACCAGCATCTACCAATGCCTGAATCTTGTCTACTACGCTCTGACGGTCTTCCGGATAAGTGACGCCGAACCACTTGCTGGTAGTATCCAGTACTTCAACAGTGGCAGTTCCGTCATTAATCAATTTATCTACCATCAATGGGATGAAGAATTCGCTCTTCAGGTTTTCCATATTCTTCGGATCGCTAAGGAAAGTCTTGAAGAATTCCTGGCTGTAAGCGAAGTAATCAGGAGTAAAGCCCCAGAAGTTCATACTTACCGGAGTCGTATCGGGAGTAGCCGTCCATTCGCCATCATCACCGATATATTTCACTTCACCGTCCAAACGTTGAATCTTCGTACGTTCTACTACAGATGTCAACAATCCTTTAGCATCTGTACTACAGATACCACGAGATACCGTACCGCTTTCGCTCAATGTATTTCCTACACGAAAACCTACCATTGAATAAACGTTCTTTGAATTTTCAGGAAGAGCAGAAAGGAATTTACCCATCACTTGGAAAGAATCACGACCATAGAAGTCATCACAGTTAATCACTGCAAACGGTTCTTTAATCACATCAGCACCCATCATTACTGCATGGTTAGTACCCCAAGGTTTGGTACGGTCTGCCGGGCAAGTAAAGCCTTCCGGAAGATCGTCAATTGATTGAAATACCAGTTCGCAAGGAATGTGACCTTCGTATTTGGAAATAATTTTATCACGGAAATCTTGTTCAAAATCTTTGCGGATTACAAATACAAGTTTGCCAAATCCGGCATTGATAGCATCATAGATTGAGTAATCCATAATAGTTTCGCCATTAGGACCCAGTCCGTCTAATTGCTTCAAGCCTCCATAACGGCTACCCATACCGGCTGCCAATAAGAATAAAGTTGGTTTCATAAATTGTGTAATATTAAAAGGTTAGTGATGTCAACGGCATCAGATTTCGTTGCAAATTTACAAAAACTTTCTTTCTTTTGTCTTGAAACAAAAGAAAGAAACAAAGAAAAATTCAAGACTGACTTTTTTCTCCTACTCACACCCTTCACTACGCTAAAGGGCAGAAACTCGCTTCGCTCAAACAATCTGCCCTTTTAACACTTCGTTACGGGTGTTCGCTTAACGGAGAAAAAAGTAGGTCGGAAAACCTTTCGGCATGTAAACCTATGCAGAATCAAAAGTACATCAATGACAAATCTAGAAATCCGGTAATTCATTAACCTATGCAGCAAACACGCCGAAAGGGGATCGGCCTCGTTTTTCCGGCGTTAAGCGCAGGCGTTTTCTCCAGCGTTAAAAAGGGCAGACTGTTTGAGCGAAGCGAGTTTCTGCCCTTTAGCCGGAGAGAACACCGGAGTAGCCGGAAAAACGCAGCCTTGAATTTTCTTTGGTTCTTTCTTTGTTTCAAGACAAAGAAAGAACGTTAGAAGGGATAACCGATAGCAAAATGTATTCCCAGATTCTTCATAAAGGATCCTGTGACATTGTAATATCCGCTTCGTTCTGTATCGTAAGGCAGATGCAAAGGAATACCGAAATCAAGACGGAACACAAGAATATCCATATCATAACGAATACCGACACCGGTGCCCAAAGCGATCTGTTTCGGGAACGTTTTCAGTTCGAGTTGTGAATTGGGACGGGCCTCATCCTTGCGCATCAACCAGACGTTTCCTGCATCCAGGAAAGTGGCTCCCCAAATGCTCTTAAAGATACGGAAACGATATTCTACATTTGCCTCAAAACGGAAAGTACCCGTCTGGTCGAGGTAAGAGTAGCGGCTTTCTGCCGGATGGTATCCGCCCGGACCGATGCTACGTACTGTAAAAGCGCGGATGCTGTTGGCACCACCCACATAGAATTGTTCGCTGTAAGGGGCTATCGTTGCATTACCGTAGGCGAAGAGAGCGCCCAAAGCTACACGGGAAGCAATCTTATTATTCTTGTCCATATTCCACAAATGGCGAAATTCCGTATTCAGTTTCACAAACTGTGCGAAAGGGACGTTCAGCAAACGTTTGTCCTCTTTGCTGAAAGACTGACCAAAAGCACGGTAAATCACCGAGGTCAGGTTACCGGCAGAGGTTACAGTCGATTGCCACCAAATCGGATTTTTAATACCGCGTGCGGAAGCATTATCATAGGTATAGGTATATTCCATAGCAGGAATAAACTGGTCTTTCAAACTGATATATAATGCAGGATTGGCATCGGCAATTTCCCTGAACTCTTCCGATTGGTGTTGAAGGACGTTGAATGTCAGTTTAAAAGGGGTGATACTATGCCGGCTTGTACGTGTCGGCTGGAAATCGTAGGTAGCATTTCCGCCGAATGACAACAGTTTATAATACCTGGCACGGTTCAACTGGTCGATGTATAGACGGAATGTAGTGGTAGCCGGGAAGTCAAACTCCCTTTTCCCCCAATGCGGGAAAACCACGCGCGGGAAAGTCAGAGAGGTGGAAACTCCCATCTCCCAACTGTTCATCAAAGAACTTTTTTCTCCTCCGCCGGTTTGCCATTCATAAGAGCCTTTCAGCTTCACGTTCCAGCTTTCGCCACCTCCGAATACATTGTTCCGAGTGACGCCGAATGATGCTCCGGGCCCGGTTTGGTCGTTACTTTTGGTTACGACATTCAATTCCAGTTCGGCGTCCAGCGGCTTGGCAAACGTGGCCTGCATGGTTACGTTCAGCGTATCACAAACGGCTGTCGTATCTTTCGGAGCATATTGTAAATCCAGATAACTGAAGATTCCCAACTGGCTAAGTTTCTCCTGCACCTGCTCCTGTCGATACTGACTGTAAAGACGGGTGCGATTGGAAGCCCGCATCTGTGCATTCCGCACAAACTGTTGATAGTTCAACCAACGATAAAGCATATTCGGACGTACCTGCAATTTCTTATAATAATGTATATTCAGATTCTTATACATCATGCTGTCATTGGGCGCCTCACCATCCTTGCCAAACAGGTAAACAGAGGCATCTCCTACATAGTAAGGACGTTGTGCCGCAGCGGGTAATCCCGGAACGGGAATCAGACGAAGGCTGATATGTCCACCGGGAACCAATGTCGTATCTGCCTGATAAGTCATATAATCGGGACGGAAGTAAAAATATCCCCGGTTACGCAACAGCGTACTGATACGGGTACGCTCCTCATCCAGATCGACCACGTTAAACTGCTCGCCGGGACTTATATAAGACATTCGACGTCCCCGTTCCATAATGCGCAACGTTTGGGGAGTGAAACGCTGATAATAAACCGTATCTATAAAATAAGGATTCTTCATGTCTACCGTATAAAGAATACTTGCTTTCAGGCTGTCTTTCTTATCAACCAATGTTTCATAAGTCACTTTTCCATTGAAGTAACCATAATCACGGAGTAAGTTTGTAGCCACCTTGATACGAACCTCCGGATTGACAGTGGAAATAAATACCGGAGGGTTAGCAGCCAGACGGTTGAACATCCACTTTCCAAATCCTTTTTTATATTTCACAAAGTCATTGTACATCCACATCTTAAAAGGAATAGGCAGAAGCCCTCCCAACATCTTCGTACTGGGAGTTTTATCAAGGGCCGCCTCAATCTCTGTCAGAGCCGTCCCTCCTACCGGTGTTGTCGACTTATTCTGTATGACAGTTTTTCCTCCTGTATAAAGTACCTCCCCTTCGGGCAGATGCTTTGTCACCGAACAACCCGAAAATAAGATGAGACCCATCAGACAACTTGCTAATATGTTATTATATATCCCTTTCATGCTTACTTCTTTTTCTTAAAGATGAACAGTTCACTGAGTTTGTCCAGTTTCTTGCGAAGTACCAGACCGACTCCTGTTTCCGTAATCTCGCCTTCGAGTACACTCTCGTAGTTTTTATCGTAGAACAGACGAACATAACGGGTTCCGGTTCTATCCAAACGATATTCCAGAGAGATGTTATCGATAAAGGATTCCGCATCATTCGTCGCATTCTCACCTGTAGACACCTTACCTCCGATTACAATCTGGAAACGGTTGTTAAAGAGACGTTGTGAATAACGGAAACTGTAATCCGTACGCTTACCACCCGTATCCGACAAATCGTGATCTTCGATACCGACAGAAACACTGGCATTTTTCAAATTTCCCATCAATGAGTTGATTTGGCTGCTTAATACGGAGTTCAGTGCGGAACCCATATTCAGTTTACCCAATCCACCACCTCCGCCACCAATCGGTCCGGTCCCAAGATAGGTTTTCATAACCATAATATAGAGGGCTTGTTTACCTCTCTCTTCCGCCCCCATGGCTGTCAACTCGTTTTGTATGGTTGCATCTTCGGGAGCAGATACATCAAATGCAAAAGAAAGATTATCCAACCGGTTCTTGACAACGATGGACACATCGAAATTAACCGAACGTGTTCCGCCGTTCTCTCCCTCGGAAACAGAAGCACGGATACGATCGGTTGCTTTGAAGTTCAACATCGGGTCCATGGGGTTTCCTGTCCATTCCACATAGCTACCGTTATCGATAGCAAATTCTTTGGCAGCAATGACAGGTAAAGCATATTTCATCAAACCGCCGCTCAACGTATAGCGTCCGGTCAATGTCAGATCACCTTGCGGAGTATATTTCATAGAGAGGTCACCTCCCCCTTCCAGTTCGACACGATTGTCATTGCTTGCATCCAAATCGACTTTCAAACGGACGGATGGATCGATATGTACCATCATCACCATGTCCAACCCGCCTAAAGAAACAGTCGGCACTTCTTGTTGGACAACCGTAGTGGTGTCGCTAAACGAAGTAAAGGTTACCAGACTTCCCAAACGATCCTGTACCGTCAACGGCGAGTCGGTCAAGATATAGGAAACGTCTGTATTACCCAGCAGGCTCATGTTTCCACGCATGTTCAATCCATCCAACGGCCCTTTCACTGTTGCCCGGAAATCGGCAAAGACTTTTCCGTAGACCAGACTCTCACGAGTGCGTTTGGCATCCAGAAGCGTATAGTTCTGCGCCAGCAGATTCAGATTCGCCATCGGTCGGGACATATCCCTGAAATCAACATAACCGTCAATCGTGAATGGAGTTTTTCCTGTTGTATAGATAGCGAATTTATCAAATTCCAACCGATTATTCTTTATCTGTACCGGACGGTCGTCGAACCTAAAATTAGCACCATATTGGCGGGAAAGAACAGAAACGCTATCCAATATCAGTTCGCCATTTATCAAAGGCTGCTCGGTGCTACCCGCAATATTCAGATTACCATCCATATCACCGGCCAGCGTAGCCATTTTATCAGGAATAAATACGTTAGCTACACGTAGCGGGAAATGCTCCAGAGTAGCGTTTACTTCCAGACTGTCTTTTCCTGTCTGGGTTGGAACCAGCTTACCATCCGCCACCATCACTTCCACTTTGTCATGATTCAGATAGGCGTTAAGATATTGTTTCCCCTGTTCTCCCGGTAACCAAGTAGCTCCTAATGTTATATCACCAATTCGTTGATGTTCATAAGTCAGCTCGTCAATAGATGATTCAACCGAAAGCTGAAGATCTTTTTCAGTCTGTACGTAGTGTGCTTCCGCAGAGAACAAACCGGTTATTTCCGGGAAATAAGGTAGTACCTTGCTCAATTCGGCTAAACTGATTCTTCGGATTTCGACATCAATATTCTGTAAAGAAACAGTATCTCCCCGCACCGAATGTACACGGAATCCCATTCCTTCATCATCCCACATATCTACATTAGCGTATACACGCATATTCTTATGCACATAAATCCAGTTGTGATTTTCATTAAAGTGGAATTTTTGGAAGGCTATTATCGGCTCTTCCGGAATTAATGTGAAAGCTAACCCATCGCCTTTTCCATGACCTTCAAACAGAGGACGAGCATTGACACCGAGCAGTACGCCTGTTTCTCCTTTTCCATTCTTAAAGTCTACCAACAGTTCTGCATCCCGGTCACGAATCTCTCCCGTCAGTGTAGTAGAAAAAGAGAATTGCGGATTCTTCGGTCCGTTAATAACGCCGGCACGCAATTTCATGAGTGTAGTATCTTGTTTGACGGTAAAGAAAATCGTGTCTAGTTGTAAGGTGTCTACTTTCAAAGCGTGAATAGCGGCTTTTCCATTGATTCCCCAATCAGGAGCCGTTCCAAATTTCACTGAAGCATCATGGTAAGCAATCTTTTTAGTAGCCAGAAAATACGCCAAGGGGTTTTCTTGCCCTGCAGAGAAAGAGAAAACTGCCGTCGGTAACGCCTTACGCAATTCAGCGTGATTCAATGCTTTCTCATCAATCTGCTTCATCAATACATCCACAAAATGAGTAGATTGGCGAATTAAAGGATTAACACCGGAGCGTGCGCTCAAGTCGAGTTTCATATCACCGGAGATTAAATGTGCCGAAACTAAATCCCGACGGGCTTCGGCAACTAAGTTAAAAGTCAACGGACGCTTCATTGGCTGCGGCATAATTCCCAGTTCATGCAAATCCAGTTGAGTAACATCAATCGTTATTTTACCGTCGGGGTAACTGTGTGCCAGATTATATTCAGCATCTGTTATCATTTTCAATAAAGCATTATCGCTTGTCAGATGTGCAGTGACCAATGCGCCTTTAAGTTCTCCCGTCAGATCAAGATCGGAAAGATGGTATTTAGCATAATGAAGTTGATCTAATGCAAGATTCAATTTGGCAAATGAATGGTAGGACATGACATCTAATCCACGACCATTAGCTGCAGCCGAGAGAGAAAGTTCATAGATAGAGTCTTTCGGGAGGAAACTATGAAGTTGCAGATTGTCTATTTTCAGATCAGCCTTATAGACTTCGGTAGCGGTATTTAAGGCCGCATTCACATCCATAGCTCCTTGTCCTTCTTTCAAACGGAGATTTGCTTTATATTCAGGACCTTTGATATCCACTTTCGCCACCAGATTCATACTGTCAGGAATAACAAGCGTGCCATTAGGGGCTTCTCCCGACAGAGCGGTCAGGAAGTTTAGGTTTTGAGTGGTCATTTTCAGACCGATGGTTCCGGTGCGTGTGAGGTTGTCGGCGAGGTTTTCCAAAAGACCACCGCCCTCCAATGCAAAAGCCCCCGGCAGGTCTACTGTAAAGCGGGAAATCTGCATTTCTTTCAGATTGCCATCCGTACCGGCACGGATGACGAGCGGGCGGAATGGATAGGCTTCTTTGAAGCTTTCAGGTAGAGCACCGGCAAATAGCATGACGTCTTCTTTGCCAATATAGGCATTGAGACGGGCAGATAAGCGGCCCGTAGTCGGGATGTTGACCAGTTCCCAATAGGTATGTGCAGATAAATCGATTTCAGAATGTGGAGTGTTCAGTTTCAAACTGGGAACACAGATAACAGAATCATTGGAGTAGGCTCTACCCGTCAGGGCAGTGACGCTCAATCCGGAGCGTTCGTTCATGGTAAATTCACGAATGACTGCGTTCATATCCCTCCCTTTATACAGCAAGGAATCCAGAGCGATGCGAATATCCCGAACGGCAATATGAGAAGCGTCGAAGCCCTCTGTCGGTTGAGCAGTTCCGGTATCATAGCTGGCGGAGGTTCCCGATAATAAGAACTTCTTCAAGTCGTAGTATTGATTCTTCAAATCTGCTTGAGCATTATTGATGGCCGCTTCTCCAATATGGGCCGTCATACGCATGGAATCAGCAGGAAGTTGCATGCTGAACGATACATTTTTCAATTTCAACTGATGAAGAGCTACTTTCCAGTTGATCGGAGCAGAAGCTGTGGTATCTTTGGGCGTAGTTGTGGTATCATTCATCAGTAGCTGCATGTGAGTGTCGGATAGTTCGACCTGATTGATAACCGCTAGTTCATTAGACAGATCGACGCCATGACTTTGCAGGAAGAAACGTCCCAAAACGCCTTTAATCTTCATTCCCTCCATCAAATCGGCTGAATTAACGGCTACCCGGCTCAAAGTCACTTCATCCACTTCAACTTTTCCTTTTATCAACGGCCATGCCTGTACACGGACATTGAGGCTTTCTAAAGACAAAAGGGTGTCCGGCTGTTGAATGACCTCCACGCCACGTACCAACAGATTAAGTGGGAAACGAAGGTCTATCCGCTCCACCTGAATCTGCATGCCGGTTGCTTTAGAGGCGTATGCAGTAACCTCCCGACGCAAAAGATTCTGAACGGGAGGAACATAAAGCAATACCATTAGTATTACAAAGAGTATTATAGGAGTAAGCAGTATCCAGCTTACCCAACGTATCCATTTTCGTTTCATGTAAAATGTGTCAGTGTAAATAAGGTGACACAAAGTAAACAAATTATTCCGAAAAAAGGTTGACGACAGGAGCAAAATGTTCTGCAACAAAAGAAATATAAGTATTCTGTTTTTTCTGACTTCACCAGAAGCAGCGACTTATATTGCTTCATTTATATCATAATAAAAAAGATGAAGTTACTTGTTAGTCATATTACCCAATGTATCCGATTGTCTAATAAGACAGATATTGGCTCTATTTACAGATATACAGAATTCCTTAAAAAATACTATCTTTGATAATAAAAGCAGCGTTCGCCACTAGCTTTAAATCCCCATTGATCAGAAGCTTCAACAGCGATCAAATGAACACCTTCGCAGCACTCTTTAGGTAATTGTAGTCCCCAGATTTGAGGAGAAAATTGCCTTCTGAACGGATTTCTACGATTGAAACGAGTTGGATATATTTTTAGCTGATTCCAACTTCTCACCCTTGCTACATTCACATCAAGTTCTTCTTTCTTCTCACATAATAACCATTCACCATTATCCAAACGACAACGTACTATTGTACTATCTGAAGCTCCATAAACAGTTACAAGCATTTCTCCCTGGTGTTTGTTTCTCAATTCATCGATATAAACATCTGTCGAGTCAATACCTGCAATCCAAATATTCATCTGTCGGGAAGCATCCATCCCTATGCCCTTATACCGGAAAGAATAGTCTTTCTCTGTAAAATCAAAAACAAAATAATTACGAGGAGTACCACATTGCATCAAAGCAGACGGAATACCTTCCCAATCCTTTTCTCCCACCCACCAGAAACCACAAGAAGCCCCTGTTACTAATTCATGTACACAAACATCCTGACCATGTAAAAAATTCCTCTCCACCTGATGCATGTGCCCAGTCAAAGCTAAAACATTCCCTCGTCCTTCTAATATTTCAATCAATGCGGATGAATTAGTAGTATGTACTAATGGAATATGCATACAAAGTACGATCTGAGCATTTTTAGGTACAAGTTTCAGATCATTTGAGACAAAGCGCAATTGACTATCAGAAATCTTCCCTACATAAGAACGTGTTCCTTTACCATAGACATTATTTAGAACAATAAAATGTACGTTTCCTTCGTTAAAAGCATAAGTCGCTGATCCAAAAGCTGTATTATATGAAAAGGTTTGATTAATCCTTATAGAATCAGCATCCCGATCGTGATTACCTATAACTGTCCATGATTGTACAGGCAATAGTTCCATCATCTGTTTGATAGCGGGAAATAAATTTAAATTGTTATTCACTAAATCACCTAAAAATATATTGAACGAAGACGAATCTGCTTGCAAAAGTTCTGGCCATAAAGAACGGGAAGCATAATCCAACTCCTGAGAATTACCGACTTGTACATCTCCTATTGCGTTTATTGAGAAATGCTTATTTACCTTTTTCTTATTCAATCCAAAATTGATTTGTTGCATCTCGGTATCCCCATGACTATTCCAATAATAAAATCCTGAATTTACTATTTGATTAGACAATAGTGTCCAATTATTCGGAAGAATCGGGAAGATACTGTTTCCCTTAGAAAGTCTGATTCTGAAATGTCCCTGTTTATCTGCAAGTAGAACAGTATCTCCATTAGATATGGCTATTCCCGAAATACCTTTTTCTCCTTTGTCCTGAATCCCATTTTGATTACCATCTTCATAGACACAACCTTCTATCCAAGCAACATCTTGAGCCAAACATTTTGTGGAAACAAAACTGCCTAATAAGAAGAATATATATATAATCATGAACTTTTTCATTTTTTCATCTTATTAAGATAAAAACAAGGAAGGATATATTAAGATAAAAACCATCTATACCCTTCCTCGCATTTACATTATTTTATTAAAAGCATAACGTTTACTTATCTGTATATTTAAAAACTATAGCATGGTTATTGTCATCTGTAAATGAAATATATCCAACTCCTGTGGAGGAGAAAGCTATATTCAAATTACTAGAAGCAATATCTGCTAATTTATGAGGATCTGACCATTGCTTAGTTTCATTATCCAAATAAATAACCTTTGGATAATCTTGATCTTGTTCATCTCTGTAGGCAACAAAAGGAGTACCATCAGGAGCTATTGATATGGCCACTGAAGTTGAAGTTGAGGTTTTAAAATCCAAAGGCAATGGATTTCCTCCTACTGTGGACCATTGTTTTGTTACCGGATCATATTTCTTTAGTCTCAAGTTATACACACCTGATGTCACTGCATCATCACTTGTTAAGATATAAAGTGTACCATTTTCTTCTGCTTCAATATCCAATCCAACAATACCAGTCTGAGTAGCATTTGGTTCTACATAGTTATTTAATAGAATACTCCATGTTCCATTTTTATATTCATATACTGAATGACCATAATTTACGCCTGCTACTGCCCCACGGTTAACCACCAACAGATAGGCAGCATGCTCTGTCTTAGCAAGATTACAATTATAGATTGGAGTCCCGGAAGCCAAAAGTGGTAATTCACTACTCGCCCAACTGTTCTGATAAATAGACATAACTAACACTCGCCTTGGAAAAGAAACTTTGTTGCTATTGTTCACTTGTGAAACAATAGTCTCTCCATTATCTAATACTCTTAAATGTAATTGCTGAGATTGAGCATTTACAAATCCTTGATTACCTACATAATTCCAGGTAGTCCCATTCCATTTCATTAAAGACGCAGCACCTGCAACTGTGGTAGCACTGTTATCAGAATAAACGACATAAGGAATTCCATCCTTGTCAATATCAAAATCATAATTTGACAAACTAACTTCTCCTCCAAAGCCTTCTAAAGAACCAACTGCTGTCCAAGTTGTACCATCAACAAGTTTTATGACAGCCATTTTCTCTTCTTCTTTTAGTTTAAAACCAAGATATGGAACTTGATCCACCGGGTTTATTTTTAAAACAGATCCACTGAAAACTGATGTCGCTGTAAAGTCCGGCATTCTTACCCAAGCCATATTAGAAGACTTAGCAACTGTTATCGTATACTTTACATTCTGTTTTCCATTACTAACAATGTAATCTACAGGAGCTGTAAAATCATTGGCAGTAGCACCACTAACTTGTGTAACTCCATCTACCAAGACGATATTACCATCGTTCGTCGTAAAGCGAGCGACAAGTGCACTTTTATCTATAAATGCAGGCATAGTAACCTTAGCTGTTGTGGAAGATAGGGTAGCTATATAATCATCTGATAATATACTTGAATTATCTTCAGCATAAAACCCAAAGGTTAACAGCTTAGCTTCAACTCCTTCATCTGTCCCATCATTCTTGTCATCCGAACAAGATGAAAACGCAGCAAACAAAACAATTACTGCCATCCAAAATAAATCTTTCATTCTATTCATACCATAAATATTTGTGGACCGGAGTCCTGTTATACAATCATATTATTACTAATTTTTAGGGTAAAGCACAGCTTTTATCATGGGAGTAGTGCTCAATAAAGATTTTGCAAAAGAAGAAATATCTTTTGCTGTTATACTATTTACTGTTTGTGCATAATTATTCAGATATTTCCAATCCTCCTGTTGATTGAATATGGAATTGCGAATCCAAGAAGTCCAAAAAGAGTTTTTTTGTTTATCCAATTCAAAATCTTTCAAAAGATTACGTTTAACATCCGTTAATATACCGTCAAATGATTCCGGATATTCATAAAGTCTTTGTAATTCTTCTTGTGTAGCATTAACCAAACTATCAACATCCTCTGGCAAGCAGACAAATCCAATCATCGTTCGTGATAAGAAAGAAGGATATAAACCCGCACTCGAAGCTACGCTTACACTATAGACTTTTCCCATTTCCTCACGCAAACGGTTAAGTAAACAAGTGCGCAACATCGCTTTCATTACATTCGATTTCAATGTGAATGAGCTAAACTCCTCTAACAAACTGTCTTGCTGGAAAATCAATGAAACTGATGCTTTAGGAGAATCCCCCGTGTGACGTATCAATGAACAGGATTTATAAGGTATATTACGTTCTGTATAACACCAATCCGTATCATTCGATCCTTTAGGTAATCCACCAATATATGTAGTGATTAACGGCTTTATATCCTGTATAGTACAGTCTCCCAAAATAACAAATGTGTAATCTTTCGCTGCACCATAAAAACGATTGAATAGAGGAAGCATATCCTCTTGCTTTACATATCGTGTTATTAAAGAATCAGAAAGTATTGTATTTGTGTAATTTCGTCCGTTCAAAAGCCACATTAGTTCTTCCTGAAAAAACTCCGTCGGACTTTTTTGCTTGACACGATAATTTTCTTTTGTCTTCTCTATTGTTTGTTTACAAATTGCTGTATCCAACTGAGGGTACATCCATTTGGTATAGAGTAGTTGAAACATTGTTTCCATATCCTTTACCTGCGATACTCCAGCTAGCCCAGTACGTGTCTTATCAACAAGTAGACGCATAGAAGCAGAGTTTCCTGCCAGAAAATAGTTCAATGCATCCCTTGAAAAATTTCCGGCTCCAGAAAGTGAAATAATACTGGGAGCGAATAGACCTGTATAATAATGTAAAGAATCTAAAGAATAAAGCCCTCCTTTCCGAAAACCAGTCAACAACACCTTCCCCTTATCGAGTTCTGAAGACTTAAATATAATGCGCGTGCCATTATTTAGCCAAAGAGACACAGCTCCTATCTCTGGTATATTTTCTTCTCTGACAATATGTCCCCCCGACGGTAATTGGCATAATTCATCCGGTACAGAAAAATATTTATTATACCGTTTCGAAGATTGTTTTCTGGCTTCTTTTATAATTGACATCAAAGTCGCATCTCCATTCACTTCCTTATTAGCTTTTTCATTTGCTCGCAATAGATAATGCATCTTTTGGGGTGAATATACTTTTGCCAAATTCCTAACCAAAGCAACAGAGTCTAGTTCTGGAAAATATCGTTGAACTAATCGATACTCTTCTTGTAATGAGGTAAATCTGTTTCCTACATAAAAATCGGCATAAATATCGTTCATTAATTCAACGGAAGCAGGATTTTGCTGATTTTGAAGTTTATTCTCCAAGTTATTATAAATAACCTTTTTGGCACGTTCTATTTCCGTCTCAGTAAACCCATAACGAAAGATTTGCTGTTGCTGTGCAATAAACTCCGAAATACCTTTTTCCATTTTCCCAGGTAGTAGTTCTACCGAACATAGCAATACTCCAGTTGCATTCAGAAAACTTGAGTACTGAATACTGGCTTTCCTATAAGAAGGATTTTCAAAAGCCCAAGCATTCATTCGCATCTTAAAAAGGCGATTCAATAATGTTCGGGTCAAATAAGCCTTATAATCCTTTGCTGTCTGAACCGGTTTTGAAAGTGGCAGCAACTGAATCATATCCAATTCTATTGTTTTCAGCGATTCATTGGTAAGTATCTTTACCGCTTCCTTTTTATAAACAGGAATGTGGCATTGCTTCCAAATAGGAGAGGCAAGAGACGATAGTTTCCCGAATTTCTCCTTTATAAGCGTCTCAACCTGTTCAGGATTTATATCACCTACAACGGCCACAGCCATTAGTGAAGGATGATACCATGTTTGATAATAATCCAGAATATCCTCTCGTTTACAGTTTCTAATGACAGCCGTATCACCAATAGTCATTCGTTCGGAATAGTGCGAACTATTCAGAAGCTCCAATAGAAAAGCTGTATCACTATCGCGTTTGGCATCTCTCTTCGACAACCATTCCGAAAGTATAACTCCACGTTCTTTTTCTACCTGCATTGAATCGATAGAAAGCCCGCCTGCCCAATCAGCTAAGATAGTTAATGTTGAATCTACCATTTGAGGATTGGATGAAGGCAACTGCAATTTATACACAGTCTCATTAAACGAGGTGTGCGCGTTTAAATCTTTCCCGAATTTGGCTCCTTTCGACTCTAAGAAACGAACCATACCATCAGAGGGGAAATGATAACTACCATTAAATGCCATGTGTTCTAGGAAATGAGCCAATCCTCGTTGATTCTCCTTCTCCATGACGGAACCAGCCTTCACAAACAAACGATAAACGGCTTCCCCTTTGGGATTCGTATTCGGGTAAATATAATAGGTTAATCCATTATCCAGTTTTCTTACAATCAGATTCTTATCATACTGTAAGAACTCCGATGATTGCCCGTATACAACAGGGCTTAGCAATAAGCCTATAAAAATCAGCCATAAAAACTTTTTCATTCTACTCCTTCATTAATTCTGTTTCTCTATCACCAGTTCGCGCTGTAAACCGTCGGGACCTGGAAGCCCCATAGTCAGTCCTTGATTATTGCCAGTCAAACGAATGGTTATTGTATTGTCTTTGTTCTCATCTAAATGATTTGGCATCCATCGGATGCGTATGGGCATATCATAAATACCCGGTAGAAAAGTTAATGTACTACCCTTTGTTACCAGTTCAAAATCAACACCGGATTTCAGACCATCTCCTACTATGACTTGATAGTTCACTTCCAGATTCTCAGTCAGAGGTTTCGAACTCAGATACACACTATAAGTATTAATGTTATTCACATCCGACTTGACAATAACTTTAGATACACCTTTATCTGTCATAATATGAATAAAAGGCGTATCATAAGGCTCTTTCTCATCAGTAGTACATGCCCAAAGGCAGCTTATTAGTAATATAAAGTATAGTGATCTCATAAATGATTTATTTTTAATTGTTTACTGTCGGATTGGGTTGCATATTTGTATTCGCATTCAATTCTACTTGCGGAATAGGCAATACAAAATAATCACTAGGATAAACGATCTTTTCCACTGAAGAATTCGTATTTTCCTCACGTTTAAGATCCTGCTTCCAGCGTATAATGTCAAAGAAGTTATGTCCCTCAAAACAGAGTTCCTTTACACGTTCCTTCTCTATCAGTTGTATCAGTTTTGCGTCTGAATATTGACTAAGTGTATTGACTGCATAGTCTGTATCTACAGCACGCTCCAAAATAGATTTAAGATATCCGGAAGCAGCTGTATAATCTTTCAGATGCCAAGCTGCTTCAGCAGCATTCATATACATTTCGGAAAGACGGAAAACAAATGGATCATCCCTATTCACTTGATTATCTGGCTGTTTTAGAGAATAATATTTGGAACAATAAGCTATTCCATCTTTATTTCTAAGTAAGCCAAGACGGATATCTCCTTCATCGAACAACGTAAATAATGTATCTGCAGGAACACAGGAAGCATCATAAAAAGCCTTTAATTTTCCTGATTGATCTATTCCATTCAATCGAAAGATAGCTTCTCCCGTAGTAGAAAGATCCTGGTACATATTTAAATAGGTATCTCCTTGAGACAGTTTCCCTGTCCCAATTGCCAGTTTTGCATACTTCAGGGCGTTATTCCAATCTTCCATATACAAATAGACTCTCGAATATAATGCGTTGACCGCTTGTAAAGAAGCATAATATATTCCACTTGATTCAATGCCCCTGAAACAATCGGCAGCTCGTTCCAAATCTGCTAAAATTTGTAAATATACTTTCTTAACACTCTCCCTGGAAACATTATCATCGGGACCTGGAGTTTTTAATAGAATAGGAACTCCTAAATGTGAAGCATCTGACGTGTAATTATAAGGTTGTGCATATACCCTACATAAATCGAAATGGCACAATGCCCTCAAGAATAAAGCTTCTCCGAGAATACGTTGACACATATCCTTTGCATTCGGATAAGCTGAAATCACCTGAGGCTGATATTGAATTACATTATTCACATTTGCCAAGGCTTCATATATTTTACGCCAAATATACCCTACAGCTCCTGTCTCTTGTAAAGCATCAGAAGTAAAATTATACTGATCAAGCATATCTGCTCCTGCAGAGACATACTTCATTGACAACATATTTCCGGCAACATCCGGATATTTTGTAAACTCATTGTCATAATAAGCATACATCTTATTATATGCGCCAACCAGCCCTGCATTAAGTCCGTCAGGATCTGAAAGGAATGAAGGGATTGTTGTTTTTCCTTTTTCTTCAACTTCTAAAAAATTGGTACAACTGCTAACCAATTGCATAATGATGCATAAAGCACCGACTAGTAGATATATTCTTTTTTTCATGTTATCTTAAACCTATTTAATTATAATCCTACATTTAGTGCTATCGAGAAATATCTTTCCATCGGATAACCACTCATACATGTTTTATAAGAATTATGATCCTTTCCCGAATAAGGGGTCCAGACCCATAAATTATCTCCAATTAAAGAAATAGAACAATCTTTTAAGCCAGTCGAATGTAGAATTGTCCGGGGAATTCGATAGGAAAATACTAGATTCTGCAAACGAACCTGAGTTTTGTTATACAAATAACGGGTAGAGTTCATCACCGACTGAGTAGAGACACCCCATATTGGTTTAGGGTTCAGCACTAAATCGCCGGATTTTTGCCAACGATTCAACTGGTCAATAGACTGATTTTCCGTCATTATATTCAACCCATCCGAATTACTTGCCCTACCGAAAGATGTAAATCCGTAGCCTCCTATTGAATAATTGAACATAAAGCGCAAACTAAAATCTTTGTACGTTAAAGTATTTGTCAAGCCACCAGCTAGGACAGGAGTTGAACTCTTATACGGGACACGGTTATCCGTACTGTAAATCCGTGTTATATTCCCTTTTGCATCATACCACAAAGGTGCTCCGTCACGAGGATCAACTCCAGCCCAGCGCACTAAGTTATATGTATGTATGTCATATCCTTCCCTCCAAACCATCTCACCCATATTTTTCTGAATGCCATTATATAGCTCTAAGAGTTTATTACTATTATGTGCTAGATTCAGATCAGTTAACCAACTGAAATCACCATCTTTCTTCGGCCGGAAATTGTGACTAGTTATAGTCACTTCAATCCCTTTATTTAATATTGTTCCTACATTTCTATACACACGAGTATCACCTGTCGTTCGAGAAACATCTAAATTACTCAACAAATTAGTTGTCTTATTATGATACCCTTCAACTTCTATATCCAAACGATCGAACAAGCGTACACGAACACCTATATTTGTCATATAAGTAGTTTCCCAACTCAAACGGCTGTTTGGACAGCCCGACATAACACCACCTATTTCTCCTGCATAAGAATAACTTTCCCCATAAGAATATAAGCCAAGAGCTTCCTGAGAACCTAAGCGGGAATTTCCATTTGCCCCATAACTAGCTTTTATTTTCAAAATATTCATCCATGGAATATTGTAAAAACTCTCATTCTGAACATTCCAAGAAACTCCTATAGAACCAAAATTAGCCCAGCGTACATCTGACCCAAATTGTGAATTTCCGTCTCTACGTCCATTTAATGTCACATAATATCGATGATCGTAAGAATAACTAAGCTGCCCTAACATAGAAGCTTTGCGTTTCGTCTTACTAGTATTAGTCCCTTTACGCTCTTTTGCATAAGACACATCTTGAATATGATCATTAATGAAGCCTGACCCTGTAACTCCAAGTGTCACATAGTCCTGTGAACCAGCCTCAATCCCCAATAATCCACTTATATCATGTTTATCAAAAGACTGCTTATAATTAATGCGATGTACAGTAGTCCAGTTCATCATATTTAATGAGTTTCTAGTGGAATAACCTATCGGACCATCAGCGCTCGTCATTCCGGACCAATTAGTACGAGCATAATAAATTTCTTCCTTACCTGACTGATAATCAACACCAAATTGTCCTGTGTAAGATAACCCTGAAAGAATATCATATCTCAACATTAAATTGGCATTCGTATATAAAGTCTTTTGATTATAAATATTCTCTTCCCTTTCCGCTACACTGTTCAAGAAACGGTTCTCCGACCATTTAGGGCTTCCATCCGTTTCTTTTCCGGATATAACCTTATTGTAAAGACGAAAAGTTCCATCTTCATTATATGGTTCGAATATCGGTAAGTACTCATAATAATCCCTTCCTGGATTAAACAAATCATTCACATTATAAGAAGTAGCAAGATCAACCGAGACCTTAAACTTTCGAAGAAAAGTAAAATCCAAATTAGAACGAATAGAAAAACGCTGTTGTTTATTCCCTTTCACCGTTGCTGTATTCTCTAAATAAGAAGCTGATAAATAATACGCTGTATTCCGAGCCCCTCCCATTAAAGATAAATTTGTTTGAAAAGTATTAGCGGTATCATAAAACACATCTGTCCAATCTGTATTTGTAAGGCTGTATTTGTTCATTTCATTATCAGTATAGGGAAAGTATTTTAAATCGTTCCCTGCATTTTGATAAGCTTCCTTAGCTAACATTAGATATTGATTGGCATTCAGAACTTTCGGACTAGTACTCTTATCAATCTTTGCAACTCCATATTGAGCCGTTAAATGAATACGCAAGTCACCTTCTTTTCCTTTTTTAGTTGTTATCAATATGACTCCGTTTGCACCATTCGCTCCGTAAATGGAAGTTGCCGTAGCATCCTTCAATACTGTTATTGACTCAATATCATCAGGATTGATAAAAGATAACGGACTGATAGTCGTACTCATTCCAGGAATCAAATTAGTATGTTCACCTGTATAAATAGGAGTCCCATCCACAACCCACAATGGCTCGTTCGAAGCAGATAGAGAAGCATCTCCACGAACCCTTACATTGTAACGTGCACGTGTATTATCCGGTGAATCTGTATTCGGATCAATTTTCACTCCCGGAATCAAGCCATCCAACATTTTATCCACTCGTAAAGCTGGTAATGCTTTTAACTGGTCAGCATTCACTTGAAAAGCACTACCGACTTGGTCTAGCCTCTTTTGTGCTGTACCATACGCTCCTACAACCACGACATCATCAATAGAAATCGCATCCTGAACAAGTTTTACATTAAGTACTCTTCCCTTAACGGGTACTGTTTTCGTTTTCATCCCCACAAATGAAAAAGTTAAAAAAGCCTCTGCCTTACTAGACACTTGAATTGAATAGCGTCCATCCATATCCGTTATCGTAATATTACGAGTATCCTTTTGTTGTATAGTTACACCGACTAATGGTTCACCGGTATCATCCTTTACTTCTCCTGTTACTAAGAATTTATCATCCTGCTGTAGTTCTTCTTTTTTATTAACAGTGATAATATTGCCAGACTTTTTAAAAATAAAACCTGTTCCATTAAACAAACGATTCAAAACATCAAAAACTGATTCCTTTTCTGCCGTAACGGAAATCGGTGTTATAGTCTCCAATAATTCTGTATTATAAACAAAATCCAGTTTGGTCTGTTTTTGGATCTCATTAAACAATGTACTAACAGAAACACCACTCAAATGTAACGTTACCTTATAATTCTCTTGCATATAATCTTCACCAACGAACAAGAATTATCCAAACCCCAGCATTATCCTAAAAATACAGTTTTTTATTCTGTAAATCATTCTGTTATAGGATGAATAGGTTTGGATAATACATTCCTATATCTTTGCTAATGGCACTAAAGCCA
>NZ_JAPQKZ010000044.1:0-60912 GCF_027257075.1 Bacteroides sp. LFL-34 | reverse complement strand
CGAAAAACTTTATACCTAAAGATACGAAAACTTTGGGTAATAACAAAGCCCGGGCTTGAGAAAGTCTGGGCTTTGCGCATAAAAAAAGGCTGTGTCAGCGTTTTGACACAACCTCTTTTTTAACAACCAATTGACCATGAAAAAGACATTATTATTTCTCGTAGCAGGTTTTTTCTTTCTCAACAACCTGCCGGCACAAAAGCCGATAGAACAAAAAGAGATCCGCTTAGTACAGTATATGCCCAATATACCTTTCCCCTATAAAATGAAAAACTGGAAAGATATAGCCACGAAACAGGACAGACTATTTTACGATTTCAACGCCAAAGGACAGAACCTGCCTCTTATCTGGTGGGACGATTCGCAAGTAAACTTTCCATTCCGCACTTTCGGACTTCCAAGCTACGTAGATAAAAGACGGTTAGGAGGAAATTCTTATGAATCTCTTCCCACTATGGGCTCACTCATTAGTGCAAGTCTGATAGGAGTAGACAAAAGCAATGATGACGGAAAAGATTATGTATCAATGATACGACAATTCTTCAACAAGAAGAATGGAACCAATCTTATATTGAACGGACTCGACAGGAAAGCCGGAGAAAGTTTCTGGTATGAGATATGGCCGGCAATGGCTTATTCGATGCTGGTAGATTTATATCCTCAAAAAACAGAGATGCAGGAGCCGATGAAGATCACTGTCGACAATTGGTATGCTGCTATCCAGGACTTGAGTGAAGGTAGAGAATATCCGGACTTCAACTTCACCGCCTTCAACTTTAAGAACCGTAAAGGGTACTATAATAAAGTATGGCGTGAACCGGATGCAGCCGCAGGACTTGCTTGGTTGCAATACATCTCCTGGATTAAATACGGAGATAAAAAGTATCTGAATGCTACACGCCAATGCATGACATTCTTGCAGAACCGTCCCGAAAAAGAAGGAACTTTCTATGAGATAATGATGCCCTATGGGGCTTATCTGGCAGTGCGCATGAATGCGGAACTTGGAACTGCCTATGATGAGCTGAAAATGTTGAACTGGTGCTTCGACGGTAATAATTCAAACCGTGACGGATGGGGAGTGATGTGTGAGCGTTGGAACAAATACGACGTACACGGATTGGTAGGACAAAAAAAGGATGAACAATATGCTTTTGCCATGAACACCTTTTCACAAGCTGCCGCACTTGTCCCAATTGTAAAATACAACCCAGCTTATGCTTCCACAATAGGCAAGTGGATGCTGAACCTGGCAAACGCCTGCCGCTTATTTTATGCAGACGAGCACCCCCGCAACCGTCAGTCGAGTTCTATCTGGGAAGGTGATCCTCAACACGTCATTTGCTATGAAGGATTGAGGAAGGACTTGTATCATGGCAATCACTTTGAACCGTTCCAGGGATTATTGTCCGATGAGGGTCCCTATGCTATTGGGGATCAAGTAAAAACCATGTCTTCAGCTACAGATATTTGCTTGTATGGCTCGGCCTGGGTGGGTATGCTAGCCTCTATTGTAGATACTACTAATGTGGAATGTATTCTTCAATTGGATTGTAATGCCACAGACTTTTATTCCACAAGAAAATATCCTACTTACCTTTTATTCAATCCTTATTTTGAAGCCAAAGAGGTAACCTTGAATCAACACTTTACGGAACCTACGGACTTGTACGATCTGGTATCCAAAAAATACATAAAGAAAAATTGTACCGGCGAAACAAGCATTATCCTGAACCCGGACAATGCCATAACTATTGTTTGTATTCCTTCTTCCGCTAAAAAAACAAAGAAACATGGTAAATTGATTGTTGACGGTGAAATCGTAGATTATCGTTTGTAATTCGGATTGACTATTCCACAATTGTATAAATCCTCCGTTACCGATGAAAATATGCGCGGAATAAAATAAATTCCTTATATTTGCTATTATCCTAACCGTATAAATAACATTCATTTACATGAGAAACATCTTATACGCACAATTATTTTTTATTCTGATTATTGCATTTGCCACTTCCACAAAGTCTTATGCTTTTAATGTGGCAAAACACATATCAAATGTTAACGGACTGACAAATAATTCAGTAAACTGTATTTTGGAAGATGCAGAACATACGATCTGGATTGGGACATGGGATGGACTGAATGCATATAATGGAAGAGAAATTACGACATTCAGATATAGCAAAAACAATCCGAATTCTATAAGTAATAACGTTATCCGCCAGATTATTGAATGTAAGGGCAGTTTATGGATAGCAACAGATAATGGAATCAATCGGTTAGATAAACGAACCCGTCTGATAACAAGGTATTATTTAAGAACAGATAATAAAGTACCCAATCAAGAAAAGTCTTTTATTTTAGGAAAGAGTGCGGCAGGAGATATTATCTGCCTCATAAAGGGGCTGGGGTTCTTTGTCTACAATGATTCTGAAGATGAGTTTAATCCGATTAACACAGACTTTGCAAGTCATATAAAGGATTATTCCGTGAGTGATTCCGATCGTATGCTTTTCCTTTTAAATAATGGAAATACCGTGCATCTGACTTACAATCTACTCGTTAACGGAGGAAAACAGAGTGATTTACGCACAGTCGACATACAGACGCCTGTAGATAAGATATTTCTGTCGAAAGACAGATTTATCTTAAACAAAGACAACAAACTTTTCCTTTTAAATCCCGACTTTACAGTTTCCCAATGCATTGAGCTGGATAGTAGCAAACCTGTATCACAGGTTATCTTAGCAGAGAACAAGATGTACGTCAGCTTTATAGAAGGGGGATGTATTCATTATGATTTAAAAAAGAATACTTTTACCTACCTGAACGAACTATCCAGTCAGTTATCAGTCTTCACTCTTTATTCCGGTAGTCAGAACATATTGTGGATAGGAACGGACGGACAAGGATTAATTCAACTTTATCATTACGACTCTTTATTTGAAACCGTTCACACCAGTCACCCTGTGAGATGTTTTTGTGAAGATGAAGATGGTAATATTCTGATAGGCACAAAAGGAAGCGGAATAAAACTGTTGAATCCTGCAACGAAAGAATTGACAGATTATCTGAATGAGAGTAAAGGGTTGATTTCCAATTCTGTCTATGCCTTGAGAAGAAATAAAGCGAATGACATTTTTATCGGAACGGAAGGAAACGGAATCAATATATTGAATGTTGCTACAGGGCGACTGGAAAAGCTTGAGATACCTGATAAATATCCGCCTTTCAAGGCTGTGTACAACATTTATTTTACGAACAATGATTCTCTTTTATGGGTGGGAACATCAGGATATGGTTTAATCAAAATAAATATTTCCAGAGAGCAAGGTCGTTATCACGTTAAAGGATTCAGGCAATATAATTCGTCGGATAAGAATATCTCATTGAATAACGATGTTGTTTATGCCATTACATCCGATCCGGAAGACAATATGTTATGGTTTGGCACACGTGGCGGAGGCTTGAACTGTATCAATATGAAAGATAATAGCATAAAATCATTGGAGGATATGGACAGTCGGATTTTACTCACCAATAATGATGTATTGTGCTTACTGCGTGATGATACTGGTATATGGATAGGAACAAGTTATGGACTGAACGAATTGAAAAAGGAGGAGAATGATTTTCACCTGATACAATATGCCGACGAGAAATTGAATAATAAAACGATTCATGGAATATTAAAAGACCACGAAGGAAAGATATGGATCAGTACCAACCAGGGATTGTCTAGCCTGAATGTAAAAAACAATAAAATAGATAATTATACCTTGAATGACGGATTGCAGAATGATGAATTCTCTGATGGAGCTTTCTTCAAGGATCATCGTGACTTCTTGTACTTTGGAGGAGTAAGCGGGTTTAGTTATTTCAATCCTCGAAATATACATTTGCGCGAGTTTAATCCTCCACTTATATTAAGTAGTTTGAAGATATATAATACGGTACAGGACATTAATGAACGTATCAGAAAAGGAGTGTTGAAACTTAGCTATGAAGAAAGATTCATGACTTTCAATTTCATAGCCAAAGACTTTATTAATAATGAAAACTGTGAATATGCTTATCGCTTGAAGAACCATTCGGATGATTGGGTGGAAATGGGTAATAATCCGAATATTATCTTTACCCAACTTCCTCCGGGTGAGTACCAGCTTGAAGTGAAGAGCACAAATGGCGACAAAGTATGGGGAGATAACATTTATCGCTTAACTATAAAAGTAGGTTATCCGTGGTGGCTTAGTGTTCCTGCATTGATTATCTATGCCATATTGTGCATTATTATCTTCTATATCACAAAGTCTGTTATCAAAAATCGCATACGGTTAAGCCGCCAGGTTCTTATAGCCCAGGTAGAGAAACGGCATGAACAGAAGATTTATGAATCCCGGCTCAATTTCTTCACTAATGTGGCACATGAATTCTTTACCCCCCTAACTTTGATTTATACACCTGCACAGCACTTGTTGGAACAGGACGGGTTAGATGGTAGTACAAAGAAATATCTCCAAATAATAAAGAATAATGCCGAAAGGATGCAGAAGCTGATTAGTGAGTTGATGGAGTTTCGTAAAACTAAATCGAGCAATATGGATTTGCATCCTGAAAATGTGGACGTAAAATCATTGATGGAATATGCTTCCAACAATTATGTGGATATCCTGAAAGAGAATAAAATAGACTTCAAGGTAGAGACTCATGATACGTCAGAGATCTATTCCGACCGCAATGCTTTGGAAAAAATTATATTCAATTTACTGTCGAACGCTTTCAAATATACTCCTCGTTACGGATATATTCATGTTGAAATATCACAAAATGAGCCTGATAAAACCTTATACTTGCTCGTAAGAAATTCCGGTAAGGGATTAACAGAACAACAGATGGCAGAGATATTTGATAAGTATAAGATATTTGATACTCCTAAATTGGGTAACTCTGTAAGCAATGGCATAGGTTTAAATCTAACAAAGAGTCTGGTTGAATTATTAGGCGGGCAGATAAGTGTAAATAGTGAACTGGGAAAAAGTGTTGAATTTTCAGTCGTGATTCCTTCTTTGCCATCCGATCATTCACTTGTTGTAACGGATGAAAAAGATTCGTTGCAGAAAGAAAAGAACGGGCAGGATCACTTATCCCCTCGCAAAGATACTGTCATACTGATAGTGGAAGATGAAAAGAATATCAGAGACCTGCTGAAAGATGTCCTCTTTGATTATGTGATACACGAAGCAAAAGACGGCGTGGAGGCTTTGAAAGAGATAGAACATAATCATCCTGATATTATTATAAGTGATATTGTCATGCCCAATATGGACGGTTTGAGCTTGATTAATAAATTGAAATCCGATTTGAAAACAAGTTATATTCCGATCATAGGAATATCGGCAAAGGCTTCTGTAGAAGACCAGATTAATGCCTTTAACCATGGTGCGGATGCTTATATCGTCAAACCATTTCACCCGAGGCAGGTTATCTCCACCATAGAGAATCTGCTGTCGAGACAAATGCTTTTAAAGGACTATTTCAATTCCAGCATGTCTTCTGTGAAAGTAAAAGACGGGATTGTTCTTCATCCGGAAGACGAAGAGTTAATACAGAATGTAACAGACTTCATAAAGAATAATATAGATGATGAGTTATTAAGCCCTTCTTCTATTGCCGAATTTGTAGGAGTGAGCAAAGCTACCTTGTATCGGAAGTTCAAAGAAATAATAGATAAGACTCCGAGTGAATTTGTACGAGGCATCAGACTGGAATATGCAGCCAAGTTGTTAAGGACAACCAAGTTGACCGTATCCGAGATTATGTTCAAATGTGGATTCTCTAATAAATCTTATTTCTATCGGGAGTTTTTAAAGCAATACGGTGTATCTCCCAAGGATTACCGGAATCAATAGATAAATCCTGCCAATCTGTCATTCAGATAGCAATTTGTATTTCTCGTTACCAAAAAATGCCGCTTGTAGATTACTGCAAGCGGCATTTTCTTTATCTAAATCATCCGAGATTTATCTATCCATCCGTAGATTAATAGTTTTCCTTCTTCACCTCGAAATAAGCCTGTGGATGCAGACATGCCGGACAAACTTCGGGAGCTTCCTTACCGATTTCAATGTAACCGCAGTTACGGCATTGCCATACCACTTCGCCTTCTTTAGCGAATACAGTCATATTTTCGATATTGTTCAGGAAGGCAAGATATCTTTCTTCGTGACCTTTTTCTGCGATGGAGATATTGCGGTACATAGCAGCAATCATCGGGAAACCTTCCTGTTCTGCCACATCAGCAAAGTGAGGATAATCCAGTGACCATTCTTCATGTTCACCCGCTGCGGCAGCGCGAAGATTTTCAAGTGTATTACCAATTACACCGGCCGGATAGCTGGCAGTGATTTCTACCATACCGCCTTCGAGGAACTTAAACATACGTTTTGCATGTTCTTTTTCCTGATCGGCAGTTTCAGTGAAAATAGCTGCAATTTGTTCGTAGCCTTCTTTTTTAGCCACACTTGCGAAATAAGTGTAACGCATTCTTGCCTGTGATTCTCCTGCGAATGAAGTCAACAGATTTTTCTCTGTTTGAGTTCCTTTAATACTCTTAGCCATAATTCTAATCTATTTTAAAATTGGTTGATTACCAAACGTAACTTGTCGTACTATTTATAACGCAAATATAAGCGATTTGTTCATAATAAACCATCTTTTTTTGATGAATAAAATCGATTGCCTCATTGATGAAATCTATCAACAGACAAATAGTATGTTCAAAAACATACTTATTTCGATTATTTTATCTAATTTTGCAACATCTACTTTACAAAAAAGACGGAATATACGTATAACAACATCTAAAAATGAAGCTATTTGAATTTAAACCCAAACTGGTTTCTTGTCTAAAGAATTATTCGAAAGAAACGTTTATGGCGGACCTGATGGCCGGCATTATCGTAGGTATCGTGGCGCTTCCTCTGGCTATTGCTTTCGGTATCGCTTCGGGAGTTTCGCCCGAAAAAGGTATTATCACCGCTATCATTGCGGGATTCATCATTTCCCTGTTGGGTGGCAGCAAAGTCCAGATTGGCGGTCCCACAGGAGCATTTATCGTCATTATCTATGGCATCATACAACAATACGGAGAGGCCGGACTGATTGTAGCCACTCTGATGGCGGGCGTACTCCTTGTATTATTAGGAGTATTCAAGCTCGGAGCAGTTATCAAGTTCATCCCTTATCCTATCATCGTCGGATTTACCAGCGGTATCGCTGTCACTATTTTCACGACCCAAATCGCCGATATTTTCGGTTTATCTTTCGGAGACGAGAAAGTGCCGGGAGACTTCGTCGGGAAGTGGATGATTTATTTCCGTCACTTCGATACAATCAACTGGTGGAATACCATCGTTAGTATTGTCAGCATTATTATCATCGCTATCACTCCGAAGTTCTCAAAGAAAATTCCCGGCTCGCTGATTGCCATCATCGTAGTCACGGTAGCCGTTTACCTGATGAAAACCTTCGGAGGAATCGACTGCATCCAGACAATCGGCGACCGCTTCACCATCAAATCAGAGTTGCCCGATGCCGTTGTGCCTGCGCTGGATTGGGAAGCTATCAGGGAATTGTTTCCGGTGGCTATCACCATTGCCGTATTGGGAGCTATCGAATCCCTGCTGTCTGCCACGGTAGCCGACGGTGTGATAGGCGACCGCCACGATTCCAATACAGAACTGATCGCACAGGGAGCAGCCAATATCATAGCCCCTTTGTTCGGAGGTATTCCCGCCACAGGTGCTATCGCCCGTACCATGACGAATATCAACAACGGGGGTAAGACACCGATAGCCGGAATCATTCATGCAGTAGTATTGCTGTTGATTCTGCTCTTCCTGATGCCACTCGCACAATATATTCCGATGGCATGCCTTGCCGGCGTACTGGTCATCGTATCTTACAACATGAGCGGATGGCGTGTATTCAGAGCTTTACTGAAGAATCCGAAATCGGACGTTACCGTACTGCTTATCACGTTCTTCCTGACCGTTATCTTCGACCTGACTGTCGCTATCGAGGTAGGATTGGTCATTGCCTGCGTCCTCTTTATGAAGCGTGTCATGGAGACTACCGAAATCTCGGTGATTACCGACGAGATTGACCCGAACAAGGAATCGGATATTGCCGTACACGAAGAAAACCTGATGATTCCCAAAGGCATAGAGGTATACGAAATCAACGGCCCTTATTTCTTCGGTATCGCTACCAAGTTTGAAGAGACAATGACACAACTGGGAGACCGCCCCAAAGTACGTATCATCCGTATGCGCAAGGTTCCGTTCATCGATTCCACAGGGATTCACAACCTGACTACTCTCTGCGAAATGTCACAGAAGGAAAAGACTACCGTTATCCTTTCCGGAGTCAACGAGAACGTGCATAATGTACTGGAAAAAGCCGGATTCTACGAGTTGCTGGGAAAAGAGAATATCTGCCCGAATATCAATGTAGCATTGGAGAGGGCAAAAAGTCTGGTAAAATAGTGCTGTTTATCAGCTACTTGTAAGCCTGTAAGCCATATATACCGTGCGTATTGGACATATAGATCCAATGTGTACGGCATATATGACCTGCGTGTTGGATCTATATATCCAACACACAGCATCTATATCTCCTGCAAACAGGATATTATCATCATTTATTCTATCATGCTGACCTCTATTTGATACAGTCACAACCTCTTTTATTTCAGAACCATGTTCTTGTTTTCTTTATAATCAAGCGCACGATTCATAATCTTCAACTGTCCGAGAGTATTCTCTAATGAAGCATTTACAATAACCGGAGTTGCTTTAATATTCGGATTCACTATTGCCACATCATAAACCGACTGCTCCAATTCACCATTCAGATAGATTTTCAACATTCCATTCTTCTCACGGCATAAAGACACAATGCGCTCTTTATCATCATCAACAGCCTGTCCGGATACGACTTTCAACCCTTTTACCACGAATACAAGCCGCCCTTCCGCATCCAAATCCACCAAAATGTCTTTTCCCTGACGCAACAAGGAAACAGCGTTCTTATCGGTTTTCAAACAGAAAGACAGATTAAAATCCCCGCTGCCACTGACTCCTGTCAAAACAGGTATCTCCTGATTCTCGAAATAGAAAAAAGCGGTGCGCAATGCTTCCGTATTTCCTGCGTCATCTGTCACTCCCGAAATATTCAGGCGGTATTTATCATCTTCTCTCATTTCACGAGCCAATGTTAGTGTCACGACACGCCTGTCCGCTGAAAGCGAAGTAGCGGTTACCTCATTTCCCGAAACGGAAAATATTCCGTCTTTCAGTATCACAGGCTCATTAAGCTCGACCGTCAGGGAAGTCGGAGAGGTGGTCTTCACTATCCGCAGAGCAGGGGCTTCCTTATCAGGCACGGTACTGAATTTCCAAATCCGCACTTCACCCGGCTGCAAACTAAGGGAGATTTGTCCGCCATAATCAAACAAATGGTTCTCCGTGTCCTCTGCCTTCTGTTCATCCGTCCGGTACGCCCACACATAGGTACGATGCAATCCTTTCAATCCTTCAGGCATTCCGATAGTGCGGTCGAGCGGGAAGGTAAACTCTTTCACTTCATCGGACGGGTTGCGGACAGAAATAATCCCTTCCTGTCCCGACCATGCCGAATAGCCGTAAGGAGTTCCTTTTGCGGGAGTCTGTCCTATCAGTTTAGCATGTTTCAGAGTCTCATAGTTGTCGTTAATCCAGTGCAGTACATCGGCATTTATCACCCATTTCTGCCCCTCGTTCATCATGTTATAGCTATAATAAAGTTCCCAGAAAGCACTGCCGCGGGTAGCCATCATCATCAGGTAAGTGCGGAATTCATCATCATCCATCTTTCCGGCGAGATTGGCGGTATTGCCATAAATCGGGTCGTGGTTATAAAGATGCGCCAAAGGGAACTGGAACGCGCGTGTCTTCACAAAATCGAAATAACGGTCGTCCCTGTAAGACAAAAGTTGGTCAAGCTGTGACGGGCGTTTTACGTTCAACCGCCCGATGTCCTGCGAGTTCTGCATCCACACGGAGTTTCCCCATTGCAAGAACCACGGGCTGGGGTTGACATAACACGTCAGGTTAATCCACAAATCATTCCTTTTCGCCCCGCGCTGGTCGCGCATCGCCTGAAATATATCAATCCAACGTTCCCAATGCTCGGTGACATAACACATTCCCTGATAACCGCCGGAGATATAATTCCCCTGCGGGTCGGGTTGCGGCGGACGAACCAGAAAACCGTCCAGTTTCCAGTAATTCACGTCAAACCGTTGCTGGCAGTCCAGAAAAAACATTTTCAGTTTCTCGCAGTACACCTTATGGTTGGTGCAAATATCACTTGAGTTGCAGTTCAGTTTTCCATTCCCGTTTTCTTCCAGAAACCGCGCGAACTTGATATAATAATTATAACCTCCGCGGGGGCCCAGCCACAATCCGAAATTAGAGGACAAACGGTGTGACAAATCCGAAGGGGTGGACAGTTCGTTCGGGAATTTGCTGTTGAACGACCAGAATTTGGCCTTGTTCTCTTCCTGCCACGGACCGTAAGCATTCCAACCGTCGTCCACCACATAAGAGTCAATCGGACGAACTCCGTTCTGCGTCAGTCCGCGTTCCACTTCACGGAAAGAGTCGAGGATATTGTTCTCGTTGATGTCGAGCATAAAGTCATACCATGAATTGTACTGGATACGGAAGTCGACCGGAACGGAAATATCATGGATATAACTGAAAAAGTCCGTCTGAATGACATCCATATCCGTACTGCGGGTGGCACCGGTCACTTCTTTCCAGGTGGTAAACGTCCCGCTGTCCGCCAGACGGCCTTCCGAAGCAAGCATCTCAAAGCTCTTTCCCGAATAATAGCGGATACGTACTTTCCGATCACCCTCAATCTCCGTCTCCGAAGCCGGAAATTCAAGTCCGAAGAACATGCCCTGTATGTACACCGGTTGCCCCAAAGAGATGTAATATCCGCTGACACCGCCCACTCCCTGTTCCATCACCGGATGCGTCCAGACAGCATATCCTTCGGGAAGGCTCATCGGCTCGAAATCAATATAATCCAGACGCGCCAGATGGCGTTGCGAATCGGGGACGGTAATCTCCAGATATTTCCTCATATAGTGCTTCCCTTCCTCCAATGTAAGAACCATGTCCACCTGCCAGTCCACCTCCTGATGGCGGAAGCCCTTATAATGGAAAACCAGCTTCTTGCCGTTCTTCCCTTCATCCGTGACCTGTACTCTCTGCAAGAAAAGATCAGAAGAATGAATATCCGCAACGACCGAATCCGCACTCAACGTACGGATGATAAAATCCTCCGAAATGGTTTCGGGAATAATACGGGAAACTTCCTTCCCCATACGCTTATTTTCAATCATGCACGTGCGGACTTTATCATTCTTCACCAGAAACTTGCGAGCGAGGAATTCATTGCCAATCTCCACAGTATCTGCTATATGATTGACATAAATCTCTTCCTTTACAGCTGCCCTCATGGAAAACAAACATCCTCCAAACAACATCAACAGCAAATATATTCGTTTAATCATACTATTTTTATTCTTTCATTTATCAAACCTTTAAAAATAATCCGCGCTTATACATCACCCTCAACAGGAGAAAGACAATCAGATAATTGGCGAAGGTAAGCCATACGGAGTAATAACCACCCAGATATTGTTCGAGCCCGTAACTGACCGAAGCGGCAACGCAACGGAAATTCACAACTTCGCCCAGCAGATACGCCGTAATGGAATTCATGCCATACACTTTCAGCCAGTTCAATTCCCGGGTATATCCTTTATAATCAATCCAGTAATAGAACAATGCCATCAGCAGAAAGCAATAGCCGCCGGAAAGCAGGGTCATGCTGCCTGTCCAGATACGTTTGATAACAGGCATCTGCAAACTCCACAGTAACGCCAGGCCAACAAGAGCAAGTCCGACAACTAGCAACGTCTGCACCACCCTTTTCCGATTTGCCTTGCCCTCTTTCATTATCTTTCCGGCAAACGCTCCGAGCATGACGGTCACTCCGAATGTCAGGCTGCTCCACATCCATGTATAGTTGTAGGATGGCGAGAAGCTCCAGGTTCCGTCCTCATTCCAGAAAACACCGTCACGGAATCGCCCTAAAACGCATCTGTCCACTTGTTCCGCAAAGTTCCCCGCCGGTGTGAAATCCCCCAAAAACGTCATCGGAACCCAGTAGACGAGAAGGAGTAGCAACGTTATCCCTACCTGCCACTTGAACGGGAAGTGCAACTGAATGACCGCAGCAATAAGATAACCGACAGCAATAGACTGCAATGTATTGGAATACAAATAAAGATGCGTGGCGTCCAGACCGAGCAGGTTTCCCTGAACAATCATTCCGAAGATAAACAGGAGAAAAACACGCTTCAGGATTCTCCGATACACAGGCCAATAACTTCCCGTAGTCCCTATATACTTCGATAGTGAGAACGGCATGGAAGCTCCCGTCATAAAGAGGAAAAGCGGCATTACCAAATCCCAGAAACGGAATCCCTCCCAAACCTCATGGTCAAACTGATAAAGTATGCTATCGAGAAATGACATATTCATCTGCCGTGCCAATGCCACGAATACAGGTTGAAAAAAGACCAGGAGAAATAAATCGAAACCTCTTAGAATATCCAATGAGGCAAGACGGATGGAATTGTTTTCCGGTAATTTGTTTTTCATAAGTATAGCTTTTGTATAAACTTGATTATCGTTTTATCCAATGTCGCTTTATTCATGTTTGTACCCTTTGCCTTATTCCAGTATCATTTCGTCAAAAAGGATTCTCGACACCTGTCCCGGCCGTACATGAGATGCCGGACAAACTCCCGGGCCTTTGGCTGTCACACGTACGTAACGCGCTTGTGTACCTCTCAGCTTCAACGGCAAGTTTTCTATAAAGTTTCCTTCACGAAAAATCTCTTCGGGCGTGAAACTCCGCATGGCAGCTTCGCAGAAACTAGAGTTGTCATCCGAAACTTCCACTTTCACGGACGACGGCTTATGGATAGCCATCCCATTGTTCGTGATGCAGCCCAATGTCAATGTGTTCAGCGTTTCCGGCTTCAGCAGGTCAATTGTAAAAGAGACGGAATCATTATCATTCCAAGTGCACCATTCGGAATCCGAATATTTCAAGCTTCCACGTATTCCGTTCGTCAGGAGCTTTACAGACGGACTGTCTCCCGATACAGGTTTGGCGGTAGCCAGGTTCCACCGGACAGGGAGTATCAATGTTTTTCCCATCTGCCTGCCTTGCGCAAAAGTAGCACTTTTCAGTGTAAGCGGCTCTTTTACAGGCACTATTTTTTCGTAGAGCGGTGAAGTTGCCGTAGGCTCGCTTCCATCCGTCGTATAATGTATCTCCATGTCGGGGCGGATACATTCCAGTTTCACTTCGAGCATCCCGTCGTTTGGAGTGACCGTATGCTGGATGTTGTACATCGAACGGGCGTAGACGATACCTTTAGCTGTCAGATGTTCATTATAGACATCCAGTCCTTTCAGGAATGAAGTCCAATCCTTGCGTTCTTTCTTCGTCCATGCCACTTCCGCAAGGGCGGCCAGACGGGGAAAGAGCAGATAGTCCACATCTTCCGGTTTGTTGCAGAACTCCGTCCATAGGGATGCCTGTACGCCTATAAGTAAGGAAGCATATTCCGGTTTCCAGTCCGCCTGCACAGGTTCGTAATCGTAGACGTCCTTCAGTGTGTTATTGCCGAAATAGGTCTGGGGTTCAAACCATTGCGGGCCCTGATAGCGGATCAGGTACATGATGCGGGCAGGAGTCATAATGAACCGGTGTCCTTTTTCAGCAGCTTTCAAGGCAGCCGCGCCGAGTCCGCGCCAACCTTGAATAATAACGCCTTCGGGCAGGAAACTGCTGTTTGTCAGTTCGTCCCAACCTATCACTTCGCGTCCCTTGCTGCGTACATAGTCGCTCATCCGTTTCATGAAATAACCTTGCAGATCTTCTACGTCGGCAAGATGCTCTTTGTTCATGCGCTGCCGGCAAAGCGGGCATTTCTTCCAGAATCCTTTCTGCGCCTCATCTCCTCCCAAATGAATATATCGCGAGGGGAAGATTGCCATCACTTCGTCCAGAACATCTTGCAGAAATGTAAAGGCGCTGTCGTTTCCGGCACAGTAAATCACTCCCGAACTTCCTCCGCCCAAGCCCGGAATGACTCCAATGTAACTATTCACCACAGGGCAAGCCAGTTGCGGATAGGCAGCCAGTGCGGCGTTGCTGTGGGCGGGCATATCTATTTCGGGGATAACCTCTATCTGGCGGTCGGCAGCGTATGCCACCATTTCCTTGATGTCTTCCTGCGTATAGAATCCTCCGATAGGGGTCGGTTCTCCCGGTTCGGCGTTACGGCGGAAATAGAAAGGAACATCCATGCGGTTCACTCTCCATGCACCCACTTCCGTCAGGCGGGGATATTTCTTGATTTCTACCCGCCAGCCGTTATCATCCGTGAGGTGGAAATGAAGCGTATTGATTTTGAGCATGCCCATGCAGTCGATGATACGCAACACGTTCTCTTTGGGAATGAAGAAGCGGGCGGCATCCAGCATCAATGCCCGATAGCCGAAGCGCGGTTCATCCTGAATGGTTACCGCGGGAATGCTCCATTGGATATTCTCAACCCGACGGTTGCCTTCGACAGCCGACGGCAACAGCAGGCGGATGGTCTGCAATGCATAGAAAAAGCCTTTTATATCCGATGCTTTTACTTGTATCTGCTCCGGAGTAATCTCCAACTGGTAGGCTTCGCTTTTTAAAGAAGAGTCAGTCGTAAAACGGACATGACTCTTCTCACTGCTACCTATTGCCAACTGTGGGGTTATTCCCGAACTTCTCTTGAATAAGTTTATAAAGTTGCGGACGATGACAGCCTGCTCATGGTTCTCTACCGAAAACAAGGTTCGGGCGGAGAAGGTGAAGTTACCCTCGCCCGGCACGACCTGCACCGGACGGGGAACTATTGAAACAGGGGGTGATGTCAAGTTGTCCGCGCATGCACCCGATATGGATGCAAACAGCATACAAATGATTAAGATGTATTTCGTCATGGTTTGACAGTCAGTTTATTTATTAAAAAAATCGCAAGTACCTCTTTGCCCCTTTTTATTGAAGACTGAATAAGGCACTTGCGAAATTTGATTAAGGCAACTAAGAATTAATAAAACTTCGTTCCTGTATGCCTATTTCTACCTTGGTCATACTCTGCTACTGAAGATTTATTTATATAAGTACGAACCCAATCTATTTCCAAACGAGGAATAGCATTATTATCACGATCCCGTTCATAATTATCATAGCTTGCAAAACCAGAATCCCAGCCGGCATCAGGAGACCATACACCATTAACCTCAGTTCCACCTCCAAGCCCCCATTTATTAGGTGCTCCCATGGTAAGAATAAATTTCAACCCATTTAAGTTTTGTTCATCTGTAAAAGTCCAATAGCCTGCAGGACAATCAGCTTTTTTATAGCATACAGTCTCTTGCCCATTAATGCCCAGTGCGACTTCCGAATCAGAACGCCACTCAAACCAATAAATGTTCCATTCATTTATATTTATCGTATGATTTGCAGTTTGAGTTTTTTTATCGGTTCCTGAAATTCCCGTATGGAATGTCTGATGCGCTTTATTTCCTGTAACAGGACCTGTCGGATTTTCGAGAATATCAACTTCCGTGTAAGTATTATATTTACCCGACTCATCAGATATCAGCCAAATCCCCATGTTAAAGCCATTTTTCTCACCACGAAGCCGGGCACGAATTTCCATTCTGCAACCTTCTGATATTAACTGACTATTAGCTTTATATGTAGTATTAACTCCACATCCATAGAAAGCAGCAGTACCATAATCCCTATCTTTTCCTGCTGCCGGCCCTGTACCCTTCGACGGAACTTTCATTTCTATCATCTTCAGATATCCTTGATCGGTTATATTAGAGAATTGCACATTGACACAAGCCGCATGATTCTGTACAATCACCGTATTACGATCTGCCAAAAACAGAGGAACTTTATTACCCCATGAATTACCTGCACCATTAGTATTCCACATATCACCTGTATTTCCGAAACTATGGAATTCCCATGCATTGTAGAACTTCCAGCCTGCCGTAGCTAAATCTGTATTGGGATGCGGATCCAGTTCTTTCATTTCAACAACCTTATCATCTCCATATTGTGTCTTGGCTGCTGCCAACCTGCCACTTGAAGCAAATGCAATTCCCGGACGTTCGTAAACCCAACGCTCATCAAGAATCCCATCTCCCTTTTCAGCTTCGAGGTCCTTCATCGTAATTTCCAATGTTTCATTATCCAACGGATGAACTGCAGAAACGGTCGTAAAATTCAAAGTCAACGTTTCCGTTTTGGTAGGTTCCATATTGTGTTTAGTTTTAACTTTCACTTCTGCAGATTTTTCTCCTGCCTTTATCGTCAATGTGACGGGGGGTAACGTTACATAGAAATCTTTTTGCTCATCAGGTACAGTGATATGGATATCCATATCATCCGTGACCGGCACAGGAACTTCTGCCAAAATAGTAAACTCATCACCTTCGTCAATAACCCTGTCCGAATTATTTTTTATTGATACAACTGTGTAATGGAGATCAGAAATAACAATCGATTGAGTTGGATTAGTCACCGTATAGCCACGTACAAACGACATTACATTCACATACAACTTTTGTTTGGGCTTAATTCCACTTTCTGTAATCGGTAGTTTTATATCAAAAGAACTGACTCCCTTCGGGAAGGTAACCATTGAAGGAAATGCTTTAAAGGCTGTCTTTGATACATCTTTTTCTCCGTCCTTAGCAGTCAGATAAATATCAAAATCTTCGTTTGTCACACGTTCCGGATTCTTAGCGTCATTCACTTTCAAAGTAAGGGTAAGCTCTTCACCCATTACAAAGCTCTTGGCACTTGATTCCACTATTAAAGGTACAGTTTCCGGCAGTGGTTCTACCGCATCGTCCTCGCACCCTGCAAAACCTATTGAAAGCAGGCAAACAGGTAAAAATGTATATAGTATTCTTTTTATCATAATTGTGTAATTTATTAAATTGAGATACTTATTCGCTAACATCTCCCCAGCCCGGATTCTGTTTCAATTCATGGTTTAATTGCAGTTCATCCGGTGGTATCGGTAATAAATAATCCCGGTTCAGGTCGAAAAGGTAACCCTCAGGCAAATATTGCTGTAACGGATCCATCCACCCGTCGTTATCTTTCAATACCAATTCCAATGATTCGCGCCCTTTGGGTGAAAAGCTTTTGTAAAGGACACTCTCTTCGCCCAGATATGCACCCCTGCCACGACCGTTGATTCCTTTCAATGTTCCGGCTTCCGCCCAACGCATCAGATCGTCCAGACGGAATCCCTGAAGTGCCAGTTCCGAACGTCTTTCACGACGAATTTCCTGTATCAAGGGAGTAAGCCCGGTAAATGGGAAATTAGCATCTGCTTGCGGCTCTATCCATGTCACGCCTGCTCTTTCGCGCAAGGGTTTCAATGTTTTGTTCAATACATCGTCGCTCCATTTGTCCAATTCTGCCGCTGCTTCAGCATAACAAAGTAATCCTTCCGCATACCGGAACAGGATAATGCCAGTCTGCGTATTCCCTTCCACATAAGTAGTGTCAATACCTAATCTGATATGGAATCCGGTAACACTCTTGCTATTACCGTCGCCGTTCAAGTTAGGAGAGACAATATCTTTATTCTTTTCTTTCATTTCATCATCAGTGCCTGTCGCATCATAAGCCCTCACATTCATCGGCTTATTGGAAGAAGAACCTGCATTAGAGCGATATTTACATCCGGTATGCATTACTGTAACGAGAAGTCTCGCATCCCGTCCCTCAAATGTTTCATTAAAATCCTTGAACTTCTCGTCTTTGGGATTAATAAAAGTTCCATCGGCATTTAAATAGTTATCCACCAATGACTTTGACAGGCCGGACGGTCCCTGGCCATCTACTGCTCCTGAAGCGAGTAAACCACCCAAATTATGAAAGACACCATCAGCCACTGAATACTTTTTCCACAGAACAGCTTCCGGTATTTGAGAAAGATCTTCCTTATTAAATAAGTGTGCAAAAGCATCTTCGGTATTTACATACTCCTTATCAGTGTCTTTCGTATTCAATGTCAAGCCAGCAGTAAAAAGTTGCTGGTCTCCCCAGTTCAATACTTCCTGAAAAAATTCCGTAGAATTGTCTTCCGTTGCAAACTTAGTACCTTTGTGGTATTTCTCCCACGAACCTTCATAAAGCGCCACCCGCATAGCCAAAATAGTAGCGGCCTCCTTACTGATACGCAGTCCCTGATATTTACTACGCGTAAATAAATTTGCACGTGCTTCCGGAATTTCACCGATAGCGGCCTTCAAGTCATTCAATATAAAACGGGCAACATCCGCACGCTTGGACGCAGGTTTCTGTAAGCCGGCTACCGTAGCGTTTTCATCCCAAAAATCATCCATTATAGGTATATCTCCAAAACGGGTGAGCAGGTAGAAATGCCAATAAGCACGCAAAAAATAGGCTTCTCCTCTAAGCGAGAGTACTTCAGCAGTCTCAAGTCCTGCATCAACTTTATAATAGTGAAAGAAGTAGTTGACATTACGCAGGTTCTGATAGCCTTTTTCCCAATCGGTCGAGCCACTGAACTGATTATTCTCACCATTCAGGCGTCTGTCATATTTTTCAGCCAAAATGTTATCGCTGTTCACCTCTTCACCACGGACACTCATTCCATATTGCGTCGGAGCCGGCAATGAAGTATATAAAGCATTGATATAGTTCTCTACTTGTTCGCGACCAGCCAGGAAGCCTTCGTTTTCAGGCATTGTCAACGGTTGCCGATCCAAAAAGTCGGAACAAGCGGACAACACCAGCCCTATAAAAGCAGTCAGTATAATTATTTTCTTTTTCATGATGTTCCTCTCTAATTAAAATGTGATGTCAATTCCAAATACAAAGTTCCGGTTCAATGGGTAAACTCGCCCGTTACCATTTGCAGTCAGCGGTGAAGTAAGGGCGGGAGCAGAAGCATTACTACCTCCTACCCAACCATTCACCTGATTCAGTGTTTCAGGGTCAAACTGTTGCGGCAACTTGGAAATTGTAAACAGATTATCGCAAGTGAAATATACTTTCAAATTACTCAAGCCAATCTTTTCCACCAATTGTGGTTTGAAAGAATAAGAGACTGTCAAGTTCTTCAGACGCATATAAGCTGCATTGAGTAAATAACGAGTTGTATTATAGCCTATATTCACTTCTTTGTCTTTAGAATTATCTGTCAGGCGTGGTAAATATCCATCAGGATGCCATGCATTGAAATAATCAAGATGCTCTTTGAAGTAACAATTTCCTCCATACAGGTAAGTAGCACCTGCCATCGGGAATTGTCTCTTGGCTACTCCCTGGAAAAGAGCTGATATTCCAAATCCTTTATAGCCTGCATTCAGATTAATACCGAAAGAATATTTAGGGGTTGTATTACCGATTACTTTCAAATCACCATGATCCGCCAAAGTTCCTTTTCCCGGGTCTACCTTCCCGTCACCATTGGAGTCGATATATTTTACGTCACCGCGTTGCCACTGGTTGTCAGCTTTAAAGAAGCTAAGGTCTACCGTTCTCAAATATTCATCCACTTCACGGTTAGTCATGAAAAGATCATTAGCTTCATATCCCCAAATCTCACCGATGTCCATTCCCTCATAATACCCTCTGTTACGTGCCAGACCGGTATGGTTATTGAATATCAGTCCTTCAGGATTATTATACTTCGTGACTACTGCCTTGTAATTGGATATATTAAAACCGACACCATAACTGAATCCGCATTTCAATTGATCCTGCCAATTGACGGACAACTCCCAACCACGATTACGGAGAGTCGCATTATTTACTTTTGCACGGTCGTCTTTACTGATACCTCCGATAGCCGGAATTGCTTCAGCCGGACCAATCATATCATGCGTTGTACGCTGGTAAATATCAGCAGTTATTGTCAGACGGTTATCCAATAACAGCAGGTCAAGACCTAAATTGGCATTATCCACCTTCTCCCAGGTAATATAAGGACTGACCATTTTCGGAGTTTTGGCAATCATTCCTTTGGCAGGAGTGGCGTTTACTCCCGGCAGTAACCAAGCATTGGATGAGTTTGACACCAAATCCATCACTCCAAGATAATCATACAATCCGGCGCCATTCTGATTACCCAAGCGTCCGTAAGAAACACGCAACTTCAACTGGGAAAATGGAAGATTCCATGATTTGAAATAGTTTGTGCGAGCTATATCATAACCGGCAGAGAAGGAAGGAAAGAATCCCCAACGGTTTCCGGGAGCAAAACGGGAAGAACCGTCATAACGTCCACTGAATTCCAGAAAATATGTCTCCTGATAATTCCAGTTCAACTTGGCATACATACCCATTGTGGACCAATGAGTACGGTCTTCACCGGCAGACAATGTACCATTGGAGTTCGCAAATGAATAAATATCACTACCTAAAATTCCATCCTTATAAGTGAAACCATTGGAGTTTTCCTGCAACTCCATCTGAAAACCTGCCATAGCCTTGAAGTAGTGTTCTCCCCATGTATGGACGTAAGATGTCGATACATTCGGAGAAAGATAATAATTAAATGCATTACCGCGAGTATAAGAACCCCATTTGGAATTCTTCCATTCCATACCCGGATATACATATCCCTGCTTGGTACCTATGTCAACCTTTAACTCTCCATCAGGTTTTTCTACTGTAGGGTATCCACGTTTGAAACTGTTGTCTTCTACATCAAAACGTACTTTCATTTCCCCTACAATATCCCAACCCGGTAACGGGGTAATGGTAGCAGCAAAAGACATTGCATCGGATATGCGGTTCTGTACATAATGGGATTCTTTTAGATAACGGAACTCAGAAGCATCATTATATTCCGAATCAATCGGATAATGAGTAGGAGCATTTGGTATTGTTTGTCCAAGAGTTCCATAAAAGATGGTCTGGTTGGCCATCGGCCTTTTAAGGATACTCAATGTTATATTATTATTGAAATTGAACTTCAACCATTTATTGGCTATAATCTGGAATTTCGTATTTACATTATATTTGCTCAGGTTATCATCTACCTTGTCAAGTAAACCATCCTGATAAGTGTAACCCAAACCTACATAATAGTTGAACTTTTCCGAACCTTCGGTTACACTCAGGTTATGTGAATGACGAATAGCAGTATCTTTAAAATAATAATCAAACCAATCTGTATTCGCATATACCGCATCCATTGAAGAAGCCCAGTCTGTCCCGTTTTGATTGGGACCTATACCTGGAAATTCTGCTGAATAGGGGTTCTTCATGAATCCTTCCATCTTCTCTATAAGAGCGTCAGAAAATTTATGATTCACGCCATCATTATCATTCCGTTCGTTCACATATTTAGCAAACTCAAGAGAGTTCATCATCTCCGGCATATTGATAGGTGAACTAAAACCTACTGTGCCTCGATAAGAAACCCGTGTCTTTTCCTGCCGACCGCTTTTTGTAGTTACTAATACCACACCATAAGCGGCACGTGCACCATATACGGCAGCGGCAGAAGCGTCTTTCAATACACTAATTGTTTCGATATCATTTGGATTTACGTTCTGAAGGCTTTGTTCCACTCCGTCCACCAATACATAAGGCTCGCCCCCGTTACCATTAATAGAACCGACACCGCGGATATTGAACTTGATTTCCGCGCCTGTTTCACCACCAACGCCGTCAGGAGCTGCGTCGGTCACAAAATTCAGACCGGCTACATTACCTTGAAGGGCACTGGTCAAATCGGTTACAGGACGATTGACTATAGCATCGGAAGCTACAGTAGACACAGCAGCCGTAATGGTATTACGTTTCTGCTTGTCCATACCCACCACAACGACTTCATCAAGAAGTTTCGAGTCTTCCTTTAATATGAAACGATTACCTTCAAGTTTTGTCACTTTTACTTCGAGAGGAGAAAAACCGACATAAGAGATAGATAAGGTATTGCCGACTTTACCTTTGACAGAAAAGTTACCGTCAATATCGGTCAACGTACCTTCTTTTGCCCCTTTTACCATGACCGTAGCTCCAATAATGGTTTCCCCCTTATCATCCACCACTTGTCCTTTAATCATTTGTTGCTGCGCAAACGCTCCCGAAGGAAATAACAGGAGCATCATCAAAAGAACAACAAAGCAGCTTTGTTTCTTCATAAGCTTCTTTTTTTTCATAATACTACATTTAATAATAAAGATTCATATTTCTATTAGCGAACAAAATAAATCTCACAGGCATTAGATTTAAGAATGAAGAACCGGGATAACTTTTCCGACTAACATTCTTGTCACAAAGGTAGGGTAGCTTTTAAAAAGAGTTATTTTAAAAATAGCCATTAAATATTCACTTTTCACCAAATCAAACCATTTCATCGGGGGGAATGATTGTTTTTCAAAAAATTAGTTTAAAATCGGTACCATACTCTATAATATTACATTTCAGATGCAATAGGGTAATTATGGGAATATATATTGATGCATATATCTATGGAATAATCCATAAAATAGAAAAAGACGGACGATTTGTTTATTCTATACTCCGAGCCTTATCTATCGATTTGTTCGACACCGAGAAACGATGTGTTTCTCGGTGTCGAACACTTTGTTTCTCGGTGTGCAACAGGTCGTTGGTTTTAAAGGGAAAAAGATAAAAGATAAATATTTATATATCAATATATTACAGAATCATACTCTTCGTTTGGAATGTTTAAGAAATCTGTTTATCCATTTTAATAGGTTGAGTCATCTTTAACACTTATTTTATTACAATAATAATTACACATAACTGCTTTATCTTTTGTTCTTATGTTCTTCTGTCTAAAATATTTCCAGTCCACAGGTAAGCAACCATAAGCCCACGTGGTGAGTATATATGCCTACCAAGCTAAATATATAGATTTAGCGCATAAATTAGTTTATCATACAAAGTCTGGCAATCAGACAACTCTTTGTTGAAATAAGGGAATTACAGATATATTTTGCCTAAAATGAGAAATGACAGTATAAATTGAGCTTATTTCTGCATGACTTCCTCCACCCGTTCCAGTTCCCATCCGCGAAACTGCATCACAATACAATGCAACTCGGTTCCGTGCACCATCTGACGCACCTTAGCACCAACGGCATAACCTTTTATTTGCTCTACAGCTTCTTGCCATTGGGCTTCGGCTTTCGCTTCGGAATCCTTGGTGGAGAGGTATTTCAGTTCGATGATATAGCTGTGCTTCACGTCATAGCGTATCAAGTCAGGCATAAGAAACAGGTCACAATAACCGTGATTCAATTCTAGTTCCGGAGCTATCAGGTAATAGGCATTTGTACTCAGGTAAGCAGTAAAGAAGCCTTGCAAGTTGCGCTCGCCTTCGATGGAGCTTCGCACGGAAGAGTTTTCCTTGTAGGCATGAGCAATAAATTCCATCGTTTCACGCCAATGACCTTCGTAAGCCATTTCATAATACATCAAGCCAAGGTCATTCAGATTGATATGCCGGTTATCCTGATATTCTTCCAACAGAAATTCGTAATACTGCTTACGCACGTTATTATTGGGAATACTCAACACCAGATAGTTGCCCCGAGTAGCAGTGATGGTAAGCATACCGTAATAAAAGAGCAGACTGGGAAAAATCTCCGGCTTGGTGATATCAATAGCGGGAAAGGTAGTCGTCAATGTGGTGATAATCTGCCCCTCTTCGGTGATTTTGCGCAACACGCCTTTGCGATTACCGTCCAATTTGTCCAAACGGATGAGTTTCTTCATCTTGTTGTAGTCAGTACGGGTGTTGGGGTCTATCATCTCTTTGGGTGATTTGCCCAAATCCATATAGTTGCGCAAATAATAGAGCACCATGTCACAATTGAACATCTTCGGGTCACGTTCCAGACTTTCTTCGGCAAAACAATAATTGTCATACCACGGACGCATTTCCTCTATCATCGCACTTATATCCACATTGCCCGGCAACTGTCTGGCATCCTTATAGTATTGGAGCATCTCACGCACATCCGTTTCACTGAATCCCAGCATCATATTAAACTGGTGCTTGGTACTGATATTCCAACCGATATTAAATCCGCTAGTCAAGTCATCCAACGTCACGGGGCTGACACCGGTCATAAAGATGCGCTCAAACATACCTTTGAACTTCTTGAAGATTTCACGGTAAAAGCCGCTAGCATGGGTCAGCGCATGATAGACTTCCTTGCCCTGCTCATTCAACACCACATTGGTGAAGTTATCATATTCATCAATGATAAGATAAAGATGCGCTCCGGTTTCAGCCGCATGAAGATTCAGATAATTCAGTTTACTTACAAAATCGGGCTGTGCTTTCATCTCCTGAGCAAATCCCGGAAAATAATAAGATTCATAGGACATACCGAACAAATCCATGACCATACAGCAGTAACGGTCGAAGTTCTCGGCCAACGTACCACTACCACCGCTGGCACGGGAAAAGTCAAGAAAGAGTATCTGGAAAGTCCCTTGCAGCCGTGTAGGGCGACTGCCTATCCATAGATTGCCGAAGCGTTTATCGAACTTTTCTCTTTGAGCGATGTCATAATAAGCCCGGAGCATACTCAGAAAGATGCTCTTGCCGAAGCGGCGGGGACGGATAAAGAACAAATTACTGGGTTGCTCTTCCAACAAAGGCAGATAGATCGTTTTATCCACGTAATATTGGTTCTGCTCCACCACTTCCACAAAGTTGGAAACTCCATAAGGGATTCTTTTTACTTCTTCCATGATTTGTTCCTTTCTTTAGTTCTCATATCTATGAGGATAATACAAAAGTAGCATATTTCAGCAGAAAGAACAAAGAAAGGGAAAGAAAGTTGAAAGATTGCCGCATTGAAGTGACAGACATAAATCCTTTTATTTTTTCATGCTATTAGCCGGATGAGATTTATAGCAGAAACTGTTTAGGTAATAACTGTCATAAAGAAAGTTGCATTATTGAAACAAAGCGGGCTGCCACAGGAAATGGATTCATCATCGTTGCTTTCTTACGGACCTTATCTATAAACATGTTCATTTTGGTCGATATTACAATGAGGTCCTTATGCCCTTCGTCATACAGTTTCTCATTAGAAACATCTTACTACCTACACAAAGAAGCACTTTTGGTGATTTTTAAAAGCTTATTGGTTATAATCGAAAGCAGGCCGTTCGCTGAAATCCTAAAAAAACAATACCTTTGCACATCACATTCCTTATAAATAATACATCTTATGAAGAAACTCTGCTTCCTTATTTTTTGCACTCTCTTTTCACTCACTGCATCATCAATAGAAACGGTGGATTATACACAAGGACTTTCCATATGGTTCGACACTCCCAACAATCTCGACGGACAAGCTGTCTGGCTACGCGCTTCGGGCACAGGGGCGAATCCGGACAAGACATGGGAAAGCCGTTCGCTACCCATCGGGAATGGTAGTCTGGGAGCAAATATCATGGGCTCCATATCCGCGGAACGAATCACACTGAATGAAAAGACGCTTTGGAAAGGTGGACCGAATACTGCCAAAGGCGCCGAATATTATTGGAATGTAAACAAACAGTCGGCAGGTGTATTGAAAGAAATACGACAGGCTTTTCTGGACGGAGATTCCCAAAAGGCGGGGTATCTCACACAAGAAAACTTCAACGGGCTGGGAGCTTATGAAGAAAAAGACGAGACTCCGTTCCGCTTCGGTGCTTTTACCACGATGGGAGAACTTTATGTGGAAACCGGACTCAGCGAAATCAACATGAGCAGTTACCGCCGCATCCTGTCATTGGATTCGGCTATGGCCGTGGTGCAATTCGATAAGGACGGGATACGGTATCAACGAAAATATTTCATATCCTATCCGGACAGTGTCATGGTCATGAAGTTTACTGCCGACAAAGGCGGAAAACAGAATCTTGTACTTAGCTATTGTCCCAACAACGAAGCAAAAAGCCATCTGGAAGCAGATGGAAACGACGGATTAGTATATACCGGCGTTCTCAATAACAACGGAATGAAATTCGCTTTCCGAATCAAAGCTATCCACAAAGGGGGAACACTGAAAGCAGAAAACGACCGGATTATTGTGAAGGATGCTGACGAAGTGGTATTCCTGCTTACGGCAGATACCGATTATAAGATGAACTTTGCCCCAGACTTCAAAGACCCGAAAGCCTACGTCGGCAACGACCCGTCACAAACGACTCTGGCTATGATGGACAATGCCCTGAAAAAAGGTTATGACGAGCTTTATCGTAATCACGAAGCCGATTATACCGCGCTGTTCAATCGGGTACGTTTTGAAATCAATCCGGAAATCGGCACTCCCAACCTGCCGACCTACAAACGACTGGCTAGCTATAAGAAAGGCGTGCCGGACTATCAGCTCGAACAATTGTACTATCAGTTCGGACGCTATCTGCTCATAGCCAGTTCGCGCCCCGGCAACATGCCAGCCAACCTGCAAGGATTGTGGCACAACAATACCGACGGCCCGTGGCGGGTAGATTACCACAATAACATCAACATTCAAATGAATTACTGGCCTGCGTGCCCCACCAATCTCTCTGAATGTACATGGCCTTTGATTGACTTTATACGCAGCTTGGTAAAACCCGGCGAGAAGACAGCACAAGCCTATTTCAACGCCCGCGGATGGACAGCATCCATCTCTGCCAATATCTTCGGATTCACAGCTCCCTTATCCAGCAAATCTATGGCATGGAACCTGAATCCTACTGCCGGTCCGTGGCTGGCAACGCATATATGGGAGTATTATGATTATACGCGTGACACGAAATTCTTAAAGGAAATCGGCTACGACCTTATCAAAAGCAGCGCACAGTTTGCGGTAGACCACTTGTGGCACAAGCCCGACGGGACTTACACCGCCGCGCCTTCCACCTCTCCCGAACACGGTCCGGTGGACGAGGGAGTCACTTTCGCGCATGCCGTAGTACGTGAAATATTACTGGACGCTATCCAGGCAAGCAAGGTACTCGGAACGGACGCCAAAGAGCGCAAGCAATGGGAAAACGTATTGACCAAACTCGTTCCGTACCGCATAGGACGCTACGGCCAGTTACTGGAATGGTCTACCGACATAGACGATCCGAAAGATGAACACCGGCACGTCAACCACCTGTTCGGATTGCATCCGGGACATACCATCTCTCCCGTGACTACCCCCGAACTTGCACAGGCAGCCAAAGTGGTACTGGAACATCGCGGAGACGGCGCTACCGGCTGGAGCATGGGTTGGAAACTCAACCAATGGGCACGACTGCAAGACGGAAACCATGCGTATAAACTGTACGGCAATTTGTTGAAAAACGGTACGTTGGATAACCTCTGGGATACCCATGCGCCTTTCCAGATAGACGGAAACTTCGGCGGTACGGCAGGAATAACCGAGATGTTATTGCAAAGCCACATGGGATTCATCCAACTTCTTCCCGCTTTGCCGGATGCCTGGGCAAACGGCTCGATAAGCGGAATCTGCGCCAAAGGGAATTTTGAGGTTTCTGTCTCCTGGAAAGAGGGACAACTGGAGAAAGCTATCATTCATTCCAAATCCGGGGTTCCCTGCAACGTAAGATACGGAGACATGACGCTCAAGTTCAAGACCGTAAAAGAGAAGAAATACGAAATCACTTTAAAAGGAGACAGGTTGACCGTTCTATAAAGAAAGCATCTGTCATCACAAACAAACCTGCTTCACATGAAAACAAAATACGCTGTTCTGTCAAGCCTTTTCTTTATCATACAGTTAGTCGGTGTTCTCCCTCTCCGGGCAGAACACTATTACTTTAAACAAATCTCTCTGAAAGAAGGGCTGCCTTCCAACGTGCGCTGTATTCTCCGGGATGAGCAGGGTTTCGTATGGATAGGTACCAAATCGGGACTGGGAAAGTTCGACGGGCACGAACTGAAAAGATACAAACACCAGGCAAACGACCCGAACTCGCTTCTCCACAACCTGGTTTATCAAATTGCCGAAGACAAGCAACACAACATCTGGGTACTGACCGAAAAAGGTATTGCCCGCTACCAACAGCAGAGCAACGACTTCACGTTCCCCACGGACGAGGACGGGAAGAATATCACCGCCTATTCCTTCTGCCTTGTCCCGGACGGAATCCTCTTTGGCGGCAAGGACAGGATTTACAAATATAGTTATGACGATTCTTCTCTCCGGCTTCTGCAATATTTCAACGCCAACTCTTTTAAAATCAACGCTCTCAGTATGTGGGATTCAAAGACGTTGCTCTGTTGCAGCCGTTGGACAGGCATATACCTCGTAGACCTGCATACCGGAGAGCACAGACGCCCCCCTTTCGACTGCGGGCCGGAAATTACCACCATGATGACCGACAGCCGGAAAAGAATATGGATTGCCCCTTACAGCGGCGGACTTCGTTGCTACTCATACGACGGCAAACTACTGGCTTCGTACTCCACCCGCAACTCCGCCCTCAGCAACGACATCGTCCTAAGCCTCGCCGAAAGGGAAGGGCAACTGTGGATAGGAACAGACGGCGGCGGAATCAATATCCTCACCCCCGAAACCGGGGAAATCTCCCAACTGGAATATATCCCGGGACGTGAAAACTACTCTCTCCCCGCCAACTCCATTCTCTGCCTGCACAACGACCACAATAACAATATATGGGCAGGAAGCACCTGCAACGGATTAATCAGCATCCGGGAAGTGTTCATGAAAACCTACACCGACGTAGTCCCCGGCAACGACCGCGGACTAAGCAACAGCACCGTGCGAAGCCTTTACCGCCAATCGCCCGACAGTATCTGGATTGGTACGGACGGCGGCGGTATCAACCTCTTTAACCCGCGTACCGAGAAATTCACCCATTATCTTTCTACCTGGAACGATAAAATAGCGTTTATCAGCGGATTCACTCCCGGAAAACTACTGATTTCCCTTTTCTCCAAAGGAGTATTCATATTCAACCCCGCAACCGGGGAGAAACAGCCTTTTACCATTGTCGACAAAGAAACTACGACACAACTTTGCAACCGGGGTAAATCGGTCAACTTATATCAGAACACCCCCAACACCGTGTTATTACTGGGCGACCATGTCTACCAGTATCACCTGAAAGAAAAGAAATTCGACAAGGTCACCGGAGAAGAAGGGAAAAGTATTGTCGGCACGCTCGTCCCCTTCAAGCACGAGAACAACCGGACTTACATCAACGATTTCAAACATATCTACGAACTGCACGATGGGGATTCCTTGCTGCAAACAACCTTCGAATGTTATCAGGATACCGTAATCAGTTCGGCGTCACACGACGAGCACGGCGATTTCTGGATAGGAAGCAATTTCGGCCTTATCCACTACAACCCCGTTTCCCAAAAGCAGACGCACATCCTTACCAACCTGTTTACCGAAGTCAACATGGTGCAATGCGACCAGAGGGGCAAAGTATGGATAGGTGCGGATAATCTGCTTTTCGCCTGGCTTATACAGGAACAGAAGTTCGTTCTCTTCGGAGAGTCGAACGGAGCTATCCAAAACGAATATCTGCCCAACGCCCGGTTGGTAAACAATGAGGGGGATGTCTATATCGGCGGTGTAAAGGGTATGCTGCGCATTGACGGCCAGCTGCTGCTGAATACATCGGAAATGCCGGAACTGCAACTGTTGGATATTATCATCAATGGTGAGCCTGCACAGAACAAGCTATATAGTCATCCGGCAGCAATCTCTGTCCCATGGGACAGCAATATCACCATCCGAATCATGTCGAAAGAAGAGGATATCTTCCGTAAGAAAGTCTACCGCTATCGGATAGAGGGGCTGAACGACCAGTATATCGAATCGTACCAGCCGGAATTGGTAATCCGGTCGTTACCACCGGGCAATTACAAAATTATGGCTTCATGCACAGCGAAAGACGGCAGCTGGATTCCCAACCAGAAAATACTAGAACTAACCGTACTCCCGCCATGGTATCGCACGTGGTGGTTCATTCTCGGTTGCACCATTCTCATTGCCACCATAATCATCGAAACTTTCCGCAGAACATTGAAACGTAATCAGGAAAAACTGAAATGGGCGATGAAAGAGCATGAGAAACAGATGTACGAGGAAAAGGTACGTTTTCTTATCAATATCAGCCACGAACTACGGACTCCGCTGACGCTGATTCATGCGCCACTCAATCAGATTTTGAAGTCGCTCTCTTCCGGAGACAGCCAATATCTGCCGTTAAAAGCCATCTACCGGCAGGCACAACGGATGAAGAACTTGATTAATATGGTGCTCGACGTGCGGAAAATGGAAGTAGGGGAGAGTAAACTGCAAATTCAGCCTCATCCGCTCAATCAATGGATTGAACACGTTTCGCAGGATTTTATCAGTGAGGGGGAAGCAAAGAATGTGCATATCCGCTATCAGCTCGACCCACGGATAGAGAAAGTCAGTTTCGATAAGGACAAATGCGAGATTATCCTAAGTAACCTGCTTATCAATGCCTTGAAACACAGTCCGCAGGACACGGAAATAACGATTGCTTCGGAACTGCTGCCCGAAGAAAACCGGGTGCGTATCTCCATCATCGACCAGGGATGCGGACTGAAACAAGTGGATACGCACAAGCTCTTTACCCGCTTCTACCAGGGAACGGGAGAACAGAGCGGAACAGGAATCGGCTTGTCTTACTCCAAGATTCTGGTGGAACTGCACGGCGGCTCTATCGGCGCACAGGATAATGAAGAAACCGGAGCCAGCTTTTTCTTTGAGTTGCCGTTGAGGCAGGAACCGGAAGAAATCATCTGCGAGCCAAAAGCTTATCTGAACGAGTTGATGATGGATGATAACAGCGGGCAGCCGTCCGCGAAAGAGGTATTCGACACCACTCCATACACTATTCTCGTAGTGGATGACAATCCGGATATGACAGACTTTCTGAAAAGAACGTTCGAAGGATACTTCAAACGGATAATTATCGCCGGAGACGGGGTGGAAGCCCTTCAACTGGTCAGAAGCCATGTCCCTGATATTATAGTCAGTGACGTGATGATGCCTCGGATGAACGGGTATAAACTTTGTAAAACGATTAAAGAGGATATCAATATCAGTCACATCCCAGTCATTCTGCTAACTGCCAGAGATGACAGGCAAAGCCAAATAAGCGGTTACAAGAATGGAGCGGACGGCTATTTAAGCAAACCTTTCGAAGTGGAAATGCTAATGGAACTTATCCGCAACCGGTTGAAAAACCGGGAATATACCAAGAAAAGGTATCTGAATGCAGGATTAATCCCCACTCCGGAAGAAAGCACCATCAGCCTGACAGACGAAACATTCCTGATTAAACTGAATAGTATCATCCAGGAAAATATAGAAAATTCCAACCTGGGCATCCAGTTTATCTGCCAGGAAGTAGGATTGGGCCGTTCTTCGCTTTATAACAAACTGAAAGCACTTACAGGCATGGGAGCGAACGAGTATATCAGTAAGCTCCGTATAGAAAAAGCTATTACATTGATATCCGGCACGGATATGCCCTTCTCTGAAATTGCAGAGAAAACCGGGTTTACCACTCCGAGTTATTTCAGTACGGCTTTCAAGCAATATACCGGGGAAACACCTAGTCAATATAAAGAAAGGAAAAAGAAAGGTCTGGCTGATAAATAATACCATCATTATTCTTTATGCTGGCTGAAGTTTCCGGCTGCAAGCCAATTCGCCGCATATTGACCGATATTGACCGATTAACAAACGGGCTGCCACAGAATCACTTCTCCGGCAGCCCTTCTTTCATTAAATTAGAAAACAGAGAGTATGATACAGTTTATTCCTGACCTCCTCCTAAAGCACGGTATAGGTTAATTAAACTTTGTATTTCAGTAAAATGATTGGCCGTCTGCGAGAGTTGCGCACTAAGCAACGACTGCCGGGAGGTAAGCACTTCCAGATAGGTTGTATTACCATGCTCCATCAACAGAGTAGTGCTTCGCAGAGCCGTTTGCAGGGAAGTGATCTGTTTATCCAGCAAGATTCTTTTTCCCTGACTGGTTTGATAGGCAATCAACGCATCATTCACCTCACTACCGGCATTGAGCAACGTTTGCTGAAAGCCGAGCGCTGCTTCTTCCTGTTGCGCACGGGCAATGCGGTATTGTGCCACCACCTGCCCTCTGTTAAAGAGCGGCTGCGTAAGCGAACCTACCGCTGACGCGAGAAACTTGCCCGGATTGATAATCATCGCCCCGGCAGAGTTTGTCCATCCGGCACTCCCGCTCAAAGTGATGGAAGGATAGAAAGCCGAACGTGCCGCATTGGTGCCATAGAACGCCGCTTCCAGCGTCCGTTCTGCCGAGCGGACATCCGGACGGGAAGAAAGCATCCGTACAGGAATCCCTATCGAGAAGTCGGCAGGAAACTGTTGCTTTGCCAATACACCACGCTCATAGTTGCGTGGCGTCTCCGCCAATAATAAGGCAAGACTGTTCTCCACCTGATTGATCTGCTGCTGCAAATCGAGAACCGAACCCTGCACCTGATAATAGGCCGCCTCCATCTGCGACACAGCGGATTCGTTTGCCAATCCCGCATTCATCAATGCACGGGTAGACGCAACGGTTTCTTTCCATGCCTCTTCCGTTTGACGGGAGATGTCGAGTTGTTCATCCAGCATCAAAAGGGTATAATAGGTATTGGCGATACCTGCTATCAACTGTGTACGGACTGCCTGACGGTAATCCTCGCTTTGAGCATAAAGCGCTTTCGCCTGTTTCTTGGAGTTGCGCATACGCCCGAAAACGTCCAACTCCCAACTGGCAGTAACGGGCAACGAATAAGTCTGCGTAGCCTTCTGCGTATCGAAACTGCTCACTGTTCCCTGCGGAGCAAGAGCAAAAGCGGGCAGAAAAGCAAGTTTGGCAGACATCAGTACGGCCTGTGCTTCTTCCACACGGAGCTGGGCAGACTGATAGTCGGTATTGGTCTGCAATCCCACTTCAATGAGGGATTGCAGATAAGGGTCGGTGAAGAGTTCCCGCCAGTCCATATTACCCAGACCGGCAGTGTCTTCGGTCACCACTTCCCCGCCGTAAAGATCGTCGGGCACGACAGTGGCGGGTTCGTATTTGGTATAGATGCCACAACCGCTCAACGACAGACTGATGGCAACTAATGTGATGATATTCTTCTTCATTCTTTCTTTCATTTATTTACGTTCGCGTTCAACTTCACTCTTTTCTTTCTCTAAAAGCACCTGTACGTCTGCTTCCTCCTCCATCGGTTTGCGGATTTTTTCCTGCAAAAATTCAAAGATGATGTAGAAAACCGGAACGACAAAGAGCAATGCCAGTGTCCCGACAACCATACCGCCTACTACACCCGTACCCAGCGAACTGTTACCGTTGGCACCTGCACCGGAAGAGAACATCAGTGGAAGCATACCGAAAATCATCGTCAATACCGTCATCAGGATAGGACGCAAGCGGACTTGTGCGGCAGAGTAAGCAGATTCCACGATACCCATTCCTTTGCGACGGCGCTCTATGGCGTACTCTGTAATCAGAATTGCTGTCTTAGCCAACAAACCGATTAACATAATCACCCCTGTCTGCAGATAGATATTATTCTCCAACCCGAGTATTTTGGCGAAAAGGAACGACCCCATCAGTCCGAACGGCACGGAGAAGATAACGGCAAACGGTATGAGGAAACTTTCGTAAAGACAGGCCAGAATCAGATAGATAAGGAAGATACAGATGGCGTAAATGAAAACCGTCTGCGCACCACCGCTACTTGCTTCTTCGCGTGCCATACCACCATATTCATATCCGTAGCCTGCCGGCAAAGACTGTGCAGCCACTTCTTCAATCACTTTCTGCACCTCGCCGGAGGAGTAACCATCGGCAGGATTCACATTGGCGGTGATGGTGCTGTAAAGATTGAAACGGTTGGCCGTTTCCGGTCCCAGCACTTGTTTCAGCGTCACGAACTGGCTCACCGGAGCCATCTGCGTACCATTGCGTACAAACATATTATTCAGTGCCTGCTCGTCGAGGCGGTATTCAGGCGAAGCCTGCATCATCACACGATATACTTTACCATACTGGTTATAGTTGGAAATATACGCGCCACCACAATAACTGCCCACCGCATCGAGCACTGCACTCGGCGAAATTCCTGCACGCTTACATTTGGCAGCATCCACTTCCACCGATATCTGCGGGAAGTTGATAGCATACGATGTATACGCCATCGCTACCTCCGGACGTTCGTTCAGAGCACCGAGGAACTGTATAGCCGCATCATAGAACGTAGCCAGTTCTCCACCCGTCATGTCCTGAAGGTTCAGTTCGAGGGAGTTACCCATACCGTAACCCGGAATCATGGCAGGCTGGAAGCTGAATACCTGCGCTTCCTTTATCGCCTGGAATTGTCCGTTGAGGCGGGACACCACAGCATCCGAGCTATGCTCCTTGCCCTTTCGTTCGCTCCAGTCTTTCAGGCGGATAATAATCGTACCGTACGAAGTTCCCTGACCGGATATCAGTCCGTACCCTGCTACGCGGGCGTAGTGTTCTATTTCGGGTGTATCTCTCAGGATATTTTCCAAGCGGTCCATCACTTTCGTGGTTTCTTCGAGCGTACTTCCCGGTGAAATACTGACATTCACCATAATGACACCCTGGTCTTCCTGCGGCACAAGTCCCGTTTTAGTGGTACTCATCAGGTAAACCAGCAAGGCAACGGCAACAGCCAGTGAAGTCCACACCATCCAGCGATGGCGGATGAAAAACATCACACCTCTCTTATATTTACCCAATACGGCATTGAACGAAGCATTGTAAGCTGCACGTACCCGTCCATTGATGCTCTTGGCGCTCTTCGTTCCGTCCGACGGACGCATCATGATGGCGCACAAAGCGGGACAGAGCGTCAAAGCCGAAATCATCGAAATACCTACGGCAGTTGCCATCGTGATACCGAATTGTGTATAGAACACGCCCGAAGTACCTCCCATGAAGGTTACAGGAATAAACACAGCCATAAATACACAGGTACAGGAGACAATAGCCATCGTCACGTCGCCCATTGCATCTTTCGTGGCAAGATAAGGAGACTTGTATCCAGCATCAAACTTGGATTGTACCGCCTCTACCACCACAATGGCGTCGTCTACCACCGTACCGATAGCAAGTACCAAAGCAAACAATGTCAGGATGTTCAGACTGAAACCCGCAGCCACCAGACAGGCAAACGTACCCACCAACGACACAATGATAGAGATGGAGGGAATCAGCGTACTCTTCAGATCCTGCAAGAAGAAATAGACCACGAGGATGACCAGAATGATGGCGATAATCAGTGTCTCCACCACGTTGTGTATGGAAGCGAAAAGGAAGTCATTGGAACTCATCATCGTGACGAACTCCGTTCCTGCCGGCAGATTCTTCTCCATCCGCTCTATCTGCGCAGTGATTTCTTTGTTGACAGCGGTAGCATTGGAACCGGCTGTCTGGAATATCATATAAAGAACGGCCGGCTGACTGTCCATTTCACTGCGGAAACTATACGTCATCGTACCCAACTCCACCTCTGCCACATCTTGCAGGCGAAGTATGGAACCGTCTTCCCGCGAACGGACAACCGTGTTCCGGAATTCTTCCACGCTTTTGAGGCGTCCGCGATATTTCATTGTAAACTGGAAAACATTCTTCGAACTCTCGCCCAGTGAACCGGTGGGAGCTTCGATGTTTTGCTCACCCAATATGGCGGTAATGTCCGACGGAACCAGTCCGTATTGCGCCATCCGTTCCGGTTTCAGCCAGATACGCATACTGTACGTATCGCCCAGCTCCATCACGTCTCCCACTCCCTCAATACGTTTAATCTGGGGAATGACATTGATGTCCAGATAATTGGCGAGGAACGTCTGATCGTATCGACCGTCCGTACAGACCAAAGCGCCAATCTGCAAGAAGCTGGTCTGCCGCTTCATCGTGCTGACGCCGACTTTCGTTACTTCAGCCGGAAGCAATCCCTGTGCTTTCGCCACACGGTTTTGCACGTTGACTGCCGCCATATCGGGGTCTGTGCCCTGCTTGAAATAAACTTGTATAATAGCCAAACCTGCATTGGAAGCACTGGAACTGATATACATCATGCCTTCCACACCGTTGATACTCTCCTCCAGTGGCATGATGACACTGTTCATCACTGCCTCGGCATCGGCACCCGTATAACTGGCAGTTACATATACCGTTGGAGGCGCAATGTCAGGATATTGCTCCACCGGCAGCGTGAAGAGCGAAATAAGCCCTATGGCCAGAATCAGGACAGAGATGGAGATAGCCATCACCGGCCGTTTTATAAACACATTTCCTTTCATAATCAATCTCCTTCTTATTTAACTTGCGTGCCTTCGCGCACCAGTCCGGCGCCTTCCGATACGATTTCATCACCTGCTTTCAGTCCGTCCAGCACCACATATTCGCGCCCGTCATTGTTTTCGGCCACTGTTATCAGGGTAGAGACAGCCTTCCCGTCCACTACCTTATATACAATCGTCTTATCCTGCATCTTCACGGTGGCCGTCTGCGGGATGGCGATACAATCTTTATAAATGCTCGGCACTACCACCGTGCCCGAGGCTCCGCTATGAAGCAACCGCGATTCGTTGGGAAACACCACGCGCGCCACCACAGTACCCGTTTGCCGGTCGATGACGCCGCTGATGGATTCGATGACACCTTTCTTATCATAAACCGAATTATCATTGAGGCGCAGTTCCACTTCCGGCATGTTCTTCAAGGCTTCGTCCATGTCACCATACTGGCGGGTGAGGGCAAGCAACTGATTCTCGGTCATGGAGAAATAGACATACATATCCGAATTGTCGCTGACCGTAGTAAGCGGATAGGGCATATTGGCACTTACCAATGCGCCTGCACGATAAGGCAATGCACCTACGACTCCGTCACTGGGACTTTTCACTTCGGTATAAGAGAGATTGTTGCGGGCACTGATCTCCTGGGCTTCGGCCTGCGACAGTTGAGCTTTGGCGGTGAGATAAGAATTTTCGGCCGTTTTCAGGCTGAATTCCGAAACTACTTTCTGCGCATACAGTTCTTTGTTGCTCTTGTAGGTCAGTTCGGCAGTACCCAGCGCGGCACGTGCTGCTTCCACATTGGCAGTGGCGGTTTTCAGTGCGGCCTTGTAAGGCACTTGGTCGATAATGAAAAGCGATTGCCCGCGGCGTACTTTTTGCCCTTCGGTCACACAGAGTTTCTCAATCGTTCCCGACACCTGCGGATAAATATCAATATCCTGTCGCCCACGTATGCTCGCCGAATAGGAAGAAGAAAATTCCTTATCCACCGCTTCTATCTGCATTACTGCATAAGAAGAAGATTTCACTCCCGCATCCGATGCCTGCTTGCAAGATGCCATCCACACTGTACAACCGACAATCCCTATCAGCCGTATCCATTTTTTGCTTACTGTAATCATACTTTCTCTTTTGATCTTTTGTTAAATCCTGGACAAAAGTAGGAGAAAAGAACAAGGCAACAGTGACCAATTTCCCTCCATAAATGTCCCATTCTCGCCATTTACGTTTATTATAGCTAACTATTTGGCAATAAACGACATATCAAACAAATCTGAAGAAGTATGGGACATTCTGTTTTCCCGATTATTCACCAACTTTGCAAAAAGTAAAAAAGGAAAGAACATGGAAAAAGAGAACATTATTACGGTGGATATAGAGGATTTTAAGGACAGTCAGCACGTCCTTGATTATATAGATGATGACTTTGCGATAGTCAACAGTCTGGAGGGGACTCCTTATAGTAATGATACAATCAAACTGAATTGTTTTCTCATCGCGGTTTGCATAGAAGGGTGCATCCAGCTGGACGTCAACTACCGGACCTACAAGTTGCAGGCGGGCGAGCTGCTGCTCGGTCTACCCAACACGATTATCAGTCATACGATGCTTAGTCCTAAATATAAAGTCAGGCTTGCCGGATTCTCTACCCGTTTCCTGCAACGTATTATTAAAATGGAAAAGGAAACGTGGAATACTGCCATTCATATCCATAACAATCCGGTGAAGTCGGTTGGCAACGGGGAGGATAAAACTTTCTTCGGATTCTACCGGGATTTAATTATAGCCAAGATAAACGATGAGCCTCATTGCTACCACAAAGAAGTGATGCAATATCTCTTTTCCGCTATCTTTTGCGAGATGCTGGGACAGCTTCACAAGGAAATGGAAGCTGCCGGCAACACGGAAGGTTCGAAAGAAGGCATCAAACAGGTGAATTACATTTTGCGGAAGTTCATGGAACTGTTATCGAAGGACAAGGGGATGCACCGTTCGGTGAGCTATTTTGCCAACGAGCTTTGCTACACTCCGAAGCATTTCTCGAAAGTCATCAAGCAGGCGTGTGGCAGGACTCCGTTGGATTTGATTAATGAAACTGCCGTGGAGCATATCAAATACCGATTAAAACGTTCGGAAAAGTCTATCAAGGAAATTGCGGAAGAGTTCAACTTCCCCAATCAGTCCTTTTTCGGGAAATACGTAAAAGCGCATTTGGGAACATCACCGGCCAATTATCGGAACAGAAAAGAAGAATGACAAAAAGAATAGATTCTTATGTTAGAAAAATCTTTTTGGGAGTCTTGCTCATCTTACTATAAAAAATGAGTAATAATGTGCACATTATTACTCAATAACACTAAGATAACTCCCGATTCTTGACTTATACATAAGTCTATATTGCTGTTTCAGTTCTTTAGAAAGGAAAGAATGTTCAATCAGTTTATCTGTTAATTCATATACCTTAGTATATTTCTCCAGACAAGAGTTTACCAAACGTTCGGGTAGGCCTATTTTCAAACCAAAATAATAGAATGTTTTTCCTGTAACCGCCGATGCAGCACCGAAATAATCCGATTCAGGATTAACAAACAGACCTTTGCTCATGGCAAAGATACCATCGTTTATATGGAGATGAGTATTCAATAAATCGTATGCAGGAGATAGGCGGAATCTTCCTTTTTTCTCTTCCAATAGAGAAAAGTTCTTTAAATGAGCGTCGCCGTTAGAATAGACAAAATTGAATAAAACAAGCTCAAAGAAACGTAGTTTATCTACTTGTGGCACAGAACTGTATTTATCTATAATTCCTGCGAACTCTTCATAAGCCAGATTATCATATTTATAATCGGAACCTCCATTTTTCCTGGTAAGCCCGGCTAAAGAAGCAAAATCCTCCTTTTGTAACTTTCCTTTCTCCGACAAATCAAAACGTCGTACAAAATAAGCAGGGGTTCCGTCCTGAAAAAAGCATAATCCATTAGGAGCTGTCGGAATCCCATATACTTGCGCAGCTATCTGCATTGTCAAATGTTCGTTGGCAGGGCAAAACTCCTTGTTACGAAGATTATTAGGGACAGGCTTTAATATGAATTCGCCCTGTTCTCCCTCTTTGGTTAATCGCAATATCCCGTCATCGGCAACTAAAGAATACTTAATCTGGACTCCTGAAACAGATATGCGTTTGCTATTGTTATTGAAGATATCAATACCGACATTATCGTCAAAATGCTTATAAGGTAATTCACAAGATATATTTTTCCCGTCAAAAAGCTGCTTCAAGGCTTTGGATGAATATCCGCTTTCTCCGCCAGTCTCCCGTAAAAGTGAGGGACAAATATGAATATCTGTTTCCATTATCACATTCTTTTAACTGTTATTGCTCCGATTGTATCTGTATGGGCAGTAGCCAGAAGAATACCAAAATCATCCTCTTCATCAATATGCAGGTTTCTAGCTTGAATAATACGATTATCCCCTTCAGATGTCATATTAAAAAAGACAGGGAAAAGATAGGAAGAGGTATATTCCTGCTGTGTCTTGGGCATGGTCAGTGAGACAGCTGGGAGTTGTGGATTATTATAATAGTCCGTATCATAACAGAATGAATAGTGTTCACGATCTATTTCTGTTAACAGACCGGCATAAATACCTTTTATATAGACTTTGGCAGATCGACTCATATGCGTGTCTATTATTGAATATGAATACTAAGTCCTAAAGTTTTCAGGACATTAAAAAGGACATCGAAGCGGGGATTACCACTTCCACGTTCCAAGCGGACCAAAGCGTTAATCCCTATTCCTGCAAGAGTTGCCAACGTAGCCTGATCCAAGCCCAACTCTTTACGCCTTTCGCGAATATGTTTTCCTATCTCTATTAAATCCATAATTCACCATATATAGTGACTTTCTCACAAAGATAGAATCTTTTTAGTAGAAAAACAAGCTAATTCACCATATACAGTGAATTTACGCATAAATAGCATAGTATAAAAGCATACTATCATGCTTTTCACCATATATGGTGATTTAAGAGAGATACATACTTATAGAGGAAAGACATTGATCGCTGAAAAAAGTGCCAACATGAAGAATTGTATATTTTATCTGTCCTGCTCTTCATCATTCGAGCCGTTTCCTTGCACTTCATGAAAAACGCCCTCCATTTAGAGTTACAGATTTCGCAAATAACACCAGATAGGTACTATTAGCAAACAAGTTGCAATAAAAGTAGCCATTCAAAAACACAAACAGCTATCATTTCACAAGAGATGCATCAGATTGCTATTTATAAATCAACAGTAGAAAAAGACAAAGTAGCTCAATACATCCTCTTCAAAAACCAAGTTTAGCTTCCTTTAAAAGAAACGAAGGGTTTGATTATAGCAAACGGACGGTTTGTTTAAACCAAACAGAGGGTTTGATTACGGCAAACAGAGTGTTTAATTACACCATATCGTGCATATTTCAAGGAAATAAATACAAAATAGAGAGATATAATGTATATTCTTGCAATTGTTCATGCAGTTTATTTTCTGTTTGGCCCTTTTCTTTCTTTCCTTTTTTCGTGAATATCTTAAAAACGGAACAGATTCCCCGTTATATGAAAGTACCTTGTATCCGGAGACAGGCAGAAACTTTCATATAGCGGGGAATTCTATTTCATATTCTCAATGAAGAGAATCAACGAAGAGAATCAACGATTCTCGGTATCTTTCATACAACGCACGGAGAACGCATGGGAACGACCGGAGGAATGTGTCCATGTCTTATCGGAAACTTTATAATACAGAGAAGTAGCTCCCTGATCCTTGTCATTTCCATAACTGCTAGCCGATGAGTTAGACCAATAGCAAGCGGCACCCTTAGCGGTATCCAATCCTGTATTGTTGCCATTATTACCGCCGTTGGAACCCCACTTACAACCTGCCAACGGCCAATATGCGTAATTCGTACCGTCATAGCAATATTTAAATACCGCAGTTGCGCTCTGTTTCACAAATTCTCCTTTCTGCTCTATCTCATCCAATACACGAGGAGATACAACCCGGTAACCTTTCGGACAAGGATCATAAATAGATTTATGACCGTCAGAAGGATTGAGATAAGTGCTCGATTCGTTCGGGTTGCCCCAGAAGTCATCTTTACGATCGGTACGTGCACCAGTCCATGCACCCAGATACCAGTCGGATTTTGTATTCTCCACATTATTAGTATAAAGCAACGCACGGGGATTTTCTATAGAGAAGCGGACGTTGGTGGCTTCGGTAGGTATATTAGTACCCACGGTTCCCGACCAGCCGACCGGCGTAGGACGTCCCCATTGGAAGTAAACACCGTTTTGCTTCCAGTTGTCTCCTTCACACGTCATATAAGTACCCAGATTACGATCCAACACTACATATCCCGTATTACCATAAGGATGTTCTGCCGGAGTAGGGGTCATCCAGATAATAAAACTCCAGATGACGGTAGTCTGATCCGCTCCATAGATAGCCACCTGACCGCAACCGCCGTCATAGCCTCCACTTACTTTATAGGTGTTGATCGTAATATTGTAATCACTGCCAATCGGGGAGATGTCCGTAGTAGAGCCATTCACGGCAATCATCTTATGATTAACGTTCAAATCGCAACCCAGAATAGTCTTGGCATACTTGGGTTCTTCCACTTCCATAAAGTTACCACGTGCTTTCACACTCATCGTATTGCTCACGCCACTGGTAGAAATATTCGTCAACAGACAGTTGGACTCGCCATAAGCCCATCCTCCTGCCAATAAACGTGTCTCTACCGGCTCATACCATTCGCAGGAGTTATCCGAAAGTTTCAGGTTGTTGACAGCAATCGTATTGACAGCATTGGCTTTCAGTTGCTTTCCTTCTTTGAGAATAGGAATGGTAACAGTCTGCTGGTCATTTTCCAAAGTGATGACAATGTACACTTCTTTGCCACTTAAATCGGCAGGATATGTAGTCAGGTATATATCCTGTGCGGAAGCGAGCAGTTCGGGAGTAGTCAGTGAAACAGTGGCATACGGTTTCACATCTGTACCGTAGGTCAGTTCGTCCGTATCCAAATCTGCTATGAATACACCGGAAAGAGGAGTTTTTGTCTCCTTGTCATATAAAGAAACACTTTTTAGCTTGTACGTAGAAAGCTCCTGGGACGAGATGCTGAACTTCACATACGCCATCGCATGGTTCAACGTAAATTTAGCAAGCATATCCGGACTGCTGACTGTAGCCTTGGCAAACGCAAAACCATACTTTCCAATATGATGGCTATCGCCGGGACGGCTTTGTTCCTGCTCAACAGACAGGGTAGAAGTTATCTTGTTGCCATTTTCGGCCAGTTCCGTACTTGCCCGGTAAGGATAGTAAATAAGAAGTTCCGTAGCTCCTTCTTCCGCCATCTTCACGTCGTCCGAAGTAAAGACGCCGGAGTTCTGCCCGATCGACTCATCACTCAATAAAGACTGCACATTATTGATGTCGGTCCCTGCCGTACGGGAGAAAACACCCAAGGCATCCCCTTCGCTCCAGAGCACCGGATAAACATCCCCTGTTTTGTCACCGATAGAAACACGCGTCTGCGGAGACGAGAGTCCAACCAATGTCAGACATGAACCTGCCGTTGCCGGTTCTTTGCCGTTATCGGACGAAATAAGTTCGTCCTGCGTGCAACTTGTCATCATGAGAATCATTGCACCTATTGCAAATAATCTATTTTTCATACCATTCATTCTTTTGAGTTACACCATTTTTACCATTCATTCTCTTCCAGATCACCGGCAGAACCGCCGTCACTCCATGCTCCTTCCGTTCCTGAAGCTTTCCAGGTCTGAAAAGCGGAACACACGGCACGCCCTTCGGCATTATAGGCGATAATCGCACTGATGTAATTCACTCCCGGACGTAATCCTTCGGTGATTTTGCGCGTATAGGGCAGAGATACGGGTTCTCCGTTCTCTTCTACGAATTTCACCAGTTTCACTTCAATGTTATAATCAAAGCCAATGTCGGCCACCGGATAGAATTCAATGACTTTCGCTCCGAACGTAGTTCCTGTTTGCTGCTCGGAAGTAATCAGAGCCGTATTGTCCGCAATCTCCGAAACTGTCAGGTTCATGGTGGGAATGACACGCGGAGCCGAATCATCCTTGTCCGAGCAGGAGGCAGTTATCAGCAGTAGAACGAAGATAAATGCCATATTTATATGTAAGTTCTTCATAATCATATTGTATTAGTTTTATTATTGTAGATTCTTATACCGCAGCAATGCTTCTAAAAAGTAATAATCGGCATACGTCAGGGGGACATCCACTTCGCTTTTATCAGGAAGTGCACCCACGCTGTGCTTCAGGATGAAACATTCGTTCGTACCCGGTTCTGCCAGATACTCTTTCGAGGCAAGCGTACGGAGTTGCTTTTCTGCCATGGCAAGATAAGATTCCTTGGCGTCCGTGCCGGGGATATAACGGCTTAGTTCGATAAAGGCGGAGGCCATGATAGCCGCTGCGGAAGCATCCCGATAGGTCTGTTCTTCTACCGGAGCGTCGAAATCCCAGTAAGGAATACCGTCGGCAGGCAAACGGCGGAGCAGCATATCGGCAATATGCCCGGCTTGCAGCAAATAGTTCTGATACCCCGTCAGACGGAACATCATCGTATAGCTATACAAGGCCCATGCCTGTCCGCGGCTCCAGGAGGAATCGTCCGAGAAGCCCTGCACCGTTTGCTTGCCGCGTACTGCACCTGTTTCAGGGTCATAATCCACCAGATGATACGTGGAATAATCATCCCGGAAGTGATGCTGGATAGTGGTATTGGCATGCGTACAGGCAATGTTCTGCAAAGAGTCGTCGGCGTAGGCTTTCGACATGGACAACAGCAGTTCAAGGTTCATCATATTGTCAATAATCACCGGAAACTTCCAGTCGCAGCCTTTGCGCACAAAGTCCCAGCTGCGGATCACACCGACAATAGGATTGAAACGAGTTGACAAGGACTTGGCGCCCTGATAGAGCACTTGTTTATAAGCCTCATTACCTGTCAACCGGAAAGCATTCCCGTAACTGCAATTCAACTGGAAACCGACATCATGATCCCTGGTCACGTATTGTATAGAGTCGAGTTTCAGCGTGTTCTTCTCGGCCAGTGTTTTCACTGCTTCATTGCCTGTATATTCGTAGATATACCAGAGGGAACCGGGATAGAAGCCGCTGCACCACCAATAGATATTCGAGGGAACAAACCCACCGTCGGCAGAGAGTGTGCGGGGAAGTGTCTTTTCTGTCAGGCGGGTGTCCATATTCGTGTATTGTTGCTCCGCAACGATAAATACACGGTCAATCAATGCCTCCATCGTCTCCTGCTTCGTGCAGGAGGCCAATGTCAAAAGTCCGAGTATAGATATTAATAGAATTCTCATACGTTCCATTCTTTTTTATTTGGGGGACAGGGTTGTGGTAAATGTGGCGGTCTGATTGGCGGTGACCGTTGCTTCAAAGCCGACCATATAGGTGCCCGGATTAGCCTGGTCATAAGAGTTCTCACTGGTGGTACTCCATTGCTTGTAGGTAGGCTTCACGCTTCCGCTGGCTGTGAGATACATCACTTTGCTTCCGTTCGTTAGTACGATGCGGTTACTTTCCACCGTCGGAACGGCAGGCGTCACCATACACCAGCGCACTTTGGCGGATTTATCCGTTCTCGCCTTGATCTCATCCATGACTACTAAATCTTTATCGTTCACGATTTTCACGGTACGGGTAGCGGACGCCGCCTGATCGGACACTACTTCAGTCAGATCGAAAGTGGCTCCCAATTCCGTAGCGGTATTGATAGTAGTAGTCAGCGTAGCCGCCCCATTTACCCGGTGACGGGCGTCATTGATTGAAATCGTGCTATGATTCAAATTATTCAGGCGGAATACATCCCAACGCATCGAGTTCTGTCCCATATCCCAAAGATCACCACCCAAACCGGCTAATACCGACTCAAGCGTTGTATAACTTTGCAGACCGAAATCCATTGACCAGCGCACTCCATACGCGTCGTACACAAACGAACCGGCATCCATGTGTCCGTGGCTCGAACCTGCCTTGCCGCCTTTGATTCCGAGGTATTTATCCGTATCGGTGTACGTCCAGTCGGTATGTACCATCACCACGGGCGTTTCCCCTTTTCCACTCCATAGTTTATTGGAAGGAGCGGAGATTGCGTCTAGATTCAGATTATTGGCAAACGCCATAATCATTGGCAGTAAGCGGTTTTCGGCACAGGAAGCGTATTCGCCGTTCTTCAACATTTTCAGCTCATTATATAATAAGGACGGGTTACTGTATTTATCGGCAAACCACCACGAAGCCAATGCCGCAGTAGAGGAGGGGGCACAGTCGGAATAATTAAAGAACTTGCTGTTCAAGCCTGTCATATACAGCATATACTCTGCCGTTTTGGAGAATCCCGGTGTATCGGAAAGCCCGTTATCCGTGCCGAGCGTACTGTTGAGGGCGGCAAGCATCAATACCTGATAGAGCGTGCCGTAACACCAGTAACCGCTACCCTCCGGATAGTTGCCGTCGGGAGAATACATCACTTCCAATGCAGGTTTGTTGGATTCCAATGCTTTTTCAATCATGTCCTTTGCTTCGGAAGGATTGTTTTCATAAGAAGCCAGTGCCGCACAGACCAGTCCACCATTACAAACCTGGTTCCAGTTGTTGGTGGCTTCGTAGAAGTTGAGGTTCCAGTTCTTGTTCTGTGCCTGTTGGAAGGCAAACTTCAACAGTGCGTTGGCCGCTTTTGTACGGGTGGCTGCGCTTAGTTCGTTGTAGAGCCAGTCGTAGCCGAATGCAACAGCCGTAGCCATTTCGCCCACATCGAGAAAGTGGCGTTTCGAGTTCCAGTCGGGAAAGTTGCAGACAGCGTTCATATCCGTCTCCGCTTTAGTCAGGTATTTGGCATCGCCGGTCATCCGGTAGGCATAAGCACAGGTGAAAATACGCAGCAACGCGTCGCGGGATACATCGAGGATACGTTTGTTGCTGGCATCCAATTTATAAGTCAGTGCCGTGGCGTTCATCCCTTTGCTGTTGCATACCCCCATAATGGTATTATGGAGCAAGGTCAGATTGGCACTCGAATTAGCATCCACTTTGGCTTTCAACGCAGTGAAGGCCTCGGCGTTCATCAACAGGCGGGGATGATTGTCCGCGGTCAGTTTGGAATAATCCAATCCGCCCTCCGGCTCCGTGGGATTCGGTTTCTCATGGGTAGATCCCGGACGGAATCTGTTCTCATCTTCATCGGAACAACTAACGGCTGTTCCTACAAAGAAAGCTATGATGATTGTTTTAAAAAGAATCGTTTTCATGGTTCAATGAATTTATTTGTATTACTACTTCAAAGGAATAAGTCGTACTTTCAGTTGCGAGGCACGATTGGCAGGAATCACCGTCTCAAAACCCACGCGGATGGTTCCCGGATTGCGGAAATCATATTCATGCGGGGGCACGTTCGACCAGGTTTTCATTTCTACTTCCGTATCGGCATCTACCGTCAATAGCATCCGTTGTCCGTCTTTGGTTAATTCCATCCGGTTCTTGCCTGTAATTTTGGCTTCCGCCGGAGTGACCATTATCCAGGATACGGTAGCTTCCTTGTCCCCCGTCTGCAACCGGTCGGTTACTTCCAGATGGTCTTTCTTATCCAATATCACGGTGCGGACGGCTTTCTTCACGTTGTTGGCAAACACACTCGACAGGTCTACTTCCGCCCCCTTCTGTTTCTTCGACTCGAAAGTACGGGTGATCGGAGCATTACTCTTTACCAAATGGCGTTCGCCGTTAATCGTCAGGGTGTTGTGAGCGATATTGCTTAGCCGGAATACTTCCCAGCGTTGTCCGTTCTGCGACATATTCCACAGGTCTACTCCCTTACTTTCGAGCGTGATGTAACTCTGCATACCCAAGTCCATCGCCCAACGCACCCCGTCTCTCTCGAAGATAAACGAACCGGCATCCATGTGCGCATGAGAGGTAGAAGGCGAACCGCCTTTCACTCCCAGATAGGTATCTTCCTTGCTGTCCCATCCGCCACGGTAGATAAACACAGGCGTATCTCCGCGACTGAACCAGAAGTTTTTCTTCGGCGTGCCGATATTTTTCAAATCGAGCTGCGAACAGAACACCATCAGGCTGGGCAGTAAACGGTCTTCGGCAAACGGCATATCCGGCCGGTCGAGATACTGACGTTCGATCCACAACAGGGAAAGGTCTTTCGCTTTGCCTGCAAACCAAAACATCATCATGTTGCACTCCGCCTCTACCGGAGAATCCGAGAAACAGAAACAGTCTCCACCCGGAGCCGTCATATACTGCATGAAACGGGCAGACTCCATGAAGCCGGGGGCTTGGGAGAGCCCATTGTCTGTGCCGAAAGCACTTTCGAGCGCAGCAATGAGCATTACCTGAAAACTTGTCCCGTACCCCCAATATCCGAATCCTTCGGGATAACCTCCGTCGGGGCCATAACCTACCATCGCTTTCGGATTTGTCTCCATGCATTTCTCTATGATGCCTTTCGATACCTCCGGAATCTCTTCAAAAAGAGCCAGCGCGCCATATGCCAATCCACTATTACATACGGAATTCCAGTTATTCTTGGCTGTATAGAACCAGGCATGACGGGTGTTCTTTGCCGCGTCGAAGCCTTTCGCGATGATTGCTTCGCGCACTACCCGGCGGGTGTCGGGCTGCAAAGAATCGTACAGCCAGTCATAACCGATAGCCAATGCCATTACCATCTCACCCACATCCAGGAAATGAGTGGGGTTCCAGTCGGTGAAACGACTGACGGCCAGCATCTCCTGTTCCGCACGGTGAGCATATTTCTTATCTCCCGTCATACGGTAAGCGTATGAGAGGTAATAGATACGCTTCAATGCGATGCGCGAAATCGCCAGCAGGCGTTTGCCCTCCTTGATACGTTCCACAGGTGGTTCCGTAAGTGTCCGGTCGCAAAGTTCCATGATCCGTTGGTGAACTGCTGCCAACGGGGGATACTCCGCAATAGCTTTCTTGATAACTTCTTCTCCACCCTCCGGCAATAACAGCCGGGGATGAGGCGCTATCTTGCCATAATCAAACTGTTGCGCAACTACACCCGTGCAACCGGATACAAAAATGAGTAATAGTAAAAGTATTTTCTTCATCCTTATTCAAATCTTTATGATTAATACGCCCAACCGCTTCGTTTAGTCAGGTTCGGGTTCTTTTGCGTTTCAACGATAGGAGCAGTCCACGGCCACATGTAATCGGTGTAATACCAGTTATACTCTACCAGTTCGCCCCACCAGGACTTGCCACCATTCACGTCTTTTCCCTGGAATTTGGTTTCTTTGTAGGTTCCCCAACGTACTTCATCGAAGAAGTTGATTCCTTCCAGGCAGAATTCCACGCGACGTTCATAGCGTATCCTTTCGAGCATGTCTTCTTTTCCGTTCACTGCGCACGGACCGCTTCCGCCCTCTGTCAGTGCGGGCATGTGGGCACGGGTACGTACTTTATTCACCAAACGGATGGCTTCTCCCAGTTGATCGGTCTGTGCCAATGCTTCGGCATACTGCAACAGTACATCGGTATAGCGAATCAGCGGCCAGTCGGTATGGCAACGGCTCCGGCTAATCAAACGGCCTTTCTCAAACTCATTGTACTTGCGATAGCAGTAGAAAGCAGAAGTACGTTTATCGAGCCAGAAGTCTCCGCCATTCGTTCCCTGTTCCTTCAACGGCCAACGGAGTTGTTTACCGATCTGGTTAGCATCTCCTGCATAATTAGGCTTGTAACAGTCCACCGGCACATAAGGAGTGACGACGGTCTGTTGCAGACGCGGGTCACGACTGTCATACGCCTTTTTAATACGGGCTTCATTACCGCTGTTCAGGTAATATTTCTGATAAATATCTTCGCCAACCCGTTTGATAAGGGCATTTTTTTGTGAGGACATAGATTCCAATCCGTCACGGCAGAAAAAGATTTCACGCTGTTGCGGAGTCAGCAAGTCCCAGTCTTCCAGGCCGTCTACTTCCGACCATTTGAAGTCCGATCCGTCGGCGTTCTTATAGTAGTCCACAAAGTCTGCGGAAGGTTTTATTTCCGTCCAGCCATCATACGTATCGCGGGCACCGGTCATTTGCTGAATGTTATCACAATAACCGGTTTCTTCGCTGAACTGGAGCGAGAAGATCATTTCTTTATCCTTTTCGTTTTCATATTTGAAGAAGTCGGCATATTCGCCTGTCCACAAGCCATAACCGCACGTTTCCACTTCTTTGAAATCGTTGCCCGCTTCCTTGTATTGTTTCTTCCACATATATACCATACCACGCAGGGCATAAGCGGCTCCTTTAGAGGGACGGCCGTAGTTTTCATTCAGCGTGTTATGGGGGAAGTCGGGATTGTTGATGCAATACGTCAAATCATCCAGAATGACTTGCCATACCTCATCTACCGAAGATTGACCACGGGTACAGTCTTCGTTATTGATGGGTTCCAGATAAACGGGGACTCCCTGATAAAGCATATTCAGACGATTGTATGCCCAGGCACGGAGGAAACGGGCTTCGCATTGGTAACGCGCCAGTTTATTAGCGCTCATATCCGCTTTATGCAGATTGGAAATCGCATCGTTACACGCATGGATGATGGTGTAACAGAACTTCCATTCATACCACACCTGAAAGTCATTGGCAGGTTTGGTGGCCAGCGAAAGCAGTTCCACCGGATAGTTGTTGGAATAATAATCGGTTGCAAAGCTCATAGCTTCGATTCCCTGACGGTTCAGTCCGTCGGCACGACGAAGCTGGGTGGAGGAGAGTTGGGTGGCATAGAACGGGAAGTAGAGTCCTGCCATTCCCTTGTCGGCAAGCTCCTCCGTGGTCCACATGTTTTCACTTGCTATTTGGTCTTCCGGAGCCACATCGAGAATATCCATGCAGGAGGTAGCCGCCAGCGCCATCGTTAAAATCATTAATATCTTTTTCATATCAGATTCTGTTTTTTAGTTCTACATCATTAAAAGGTAATCTGTCCGCCAAAAGAGATCTGACGCATCAACGGATAACCGATTTCTGTTCCTATCTCCGGATCGAGTCCCGGATAGCTGGTAATCGTCAGGATATTGTCCATCGACACGAAAGCACGGAGCTTGCTAACAAAGAACTTGCTGGAAATCCGTTGCGGCAACGTATAGCCGATCTGGATATTCTTCAATTTGAAATAGTCGGCCTTATATTCGTTCCAGTCGCTCTGGATTCTGTTATTATAGGTAGTACCGTATGTCAGACGGGGATATTTGCCCGACTGGTTGGTGCGCGGATCGTCCGGATTGGAAGGATCGAAGAAGTAATGGTTATCGGCGATATGCTCGATAATGCCATATCCATGGCTGACCAGTGTCGAGTTGTAGTAATCAGTATTCCAGTTGAGGTAATGCCCGAAAGCTCCCGACCATAACATGGAGAAATCAATGTTCTTGTAAGAGAAGGCACAGTTGAAACCCAGGTTGAATTTGGGGACACTGGTGTGTCCGGAGAAATCCCGGTCGTTGGTATCGCCGTAGTTCATATCACCGTTGCTGTCGGCATAGAGTATGTCACCATACCAAAGCTGGTCTTTGGCAACCGTCTTCATTCCTCCGAACGAATAACCGGAGTCAATCATAGCCTGCACCCATACCATATCTTCTTTCGTACGTATCATTCCGTCCTTCGGTCCCGCATGGATATCCACCGCACCTCCGGTATAGCCTTCGCCGGAACCTCTGTACACCTTATACATATAGGTTTCCCCCAGTTGGCGGCCTTCACAGATATAACCTCCGAAACCGGATTCAGACACATCACTGAAGTTATTGACATAGCTCACTTTGTTTCCCTGCGCATCATACGTCCAGTATTTCTGGAGTTCGCCTTTGAACTTCATTACTTTGTTGGCGTTGAAAGAGAAGTTCATACCCACCCGGTATTCGAAATCTTTTCCGATGCGGTCGTTCCAGTTGAGGGTAAATTCAACACCACGGTTGCGCACTTCACCCAGATTCTCGGGAGCAGAGCCTACGACACCCATCGAAAGATAGAGTTCGGGATGGTAGAGAATGTCCGAAGTATACTTATTATAATAGTCTATCTCACCCGTCAGGCGGTTGTTGAAGAAGCCGAAATCAAGTCCGATGTCGGTGGTGGCGGTACTTTCCCAATGCAGCTTGTCGTTGCTTAGTTTCTTGCGTACCAGTCCTTTGGTTCCTTCACCGTCGATTACGACATTGCCTGTGGCGTAGTTTGCCTGCCAGTCGTAGTTGCCCGTAGAGTTGTTACCTGTCTTTCCCCAAGAAACACGGAGTTTCAGGTTAGAGAGATAGTCCGATGCGCCTTGCATGAATGATTCTTCCGAGATACGCCATCCGCCGGAGAACGAGGGGAAATATCCCCAACGCTGGTTCACACCGAAACGGGAGGAGGCATCGGCACGAAGGTTGGCTTCGAAGAGATAACGTCCTTTATATCCGTAGTTGACACGGCCGAAATAAGAGAGCAATCCCCATTTGGCGGGTGCCGAGCTGGAAGAGCTGACGAGCGTCTCGTAAGTGCTTAATTCGTTCAGCGTCCAGTCCGTAGCGCCTTTACGGGAAACGGCAAAGCTCTTGCTGTAATATTCCTGTGCGGAATATCCGAGCAGTGCGCCCAGGTCGTGGTCTTTCTTGATAGTTGTATTGTAGCGTACCAGTATTTCGGCACTCTGACGCCAGGTGCGTGCACTCGTATTGGTGATGGAAGCGTTCTCCAACGCGCTTTCACTGACGCGCTGGTCGGTGACGTAGTCCCAATAACCATTTTGGCGGCTATAAGAAGACTTGTCGGTGAATGTCGGCGAATAGTTGAATGTACCTTCAATGTTGAGCCCTTTATAGGGAGTGATAATTCCGTAGACTGATGCGTTGAGACGCCAGACGGTATTGAAACCGGTGGCTCCTGCCATCTGACCAAAGATATTATTGGCATTGGAAGATTCTTCGCTGGCCAGTGCGGCACGTCCCCAGTAGTTCGGTTCGCCGGGGTATACACCCGGAGTGGTCTGATAGAGATACTTGAATCCGTTGCTGATATTAGCCATCCCGTAATCTTGCTTTTGTCCGTAGAGACGGGTGCCGACGGTCATCCATTTCACTATCTTGGCTTCCAGGTTGGTACGGAAATTGATTTTCTGCGTACTTGAGTCGAGGTTCCAGCGGTTCATGACTCCCTGATTGTCAAGATAGCCCAAAGAAAGCATGTATTTCACTTTCTCCGAACTGCCGGAGACAGACAGATTGTGCTCTTGCGAATATCCGGTGTCGAATACTTCGTCGAACCAATCGGTGTTGGGATAAGCTACGTAATTGGGTACTCCGTACTCGTTCAACCCGTTCGGATCGGCAGAAGCAGCCCTCCAGCGGTCGATGCTTTCCTGCGAGAAGATACCTTTGGTATTCACATTGTCGCAAGCCTCGTTCACCAGTCCCATATAGCGGGCATAGTCGCTCACGAAAGAGAGGTTATTGTAAGGCATCTGCACAACTCCCGAATAAGAATAGGAGATTTGCGGTTTGCCTTTCCCGCTTTTGGTGGTGATAAGGATGACTCCGTTGGCGGCACGCGTACCGTAAATAGCTGTGGAGGCAGCGTCTTTCAGTACGGAGATGCTTTCGATGTCGTTGGGATTCACATTATCCATGCTCCATTCGATACCGTCCACCAGGACTAATGGGGAGTTGGTATTGAACGTACCGTTACCGCGGACGCGGATGGTGGCACCGTCCGAGCCGGGTTGTCCCGAAGCTTGTGTGACGTTCATACCGGCGGCGAGTCCCGAAAGGGCGGAAGAAACACTCATGATGGGTCGTCCTTCCGTCTGGTCGGCAAAGTTGATGGAAGTCACGGAGCCGGTCAGGTTCACTTTCTTCTGTACACCGTAGCCCACTACCACTACTTCATCCAGCACTTTCGTTTCCACTTTCATCTGTACATCGAGTTTCGTACGCCCGTTCAGGGGAAGCGTGGTGGTCTGATAACCAATGTAACTGAAAGAAACGGAAGGTTTGGCAGAAGTTGTTTTTAAGGTATAGTGTCCGTTCAGGTCTGTCAGGACACCGTTTGTTGTACCTACTTCGACGACGGAAACACCCGGCAGGGTTTCTCCATTCTCATCGATCACTACTCCATTTACCGTGGCAGATGTTTGTGCCCACACCACATCTGTCAGTAAAAAGAGCGAAGCCAATAAAAATAATAGATAATGCTTCTTTTTCATTTTATTAGATTTAATGAAACAATTAGGTTGTTAAATACTCACCCTGCAAAGAAATGGGATATTTAGCCAATCTAATAATACTGTTTAGGCGATTGATGCCACTAATTAAGAAAATTCGGCGGAGAATGGAAAGGAAAAACAAGCTTTTAAGATTTCGACCAGCTTTTATCAGAAAATGACTAGCTAGTTTTATTCCATATTTAAAAATAGGTTGTATTTTTGCCTGATACCTAATAATTATTCGTCGAATATCTAATAAAAACAGTATGAAAAAACATTTTCTACTTCTTATTTTATCACTTTTATTCCTGCCGATTGCACAAGGCAAAGTAAAACTCCCTGCAATGATGGGAGATCACATGGTACTTCAACAGAACAGCTCCGTTAAGTTATGGGGTTGGGCGGATGGCAAAAAAGTAACTGTCACCACTTCGTGGAACAACCGGACTTATCAGGCATCTACGGATAAAGACGGGGCCTGGCTGGTAAAAGTAGACACTCCCGAAGGAGGATATACTCCTTATTCTATTACGATCAGTGACGGCACTCCGGTCACTCTCTCGGATATACTGATAGGGGAGGTGTGGATCTGCTCCGGACAGTCGAACATGGAAATGCGTATGATGGGAAATGCAGCACAACCCATTGACCACTCACTTGAAACGCTGCTGAACTCGGGAAATTATCGCGACCGTATTCGTTTTATTACCGTACCGAGAACCAATGATACAGAACGCCGCACGGATTTCGAGAAAAGAAAATGGGAAGTATCGTCACCCGAAACGAGCATTGATTGCAGTGCCGCCGCCTATTTCTTTGCCCGCCAACTGACTGAAAGTCTCCATCTCCCGGTAGGACTGGTTATCAACAGTTGGGGAGGTTCGGCGATTGAAGCATGGATGGATGAACCGACATTGAAAACCGTGGAAGGTATGAACATTGAAGCTGCCAAAAATCCTAAAAGAGGGGTGCACCAGCGTTTGGAATGTCTGTACAACTCGATGTTATGGCCTGTTAAGAACTTCACGGCACGCGGTTTCCTTTGGTATCAGGGAGAATCGAATATATCCAACTATCAATTCTATGCTCCGATGATGACTGCTATGGTGCAGCTATGGAGAAATGTATGGGAGGCTCCCGATATGCCTTTCTATTATGTGCAGATTGCTCCTCATAAATATAAGGACAGCCGTGATACAGGGGCCGCTCTATTGCGGGAAGCACAGATGGAAGCACTGAAAACAATTCCTAATTCGGGCATGGTGCCTACTACGGATATTGGTGATGAATTCTGTATCCATCCGCCACAGAAGGATGTAGTAGGGCTTCGGTTGGCTACGCTTGCACTGACTAAAACATACGGTATTCGCCGATTGCCATCCAACGGTCCGACGATGACCAAAGTGGACTATGCGGACAAAAAGGCCATAGTGACATTTGATAATGCACCTGCGGGGTTGTTCCCTACTTTCTCCGAACTGGAAGGATTTGAGATTGCGGGAGCGGACAAGAAGTTCTATCCGGCGAAAGCAAAGATTGTAGGACGTACCAACACAGTAGAAGTGTGGAGTGAAGAGGTAGCCCAACCGATTGCCGTGCGCTATGCTTTCCGTAATTATGTGGGAAATATCACGCTGCGGAATACTTTCGGATTGAGTGCTTTCCCATTCCGCACAGATACGTGGGATGATGTGAAATAAAGGCTTCTACAAAGGAGATACAAAGAAAGGAAATTATGAAACGATCCATCTTATCTATATGTATACTGCTAGCATCGGTTTCCCTGGTCTTCGCCAATATCTACAAGAAATATGACGTTAGATCGGGGTTATCGGGCAATTGTGTCCGAAGCATCCTTCAGGATAGCATCGGATATATGTGGTTTGCAACACAGGATGGATTGAATCGTTTCAACGGTATCGAGTTCACCAACTACGGACATTCGTCAGAAAACGGTGGAAACAGTTATATGAATATAGTAACGATCTGCCGCCATCAGGATAACAATCAGATTTGGGTGGCCAGTACGGAAAAACTGTATTTATTCGATTCGCGGGAGGAGAAATTCTCCGTATTCGATACACAGACGGAAGACGGAGTGACAGTCAACAGTGTCTTCGGAATGGCATACGACAATGACAGGCAGTTATGGATCGGAACAACCAACGGACTGTTTGTCTACAACGAGAAAAAAGGTACGTTGAAGCAGTATCTACATTCTCTTTCCGATCCCCATTCATTGCCGGACAATCACGTGTGGGTGATCTACAACGACTCGTTCGGAACTATCTGGATAGGTACCCGGAATGGTTTGGCGAAATACAACCAACGCACGGACAACTTCACAGGGTATATATCCGAGGACACTTCTTTCGGACGTCCTGCCTGCAACGAGATTATCTCTTTGATGGAAAGTTCGCAGGGAGTATTATGGGCGGGCACATGGTACGGAGGACTGGCACGGTTCAATAAGGAAACGGGACAATTCCGCTATTATTTCGGAGAAGGGGACACGCTTACCATTCCACGCATCCGCACCTTGTTTCAACGGACGGCCAACTCTTTCTATCTCGGCTCCGACGACGGACTTTATACATTCAACACCACGACAGGAGAATGTCTGCCTACCGACGACGAACAAAATAAAGAAAGTATCTATGCCTGTTATCAAGATAGGGAGGGGGGAATTTGGATCGGGACTTATTTCAGTGGAGTGAGTTACCTGTCTCCCAAGCATAAGGATATCGAGTGGTATTATCCCAATGGTACGGAAAATTCTCTTTCGGGAAATGTAATCAGCCAATTCTGCGAAGATCCCAACGGCAACATTTGGATTGCCACCGAAGACGGGGGACTGAACCTCTTTGATCCCCGCACGAAGAAGTTTAAAAACCATCTGTTGAGAAGCAATAACCCTAATATCGGTTATCACAATATCCATGCACTGTTGTACAATGAAGGGAAATTGTGGATTGGCAGTTTCTCCCGTGGATTATATATCCTGGATATTCAAACGGGAAAAATGAAAAACTATCGCCATAACCGCGCAAACCCACATTCAATTCCTAACGATCATATCTACTCCATTTATCAAACGAAGGATGGCAGCATTTATCTGGGAACGCTCTCCGGGTTCTGTCAGTATGACCCGGAAAGTGATTCTTTCCGGACATTGGAACCTTTAAGCCATATCTTTATCTACGATATGGTTGAAGACCCATACGGAGACCTGTGGCTGGCAAGCAAAAGGGACGGTATCTGGCGTTACAACCGCCAAACCGGCAAATTACACAACTATCGCAATGACCCGGCAAATCCTGATTCTCCTTGCAGCAACTGGGTAATCCGTGTGTATATCGATCATAAACAGCATCTATGGTTCTGCACCGAAGGCGGTGGCATCTGCCGTTATCACTATCAGGAAGACCGTTTTGAAAACTTCTCTACCAAAGAGAATCTGCCAAACAATATCATCTATGGCATACTGGACGATCAATCGGGTAACTATTGGCTTTCTTCCAACAGGGGACTGATCCGGTATGAGCCGCAGAACAAACGGGCACAGCTCTATACCATCGAGGATGGGTTGCAAAGCAACCAGTTCAATTTCCGTTCTTCCCTGCAAGCCAGTGACGGGAAATTCTATTTCGGTGGGGTGAACGGGTTTAATTGTTTTTATCCGTTCAAATTATCTATTAATAAGGTAAGACCTACAGCGTCTATCTCGGCGGTATATATGCATAGCCCCGACGACAAAGTAAGCCTTAGCAAGCGTATACCTGCTCTTAGCGGACAGGTAACTGTTCCTTATCAGGTGGTGTCGTTCGACATCACGTTCGAAAGTCTTAGTTATGTGGCTCCCAGCAAGAATTTATATGCCTACAAACTGGACGGTATTCACAAAGAATGGATATACACGGATAAACATAACGTATCTTTTCTCAACCTGCCTCCGGGTGAATATACTTTCCGTGTGAAAGCCAGTAACAACGATGAATATTGGAGCAATAACGACTGTTGCCTGCATATTGAAATTCTTCCTCCACCCTGGAAAACGATCTACGCCAAGATTTTCTATTTACTAATTGCATGTGGCTTCACTTATTTTCTGGTAAGGCTTTATCTGCGTAAGCAACAGGCCGTGAAAATAAGAAAGATGAAAGAGATGGAACAAATCAAGAATCAGGAGTTGTTCCAGTCGAAAATTACATTCTTCACCCAAGTGGCGCATGAAATCAAGACTCCGGTAAGTCTCATCAAAGCTCCGCTGGAAGCTATTTTGGAAACACATGAATGGAACAGTGAAGTGGAAAGCAACCTGTCTGTGATACGGAAGAACACCAACCGGCTGATGGAGCTTATCAAGCAATTGCTCGACTTCCGTAAAGTGGACAAGGAAGGTTATACGCTTTCATTCAATCAGGTAGACATCAACCGAATGATAGAGGACATCATCGACCGTTTCCGTGCCATCTCCCTGACCGGAATATCTTTCAGTGTCTCGCTGCCGAAAGAACATCTGCAATATAATGTAGACCAGGAAGCTCTGACTAAAATTGTCAGCAACCTGTTGACGAATGCCATGAAATATGCCCGCACCCGCATTATGGTCATTATGGACGAACATCTGTCTTCTGAAAGGCGCACGCTCTCCCTGTGTGTACGTGACGACGGTCCGGGTATTCCGCAAGAGGAATGCAGCAAGGTTTTCGAACCGTTTTATCAGGTGGGAAATACAGGAAATAACGGATCGGGAGTAGGCATCGGATTGAGTCTCGTCAAATTGTTGGTGGAGAAGCATAAGGGAAAGGTTTATATCAATCCCAGCTATACGGAAGGGTGCGAGGTATGTGTGGAAATTCCGTATTTGGAGAAAAGCATCTCTGTCAGCCCCTCCATTACTTCCATGCCCGACAAGGTTCCCGCTTTGGAAGAAGAAGGCGAACCCGCCGGTTACTCTCTTCTGGTAGTGGAAGACACGACGGATATGCTGGAGTTTTTGGCTAAGAATCTGGGAAATACCTACACCATCCATACAGCCGCCAATGGCAAGGAAGCCTTGGAGTGTCTGGAGACCACAACAGTAGATCTTATTATCAGTGACATCGTCATGCCTCACATGGACGGATTCGAATTATTAAAGTCCATCCGTTCCGACAATATGCTTTGCCATATCCCGTTTATCCTGCTTTCGGCACTCGACAGCATCGATTCGAAAATTGCGGGTCTTGACTATGGTGCGGACGCTTATATAGAAAAGCCTTTCTCGCTAAGCCACATGAAAGCCACTATCAATAATCTGCTTGAAAACCGGCGCATGCTGTTCAACCACTTTACAACCGTTCCGAATATGTCATACGACCAGACATTAATGAACAAAACAGACGTGAAATGGCTGAACACGATCAATGAAATCATTACCCGCAATTTCACCAATGAAGAATTTACCATCGATAAGATGGCAGAGGAGATGGCTATCAGCCGTTCCAACTTACAGCGCAAGTTGAAAGGGCTGACCGGAATGCCACCCAATGATTATATCCGGTTGATACGGCTCAAAACAGCCGGAGAACTTTTGCGGAAAGGGGAGTACCGGATTAATGAGGTCTGTTTCATTGTAGGATTCAATAATCCTTCGTACTTTGCCCGTTGCTTTCAGAAGCAGTTCGGGATATTGCCGAAAGATTATGTGAAAGGTGGTGACATAACCCATTCCCAAAAGGGAACAACTTCAATATCCCCATAAGTTTCCTTCTGGTTGTAAGTAAGCAGGGTCTTCTTTTCGAGCATCACATTTTCCAGTTCGAATCCGTACAGTTCACGTTTCAGGTTCATGTCATTCAGTTCATAGCAAACCTGAAAGCCATAAGCTTTCCCGTTTTTATACGCCAAAAAATCACATTCCGTCTTACTATTGTCGAATGAAATATTCATATACCCTTTATTTCTCAGCTCATTATAAACAAGATTCTCCAAGGCACTACCACTTTGCGGAGAATAACGAAAGACATTGGCTGAAACCAAGCCATTGTCAATGAAATAACACTTATGCTGGGAACGGGAAGTCTCTTTCAAAGAATAAGAAAAGTTACGTACATCGACGCAAATATAACTGTCACACAAAAAGTTGAGATAGGACGCAACTGTATTTTCATTGCTTTTCAGTGCCTTACCCACAGCCGGTATAGAAAAACGGCTCCCCATATTGATCAAACATTTTGCCATTCCATTGGGCATTCTGGCGTATCAGAGTCTTTTCCATACCAAAATCAGTTTTTTAATAACCTTCAATTCATGCAAATATAAGAACTTTATTTTATTTACCTAACTATGTTTCGGTAAAATGAGTATTTACAGGAAACATAATTAGGTAAATAAGCCCTTTAATCTGGAAGGAGTGTTCTTTATAAAGAACGTTTTGCAGATAACACTTGGCGTAAATACCGGATCAATGAGGTTTGTTTCATTGTAGGATTCAATAATCCTTCGTACTTTGCCCGTTGCTTTCAGAAGCAGTTCGGGATATTGCCGAAAGATTATGTGAAGAAAGGAAACATTATCAGGGAAGTACACATTCTCAAGCATTCTCACTGCGATGAGAAAAAATACTCATTATAATGAGAAAAAACTCTCACTGCAATGAGAACTTTTTCTCATCGAAGTGAGAATATACCCTTGTCAGAATAGGCTGAAACAGCTCATGAAGCCAATAAAAGGGCGAGCAATAGAATAGGAAGTATAAAACTTCTGAATTCTATAGGTTCGCCCTCTTATATTAATTTTCTTACGTATTATCAAGAAGAAATATATCCCTGTTTAAATTATATTTTAGATTTTCAACGGTTTAATATAACCGTTTGAAGAATAAACATTTAACTGAGTATTTGAGAAACAGTGGTAACGAGTTAGCAACTGTGCTATTTTCAGCGTTTTGCGGTGCTA
>NZ_JAPQKZ010000043.1:0-61052 GCF_027257075.1 Bacteroides sp. LFL-34 | reverse complement strand
CAGTGAATAAAATTAAAGCGGTAAAAAGACAGATGTACAATAGGGCAGGAATTAAACTACTGAGAGCGAAGATTATTTATTCACAATAGAAGAAGTACCACCAAATTTGACGAAGAACCCTTTTAAGCGTACAGATGCATAAGGCAAAGGTTCTTTGGTCAGAGAATCAGTCACCACCCCTTGTACCACATACTGCGCACTGAGCGGAATACTGATAGCCAATAAAAGAAAGAGCGTCAATGTGCCTTTTTTCATTAATCTCATACCTTAAATCCTATTGAATTGAGCGGGGCAAAGGTAGGAGTGATTTCAAGACAAAAAAAGGTCTATTTGACGGAAGAAATGTTCTTATTTGACACAATTAGGGGAAAGTAATACGGAATCGGGTCAGTCCGTCGGCATAGGTTCGCAAAGAGAATGTGCACCCATGACGCATCAGTACTTCGCGAATAAAGATGAGTCCGATTCCCTGACCGTTCGGTTTGGTAGAGAAGAAAGGACTGAACAGTTTAGCTTCTGTTTCTTTGCTGATTCCCTGACCGTTATCTATCACTTCAACAGTGGCCGGAGCGAGGGTGCGGACTATTATTTCCCCATCGGCTTCAATGCTTTCCGCTGCATTTTTGATGATATTTACGAGTACTTGCTCAAACAAAGCGGCATCCAGCATCACATCTTTCAGACTTTCGTCTATTTCCATGCGGAGTGTAATGCGACGGTCATTACACATTCCTTCCATAAACCGCTTGCAGGTGAAAACCAAATCATTCAGATTGACAGAAGAGAGTGTCGGTTCGGGGATTTTCACCACATCGGCAAAACGGGTGATGAAACGACTCATCGAGAAACAACGGTCGGTACATACACGCATCACGTCGCAGATGTCTTCCATTCCTTCTTCGCTGGAAAGGGCTTGTTCTACCGTATCCAGTGTGGAAGTAATGCCGGCAGTCGTGTTGTTCACTTCGTGGGCAATCATGCGAATCACTTTCTCGTATGCTTTCTTTTCCGCTTTCATCACTTCGTCGGTGAGAGTTTCTACCAAGTAGAAAGGATGCTGAAATCCACGATCAATGAAAGAAGAATGAGTACACCGGTAGATATTCGAGTCGTTCAGACGGACGGTTACCTTCTCTCCTTTCGGGAGGTTAGCCAATTCCACCGCTAACGGAGAATCGATCTCTTTCATCTTCTTGCCTTGTACGTCTTCCAAACGAACACCCAGCATTTTCAAAGCCATCGGATTCAATTCCGAAAGGTCTTCATCAAGGGAAGTTATAATCACTCCCATCGGAGAAGCTTTAATCAGCAAATCAAGAAAATTATTCTGTTCACGCAGGCGGAGACGTTCATTCTTGAGCTGTTCCATCATGCGGTTGAAGATATTCACCACACGATCGGCCTCATATTGACCTACAGGGCTAAGACGGCTACTGAAATCCTGCTCACGCAACAGTTCCATACCGCTTCCGATTGTATTCAACGGCTTCACGATCTTACGATAGAAAAAGGTCATATAAATGAGGATGAAAAGTATCAGCCCCTCCCCTATGTAGAAAAAGATTGTATTCAGTTGACTGGAAAGGAACAGCAATACACTACCTAATGCCAGCAGCAGAAAGACTAGTATGTAAAAGAATCCTTTTATACGCACGTTATCTGTGGTTAACGGTTAATCTTAATATTATTAGGCACGTACCTAAATCTATCACATTGTTATATTATATTTTTCGAGACGGCGGTAGAGTGCTGCACGGCTGATACCCAATGCCGTAGCTACCTGACTCAAATTTCCTTTGTAACGGTCCAACGCCTGGAGAATGGTCTGGCGTTCTATTTCATCCAAAGTCATACCAGCCAGAGCTGCGCCTTCGGTCACTCTTGCGTCATCGTGGCGAATATACTGCGCATCAAAGTCGGAAGCATCAAGCAGCGGTTTACCACTTACCAGAATGGTACGTTCCACCAAGTTCTTCAATTCACGAATATTCCCCGGATAGGGCAAACGGCTCAAGAATTGCAGGGCATCGGCAGAGAACTCCGTACTAGGCAATCCGTTGGTTACCGCCTGACGGTCGGCAAAATGACGTGCCAGCAAGGGAATATCTTCACGACGTTCGCGCAAGGCCGGCAGTTTCACTGTTATCAGATTGATACGATAGAAGAGGTCTTCACGAAAAGTACGTTCGCCCACCATTTTGCGTAAATCGGCATTGGTGGCTGATACTACCCGGATATCCGTCTTGCGCGGACGGCTGTCGCCGAGCACTTCAAATGTCTGATCCTGCAATACACGCAGTAACTTCACCTGGCACGAAGGATCGAGATCACCTATTTCATCCAGGAAAATCGTCCCTTTGTTTGCCATTTCGAAACGTCCGATACGGTCTGCGGAAGCATCGGTAAAAGCTCCTTTCTTGTGCCCGAACATTTCACTTTCGAACAGGCTTTGAGAGATACCTCCAAGATTCACTTTCACAAAGGGATGTTTGGCACGCTGACTGTTGATATGAATGGCCTCGGCTATCAATTCCTTACCTGTTCCGCTTTCCCCTGTAATGAGGACAGAGGCATTGGTCTTTGCTATGCGGGCAATCGTATTCAACACATCCATCAATCCCTGGCTACGCCCGATGATGTGGCTGCGGTCGAAAGAATCGCTCTGTTCCTGCGTTGGTTCCTGTGGAGTGCCCGAAAGTTGGAGTGCCGTTTCAATGCGTTGCAACAAGGCGGCATTATTCCAGGGCTTCGTTATGAAATCAAAAGCTCCTGCCTGCATTCCTTGCACGGCAAGTTGGATACTTCCCCAAGCGGTCATCAATATCACCGGTGTTTCGGGACGGAATATTTTTACTTGTTTGAGTAGGGTCAAACCCTCCTCACCCGTTGTAGAAAGAGTGAAGTTCATATCCATCAGGATTAAATCCGGAGCTACGGAACGTACTACTTCCATAGCTTCCCGTGGACCGGGAACGGTCTGTGCTTCATATCCTGCCCGCTTCAACATGAAGCTAAGCGAAGAACGCACTGCGCTGTCGTCATCAATTATCAGAATCATAGTTATATTTGAGTTTTACCCAGTCAATTAACAACTTTTTCTCACACTCCAAAGGTACTAATAAATAGTTTGCTACCAAATGATTGATATATAAATCACGGAATGCACGCCTCAATAATACAAGTTACGTAATAAAGCTGTTTTCTTATTATTGTATTTAAGATTTTTCACTGCACTAAATAAAGATTTTCAGTACAGTAATTTATAATTGTTTATGCAGTCGAGTAATTATCCAGTTACAATGGGACAAAAGTCACCTTATAGAGTGATAAATATCATCTTATAAGATGACTATTGTCACTCTATAAAATGACCACCTGTCTCCGAAAGGATTAAAACTCTTAAGATACGAAATTAATTCGTAAAAAGCAAGAACGGAATAGAAAATAATACTATTTACTGCAAGTTCCTCCATAAGATTCAAAAGCTTTTTCCTACCCTTTCTATTGCCGGATGATTTCATCAAAATCAGCTTCAAGTTCGGTATTGGTACGAAAATCCCATAACGTCAGACTGCGAATCTGATAATAGTAATACCAATAATAATAGAGTTCGGAAATATGTTTCTGTCTTGCCTCATCTTTAGAGTTCTGCGCATCATTCAGGTCTAAGGTATTAATTTTGCCTATCAGGAAAGTTTCAATACTGGTCTTATAACGTTGCTGTGCAATTGCATCGGCTTCCTTCGCTATGTCCAACTGCTGCGCCTGATTATTGAAATGCTCCACCAACAGAAAAATGTCCTGATTGAAGTTGATCTGTTCCTGACGAATTTTTGAAAGCACTACATCCCGGTTGCTCTTGGCTACCCGGACTTTCCCACGGCGTTTTCCCCAATCGAGAATCGGAATCTTAACGCCTACCTGAACAATCTGATTATCCTGCAGGTTCCTGTAAACGGCCGGAAAATTCCGGTTCTCACCCGTATATCCTACGCTTGCAAACAAATCGACACTACGCAAATTTCCGCGTGCGGTAGCTACCTCATAGTCGGCTTCCAACTGGCGGCGACGGATATTCTGTGCAAAAGAATTACGTTCCAATGCTTTATTTAACACCTGATTGTACTCCATCCTCGGGCCATCCACAGCTTCGGGAAGAACCGGGTTTAGTACTTCATCCTCTCCTACTCCCAAAAAGGCACGGAGCTGGAACATCTTGGCATTGAGATCACTCTCTGCCTCCGTCAATGCAGCTTTCGCATTTAAAGCGGAGAGTTTCAACTGCAAGAGTTCATTCTCGGAAATTTGCCCCATTTTGCGTTTGGCAAGGGCTACTTCATAAAGGTGGTCGGCGTTTGTCTGGTTCTGTTTCGCCGTGCCAAGATTTTCTTTTGCCAACAAAAGATTAAAGTAATAAGTGATGGCACGCATCGTCACTTCTTCGGTAGCAGTGATAAAGGCTGCTTTCGCTTCGGCATAACGAACCGGTTCGATGCGTCTGTTCCACTTTATATTATTGACTCCAAAGATGGGTTGTGTAAGTTGTAATGTGACAGGAACCGACATAAAATGCCGGTCTCCTCCGGCTCCCAATTGCTTGATATAGTCGAGAGAGGAAGTCAGCGAGAGTTTACCACCAGTAAGCCAGATGTTTTGATCGATAGAAAGATCACCGGTAAGCCCCAATGTGTTATTACGGACGAAACCGTAAGAACCGTCCGAATTTTGATAGGAACTATATGATTTGTTATAATTGGGCAGGGTTCCGGTCAAGTTGACTTCCGGCAGAAGATCAGCACGAAAGGTACGAAATTCCCAATAGGCCGTTTTCAATTCATTCAAGGCAACAGCAGCGTCAACAGATTGAATACGCGCCATAGCAATAGCTTCATTCAAGGTTATTTCCCTTTCCTTCTGTGCCGACAATGCCAACGGCAGGCAAACGGCAGCAAGAGCAAACAATATACTTTTCTTTTTCATTATACACAGTATTTTCCACTATGAGAGAATCAAACGATGTGCCAAAAAAGTAAAGTTTTTATTATCAACAGATTAGAAAATAAGAAAAGTGTCCATTTTCGGACACTATGCCCAAAAGTGAACGTTCGATTATTCGCAGTAGTTAGGAAGGCGCACAGTGAAACGAGTGCCTTTACCTACTTCGGAGGTGACGGAGATGGTACCATTCAGACGTTCGATGATGGTCTGACAAATACTTAATCCCAAACCTGCTCCTTGGGTGAAATTATCGACTTTATAGAATCGTTCGAATATATGACGGATACCTTCTTCAGAAATACCGACTCCGGTATCCTCCACAAAGATGCGGGTGTAGCCGGGAACCTCATCATCTTCATAGCCGAAAGTAATGAAACCGCTGCTCGTAAATTTAGCAGCGTTATTTATCAGATTATTCACGACTTGCTGCAAGCGTACATTATCTGTCGTGAGATATTTCTTATCACTTTCGGGCATACGCAACACCAGTTCTACTCCCGGTGGCATATTCAAGCGTTGAGAATCATGGACGGTCTTTAATAACAGCGGCAGGTTATGCTCGGCGAACATAAATTCCATGGTTCCCGATTCGATACGTGACAAATCAAGAATATCATTAATCAAAGCCAGTAACAGGCCGCAATTCTTATTAATGGTTCCGATAAACTAGGCAATCTCTTCGCTTGTAAAACCACTCGTATCGCTTAGCAAATCGGAGAAACCTACAATCGCATTCAACGGAGTCCGAATCTCGTGACTCATGTTGGCAAGGAACGCCGATTTCAGTTTGTCAGCCTGGAGGGCTTTATCACGAGCCTCTCTCATCTCCTGCTCGGCAGTCTTATATCGCTGGATACTCTGGCAAACACCTAATATATTGTACAATGAATCTTGTGTCAATCCCGTGATTACGGAAGAACGATATTCCCACCATTCATACTCTCCGTTGACATTCCGCTGACGGAAATTCAGACGGGTATTAGAATCTTCTCCTGTCAATGCTCTATTAAATAACGGACTTATTTCCTTCAAATCATCAGGATAGATAGTGCGATCCATTTCATCACGGGAGATGGTAGTAACCGATTCATCGTATCCAAGACGTTTCAAGAAACCTTGCGGGAAAATGAAACAGTTGGTTTCCATATCAAACTGCCACGGATAGATGGAGCTTTCGTCTACTGCCATATCAAAGAAACGCTTCTGCATTTCTTCATTCGAAATATTCCGTGCGGAAAGTGCCATACCGGTAATCGTATCCTTTGAACGGATCGGGACTATTTCCCCCGACACCGGGAAGTATTTATCACTATGCACTTCTTTCATGAAAGCTCCCTGGGGTATCTTCACACTTTCTCCTTTAGCAGCTACCTGCTTCAGCATAGAATGAAGAATATCCTGACCGTTATAATATATCTTGAAGATGCTGCCTGCCATCATTCCTTCATAAAAACGGCCCCCTGACTCATACGGCAAATGCAGCATTTGTAATAAGGAGCGGTTTGTGAAATGAATGTGCAAATCGGTATCATACGTTATCACACCATCACGGATGGAATGAAATACATTATCAAACTCATTACGCTGTTCCACAAGTTTATTCTGCACGAGCAGACGGGTCTGTGCCTGAATCCGTCGTTTGGACTCACGCCGGTTGGCACGCATCAACCACACGATAGAAGCTATCAGCAACGCCAGGATAGACGGATAGAGCAGTATAAAAAGGTATTTATATTTTTCCCAATACGGTTCGTTGACGATGGTTCCGCTAGAGGATACTTTATCAGGGTCAATATGAAAATAATCCAACTGTTTATAGTCATAGATGAATCCCTGCGTGATTTCTGTCACTCCTATTTCTTGGGGAGATGTACCTTTTAAGACTAAAGCAGCCCTTTGAGCTGCCGATAATGCTGAAGCATAACTATCGGAATCGTATGCACAGAATACGCCATTAGTTAACCCCACATTCTGACTCGAAAATACGGGAGCTTTTGAGTTTTTGCCAACGAATGAAAGGAAAGGCGACCATTTAGGAGCAACCACCAGACGTTCGTAGCTGTTACGAGGGTAACAAATAGCAGCAATGATGTGACTCGTTGTATGATTTTGGGTATTATAGACTTTCATTCTATAATCCGGATTGTCTTTTTGAAAGATTTTCCACTCTTCTTCAAAATCTTCAAGGCCTTTGTTACTCAAAAAGCTGTTATCTATCACACATACCACTTCTTTCCGCTGGGGAAATATCTTTTGCGCCTGACGCAATATGACATCAAAATCCGGATTGGCAGTGAACCCGCAAACATTGGGATGAGTAGCAATCAGCTCCATATCAGGATACTTAATGCCGAAAAACACGACCGGTATCTGCAAAGGCAACGAATCTCCACAGGCAAAAAGAGTATAGAAAGCTTCATCACTTGCTGTTATAATCAAATCGGTCTGCCTGTCACGAGCACGCTGACAAAAACGACGCATAATTACTTTCTCGGAGTTGAATGCCCAAAAATCGGCATCAAGATACTCCGTTGTTATATTCACCTTCAGGCCACTTTCTTTAAATCCTTTGACCAACCCCTGATTAAGGTCGCTATGCCAAGGAGTCTGTGAGGTGTATGACTGTATAAACAGGATATTGTATGTACGTTCCGCTGCTGCCGCCTGAATAAGAACAGCAAAAAACAGAACGATAAGCAAACAATAGTAGCGTCGATTCATATAATTAAAGCCTGCGGTGTTTTCAATATTATGCCGACAAAGATACGTTAATTATATTGAAAACAAACAGATAGCCCAAGTTTTTTATTCTTCGCGCAACGCCTCGGCAGGGTGTATGCGAATTACCTGACGAGCAGGAAACCAAATGCCAACGAGAATCATTAAAGACATCAGGAAATAGGTTATGACAAATGTAATAAGAAAACGCACTACTCCCCACTCCATATACCCTTCAGTCAACTCCAGATGGCCGATATTATAACAGATGACGGCGGCAGGCAAAGCAGCCAGAGTCAACAATAGCAATCCTTCTTTATTTAAACGTTGCCAAAGCTGCATCCGGCTGGCCCCGACTGCTATACGAAGCGCAGACTCGGCACGACGGTGCTGCGTACGGAACCAGAAGGTGCCGACAATGCCCAATAGGATATTAAGCAATAAGAATCCCATCATCCAGAAACGTACCTGTACCTGATTATAGCTCTCTTGCTGGAAATCATTCCGTATATCTTCATAATCATGCACTTTCAAGATGAATAAGTTGCCGACACTCAACTGGTTGACAGACAATTTCATCAAATGTTCCGCAAAGTCTTTAGAAGTCCCCGGCTTCACACGCAGACAAACTTCTACACTTGAAGGATAAAGTTCATCGTCAAGTTCGACCATTATCTTTTCAGGAAGTTCAATGGCTACATACCGATCACTGTAGTTAGGCCAAAAGTCATTGTAACGCACCTTCTTCGAAACTCCCCCTATCTTGTACACTTTCGTAGAATCATCCACATCGACCATTTCTTTACCCAACAGCGTACGATCGCCTTTATAATCTTTGGGCAAGAAATTTTCACCAACAACGACATTGCCATTCCTTAAAGCTTGCACCAACGGCTGATAACCACTCCCATCAGCACTTTGATAACGAAAGACCTGAAAAAAGTCAGGGGTTACCGAACGCCGTAGCGGATTACTAACTAATGTATCGATACGTAACATACTACCGGAGTTACTCCCGATATAGGGACGCGCATTATTGGATATTGAAACGGCCTCCACTTCCGGCAATCTCCGGAGACGATTAGTCAACTCGATAATATCTTGTCCTAAAGATGTACTCTTTTGCTCTTTCGAAAGATAGGAATTACTCTTGTCGTTTTTCAGGCTTAGTTCCAAATAATACGTATCGGTAATATCAAATCCTACCGGTTCGTAATAAGTACGCGCTGTCACATACGTCCAGTCGACCACATACCACAGGACCACAAAAACAATTAATAGTTCTGACCACAACCACCCGTTTGACCGGCGCTCGTTCCATATTTGTTTTAATAGTTGCATTTTCTTTAGAATTTAGATGAGTTGAAGAATTATCTTTCGTTGATGGCATCCACAATATTGGTGCGAGTTACTCTCCATGCCGGAATGGCGGCACTTAATAAATTGAGTAGGAAGCAAGCCAGAAATGCCAGCAGGAATACGGTAGGATCGAACAGTAAGTCTACACACATGGTCCGCAAATCTTCCCCCCCATTGGATACAAAGTCTACGGAGAAAAGCATTCCTCCCAAAAGGAAAGCGGCGACATAACTTAATACCAGTCCGAGAATTCCTCCGAACAGGGAATAAAGCATATTTTCAGATAGTACCTGCATCATAAGCTCCCGTCTGGGGGCACCAAAGGCTTTTCGCACTCCTATTTCGGAGATACGCTTACGCATGCGTGACAAAGTAAGTCCGGACAAGTTGACGGCAGGAACAATCAACAAGACAAGTAATGTCAGTATGTATTGCCGTACTGCTTCTTTCACAGCAGGAGGATTGTTGGCGGAATAGCGTTGCGCGGCTACGAAATAAGTATCAGGCTGTCCGCGATAGAGTAAATCGAAATTGGGATGCCCTGCCATAAAGATAGCCCGCAAGCGGTCTGCCTCCTGACGAATAGCCGGAAAATCGTCTTTCGATTTAGCCAGTATATAGACGGCAGTCATACCCATGATATTGTCATCGCCCCAAGTGGCTGTGAAGGCACTTGTTGAACTCAAAGGAATCCAAACTTGCGCATAGGCGTATTTCGCCAGTTTAGAGACCGGACGTACCACTCCGCAAACAATATAAGCCGAATGATTCAGAAGGAATGTCTTTCCAACCACTTCTGACGTTCCGAACAAACGGCGAGCCATATCTTCGGAAATCACAGCTTTTGCTGCTCCGGCATCAAAATCGGCATTATCATACGGTTTACCGGATAGAAACTCAAATTCAAATATTTTCCAGAAAGCATCGTCTGTTTGCAACACACTACAACTTTCCATCTCACCTGCCGGTTTAGCAGCCAGCATTGTTTCCTGCCAGATATTGGTTATGGAAACTGCTTCGGGAATTGTCATTGCTTTGAAACAAGCCTTTGCCGTATTGTATCCGATAGGGCCATTGCTTTGCCAATTCACGTTGGACTTACTTTGAAGTCCGGCAAACCGGAAAATAAGCATCCGGTCACGATGGGTTTCCGGTGCAAAGGGAGCAATAGTCGCACGTAAAGTAATCACAATTACCATTATCATAGCAATAGCCAAAGCTGTACCAATAATAGAAATAGAAGAAAGCAGTTTATTTTCTCCCAACAGATGGAATGCTTGTTTAAAATAGAGTTTTATCATGATCGTTACCAGTATAAAGTTCAGTATATTTCTTACTCGTCTCTTAGTGCTTCGGCCGGTTGCACTTTCATTGATTGCAGAGCCGGATACAACACGCCAAGAATAATCATTATCGCCATCAAGAGATATGTCAGTAAAATGGCTATCAGGAAACGGGGTACTGTAAATGCCATTTGTGATATATCCACCAGTTCAGTATATCCAATATTGAATGCAATCAATACGGCAGGAAGAGCCGACATGCTTAACAGTAACAAACCTTCCGTAATCAAACGATAGAATATGTTTTTCCGGTTAGCTCCCATTGCCATGCGTAAAGCAACTTCTCCCCGGCGTTGCTGGGTACGGAACCAGAAAGTGCCGATCACTCCCAGAAAGATATTCAACAACAGGAAAAAGAGAATACAGAACTGGGTACGTAATTCATTATCATTGTCTATCTCACTGGCTGTCCGGACTTTGCTTAATGGAGTGACATCAAGTATATAAACATTCCCTACCTGATAGATACGGTCGGCATCATTCATAAGACGTTCCACAAAGCCATCGTCTACACCTTCGCGGACACGCAGACTTAATTCGAGATAGGCTACGTTTTCGACTGTTTCCATTTGTTCGTCAGAAAGGTAAGTGCCGATATAGGTTCCGGTAAAAGGTTTTCCGGCAATGTTATAATGATCGTAGCGAACGGGCTCTGTTAAAGCTGCAATACGAAAGTTGGTATCACTCATGCGAACTTCTTTACCCAAAAGGTCTTTTCCGTGGAAAGTAGCATCCGGATAATAGTCTGCAACATCGACAGGAACGATTATTGTATTTTTCTCCAGAGCTTTCACCAGACTTTCATGACCGGAACCATCGATATTCCGGAAACGAAACACCTTATAATATTCAGGAGTCGTCCAACGATCCATCGTACTTATCCAAACCGTGTCGTTATCCGGAAAACGGAAACTCGCTCCACTGCACCCTTCATTGTATGGAATACTGTTTTGAGAGATACAGACAGATTCAACTTCCGGATGACGGGACAAACGTCCGGCTATTTCCCTTAAAGCAGTCATATCATCCTTAACAGTCAGCTCCGGATTGAAATCGGTAGATTTATCGGTAAGACGGTTCATACGTAATACATACGTATTTTCTATATTAAAGCCCATTGGCTGATAATAGATATGCAAAGTGACATAAACCAAATCAACGATATACCACAATACGACAAACACCAACAATAGCTCAATCCATAGAAAAGCATTGCTCCGGCGCTCATTATATATTTGTTTCAATAACTGTTTCATCGTTTCATCTTTGGTTTATTGCATCTACAATGTTCATTCTCGACACTCTCCAAGCCGGAATTCCGGCACTCAATAGATTTAATAACAGGCAGAAACAGAATGCAACGAGAAACGTCAACGGACTGAACAGCATATCAGTGGAAAGAGAAGTTTCCCCGGCAAGACCTGCATTCTCACTGTTATCAAAAAGGAATGAGTTTAACAGGAAAGTAGCTGAATAGCTCAATATCAGTCCCAGTACTCCCGCAAGCAGTGTCAATATCAGATTCTCCCAGAATACCTGTCGGAACAATTCGTTGGCAGTAGCACCGAATGCTTTCCGGACACCGATTTCCGTCATACGCTTCCGCATGCGGGATAAAGTCATACTACTTAGGTTGATAGCTGGAACCAAGAGGAGAATCACAATGATAAGAATGAATCGCCTGACAATGTGTTTCATATCCAAGTCTGTCCCCCAATGGCGGTAAAGGTAGGCAAATTGAGTATCCGGCTGACCACGATAAATCAATTCCATATCCTTCAGCTTACTATTGTAGACCTGACGATATTTTTCGACTTCAGCACGAATAGCCGGAAAATCGTCGGACGAACGTGCAAGGATGACCGCCCGCATAGGTCCCATCAGATTTTCTCTCCACGAGAAAGAAGCCAAATCTGTTGATGTATAGGGAATCCAGACCTGTGCATAAGAAGCTGTCGCCAACTTTGATACGTCTTTCACTACTCCTGTAATGGTATAATCCGCTTTATTTAATTGGATGGTACGCCCTACCACGTCAGTTGTACCGAACAGGTGGCGTGCCACACTGGCAGAAACCACTGCCTTGGACAGCCCACTCTCAAAATCGGCTTTCGTATATGGTTTGCCACACAAGAATTCAAAGCAAAAGACTTGCCAGAACGCTTCATCCGTTTCCATTTCATCTACACTCATCCTGCCTCCTCCGGGAAGAGAAGCACGCATCTTATTATTAACGGAAGTAATGGTAACCGCTTCAGGTATTGTCAACGTCTTAAAGCATTCACGGGCAGTCGTGACGGACATCTGGCTGCTGGCAGCATTATTGTGTTGCTCTTTATGCCGGGACGTCATTGCCTTGACATACAATGATCGTGAACGGTTAACTTCCGGCACGCAGTCTTTTATCCGTATCTGCAATGTCAGCACGATCACCATTATCATGCAAATAGCCAAAGCTGTACCTACCATACAGACAATACTAATAAGCCGGTTCTCTTTCAACTGGTAAAGAGCTTGCTTTATGTATTGCTTCCACATCTTCTTATTCTTTTTTTGATTTGATTCTACAGGAGTTCACAGAAGAATGTTCTACATTAGAAATTCCAACCTTTCTTTGTTACGTCTTTACACTTCAGGTTTTTGGAGTTGATTTTACCAACGCCATCCCGCTTAAAGAAAGCTGCATCCGCTTTACCGGATACAGTGATATTTCCTACTCCATCCACTTTAGCTTTGATAGTGCTGCAATCAACATTCAACTTCATATTGCCTACTCCGTCAACATCTAGTTTCAACTCATCGCAATATAGACTTTTCACGTTACAGTTGCCTACTCCATCAAGTTCGAAAGCTATATTTTTAAGTTTTAGTTCTTCTTTTGCATCGAAGTTCCCTACTCCATCAATTTTCACTTTACTCAAATCGGGAGCAGTAATATAGCAAATAAGGTTCTTGATATTCCTCGCATTCCTATCTTTATACGAGATAACCAAAGTTCCGTTTTTCACTGTCACCCTTGTTTTTTCTACAAATTCAGAAGGACCTTCCAAACGGCAGGAGCATCCTGCCGATTGAGTAAAAATAATATTCCCGACAGATTGCAGGTTTATGGCAGAAAACTCGTCTACATTATAATCTTTACTCACATTTTGTGCCGATAGCGAACAGAAAGCAACACTTAACAGGACAGCTATCGCAACGATGAAAATATTCTTTGTCATGATGATTTTTAATTTAGAGATACATTAATCAATTTTTCCATTTAGTTCTAATCGTAAGAGGCCGTTTCTATTGTACCTGGCGTCCATCGAAGAAACGAATAGTGCGCGAAGTCTGCTTCGCCTGTTCTTCATTATGGGTAACCATCACGATAGTACGTCCGTCTTCCTTATTCAACCGATGAAGCAGTTCCATTACTTCAGCTCCCATCTTTGAATCCAGGTTACCGGTCGGCTCATCGGCAAGGATTATTTCGGGATTACCAATAATCGCACGGGCAATAGCTACACGTTGGCACTGCCCACCGGAAAGTTGTGTAGGAAAATGTCTCATACGATGGCTTAATCCTACTTTTTCCAATACCTCTTGTGCCAACCGTTTTCGTTCACTACCAGCCATACGTCGATAAAGCAAGGGGAGTTCTACATTATCCATCACATTCAACGAATTAATCAAATGAAAAGACTGAAATACAAAACCGAGCGTTTTATTACGAAAAACCGCCAGTTCCTTGTCTTTCATTCCTTCGGTACGTATTCCGTTGATTTCCACCATTCCCATTGTAGGTGCATCAAGCAATCCCATTATGTTCAGCAGGGTGGATTTTCCGCATCCGGAAGGTCCCATTATACTTAGAAATTCTCCACGTTCTACCGTCAGATTCACATTCTCCAATGCTACCGTCTCAATCTCGTCCGTACGATAAATCTTAGAAAGAGAGTTCAATGTTATCATAACTTCTAGTATTTAGTTTATTTAATTTTCAACTTATTCTTGTTCTTATAAGCACTCATATCGCTTACTACTACTTTATCACCCAGCTGCAATCCGCTCAACACTTCTACATATTCAAAATTAGAATCACCTAACTGTATTTTACGTTTTACCAGTTCATTATCAGAGTTGCAGACAAAAAGTTCATATTCACCGCGTCCCACATAGAAAGAGCCATTGGCTACGCGCATTACATCTTCTTTCACAGCATTCATCACATAAACATCTGTCTTTAGTCCGGAACGTAAGCGGCGGTGATTATCTTCTTTCAACTGAACGGTAAATGATATCACACCATTCTTGGATAGTGGTGTAACACTGCTAACTGTACCTTCCAGTTTGTCACTCCCTATCTTAACAATTGCTTTTCCTCCGGCTGCTACACGGTCACCGTACGTATCCGCAATCTCACCTTCCACTTTAAAATGGCTCAAATCAGAAATGATAGCCACCTGTCCGCCTTCGGAAATCTGTGCACCGATCTGGTTATTAATATAGGTAAGAATAGCTTTACGCGGGGAACGGATTTGTGCATCATCCAACGTACGTTTCTTTTCAGAAAGGCTCTTGCGGAAGATATTAAAATCAAGCTCCTGAACTTTCAATTCGGCAGCAGCTACTTCCTTCTCATTTTTATATTGTTGCTGAAGTTGTTCGTACTCTAATTGAGCCACATTATAGCTCAATTCAGCCTGGCGTACCTTATCCGTTGTTCCTGCACCGAGACTGTCCAGATAGTGTTCATTTCTCAACTCCACTTTCATACGACTCAATTTCATTGCCGAAACTTTAATCTGCATTGCCATATCGGAAAGTTTCGTCTGATTATTGACGCGAAGCTGATCAAGCTTATACTGGCGCATTTGTTCCTCGTCCAGTAACTTCTTATATTCAATTTCCGTACTCTGAAGGTCCAGTTTCAGAATCGGAGTACCTACGTCTACGCTATCTCCCCCTTTTTTATAGACTTCAATAATACGACTGTTGATCGGAGAATTGATAATTTCTTCAAAAGCAGGGACAACCTTACCGGAAGCACTGACACTTACCTCAATCACCCCTTTATCGACTGTGGAAAAGACAAGATCCTTTGCCTCCACTCCTGCCCTTAATACAGATATAAGTACACCGATGACAATAATACTTGCCACTCCAATGGATGAATAACGAATTATCTTCTTATTACGTTCTTTTTGACGTACCTCTTTAGGAATTTCTCTGTCCATATCCGATCATTTACTATTTTATGATGTATCAATTCGGTACTTTATATACCAAATCTGTGCCAAAATCGTAAATGGTTGATAAATAGAAGATAACAAAAAACAAAGGGTGTCCGATATCGGACACCCTGTACGAATTTACCGTTCAGAATAGCATCTATCATCCTGTCGACAGGAAGCCTGTCTACTTGGATGATGATGTAATTGAGGGGTTCTTTTCCTCTTGTACCAGTTCTTTCCCCCAATGGGTAGTTTCCTCCACCTTTTCACGATCACGAATCTCTTTTGCTTTACGGGCATAGACAATCATACGCATAGACTGATCGTAAGTGAAATAATTCCATACCCAATTCAAGAGTACAATAACCTTATTGCGTACTCCAAGGATAGAACGCAGATGAACAACGAGCCACATCACCCAGGCAAACCATCCCTGCATCTTTACTTTACTAAACTCTGCTACGGCACGATTGCGCCCGACAGTCGCCATCGAACCTAAATTGCGGTAATGGAAAGGTTTCATTTCCTGTCCTTTCTCCATACGAATCAGATTCTTTGCCAATAGTTCTCCTTGCTGGATCGCCACTTGTGCCAGTTGAGGATGCCCGTTCGGGTAATTTTCATCAGCTAACTGAATACATTGGTCGCCAATAGCAAACACATTATTCATCCCTTCTACACGGTTAAATGAATCGACTTTAATACGTCCTCCACGCCCAATCAGAGAGGCATCCAGATTTCCGATAGTCACACCGGTGACACCACTCACCCAGATAAAAGTACGCGTGGCAATCTCTGTACCATCTTCGAGTACTACTTTATGGTCACGATAATCCACAACGCGTTTATTCAACAGGATATTTACTCCCATTTCACGGAGAAACTGTTCAGCATGTGCAGATGATTCTTCCGACATTCCGGCAAGCAATCGCGGCCCGGCTTCAATCAAATAGATGTGCATCAGACTGCTGGACATATCAGGATAATCATTCGGCAAGACAAATTTCTTCATCTCGGAAAGTATTCCGGCTACTTCTATCCCGGTAGCTCCACCTCCCACAATTACAATATTCAATAACTCTTGTTGTTCCTGCTTCGTTGAACAGGTCAGCGCTCGTTCCAGATTAGCCAGAAGAGCGTTTCGCAATCCCATCGCTTCTGACACATTTTTCATCGGCATGGCTTCCTCTTCGATATGTTTATTACCGAAATAGTTGGTTGTAGTACCTGCTGCTAACACCAGATAGTCATATTCTGCTTTTCCGATGGAAGTCTGTATCATATTCTTTTCCGGGAAAATGGCACGTACTTCCGCCATACGGAAAAAGAAATCTTTCCGATGCTGGAATATTTTACGGAAGGGGAAGGATATGGAAGTTGGCTCCATACCAGCCGAAGCCACCTGATAAATCAAAGGAGGAAACTGATGATAGTTGTTTTTATCTATCAATACGACTTGAAAGCCTGACTTTTTCAGCTTGTTAGCCAGTTTCAAGCCACCGAAACCACCGCCTACTATGACGACACGTTTCTTATTACTTTTTGCAATGTTTAGACTCATATTCTAATCATGTTTTATCAAGATAATAACACATGAATGAGTCATTAAGTTTCCGAAATTCGAAACTTTTGAGAGAAGTCTCTACCGCAGACGCAATCTATCTCCGATTTCCGGAACATACTCACCATCCTTACGATTCATCTTATACAGATTTTTGAGGCGGATACCATATTTTTGAGAGATGCCATGCATGGAATCTCCATCTTTCACAACATATACAGTATAAGGTTTGGAAGCCTTTTTCTTCTTGCTCTTCAGGTAGATGATATCTCCTTCCATCAAGGTATAATCACGCTGCAAGTCGTTGTACTTCACAAGTTTCCTCCAACTAATATCGAATTCCTTGCCTAAATCTTTAAAGGTATCACCGTTGCGGGCTACCACATAAGCAATATCATTAGCGATATACACCTGATGCGGGCTCATCAACCAAGGATTCTTTTTCAGTTTCCGTTCCGAATATACCCCCTTACGGTCGTATTTATACAAGTCATAATCTTCGATAATTGTAATCAGACGATTAGCATAAGAAGGATCGGTAGCATAGCCTGCTTTTTTCAGTCCACGCGCCCAGCCTTTATAATCGGTGATGTCCAGTTTAAAAAGAAAAGCGTAACGGGCACCTCTTCTAAGGAAGTCGGAATGATCTTCGTAAGAGTCACGCGGATGCTTATAAGCACGGAAACATTCGTTACGGGCATCATCATCATGACGAACCGTACGTCCCCGCCAACTGCCACCACACTTAATACCAAAGTGGTTATTACTCTTTCGTGCCAACTGGCTGTATCCGGCACCGCTTTCCAGCAATCCTTGTGCCAATGTAATACTCGCCGGAATCTTATGAAGCTTCATCTGTTCAACAGCCAAATCACTATACTTATTTATATACTCGACGTAACGGGCATTCCGTTTCTGTGCCTGCACTCCTACGGCAAAGAAAAAAACAACGGTTAAAAAGATAAGTCTATGCAGTTTATTCTCCATTTTTATTCAGATGTGAATTAGATGGCACAAAAATCTGAAAAATAATTGGGATTATCAATCTCTTTCCTAACTTTGTAACATTAATTGTAGAAACCAATACCCTGACGTATATGAAAGACCTCACAATTACCGCTATTATTAAAGTATATCAATATGATGAGTTGAATGAGGGCGATCGGTCACTTATAAAGACTGCCATGGAGGCAACAGCTCGTAGTTATTCTCCGTACTCCCATTTCTCCGTAGGTGCCGCTGCGCTATTGGGCAACGGGACAGTAGTGACAGGAACCAATCAGGAAAATGCGGCCTATCCGTCGGGGCTTTGTGCAGAACGTACTACCCTATTCTATGCCAACTCCCAATATCCCGACCAACCGGTTGTCACTCTTGCCATTGCGGCACGAACGGAAAAGGACTTCATCGACCATCCGATTCCTCCCTGCGGTGCTTGCCGGCAAGTGATTCTGGAAACGGAAAAGCGTTACAAACAACCCATCCGCATCCTATTATATGGCAAAGAATGTATCTACGAAGTAAAAAGTATAGGCGATCTACTGCCGTTATCATTTGACGCATCAGCAATGGAGGATTAATTATGTTACAACAATATCACACGAAACTAAAAGGAACACTCGCACTTACAGACTCTTATCTGACAGAAAAAGCACTGCAAAAAGAAAAAGGGCTTTATAAATTTATATGGGTACGCAACGGAAGCATCACAGTAGAAATCGACCATCAGGAAATGATACTTACCCAAGATGAAGTGATTTCACTCACTCATCTGCAACACCTCGAATTTAAATCGATTGATGGTGAATACCTGACTTTGTTGTTCAACAGCAATTTCTATTGTATCTATGGCAACGACCATGAAGTGTCATGCAGCGGTTTCCTGTTCAACGGTTCTTCTCACCTGATCCGTTTTACCCTGAATGAAAAAGAACGTAAAGAACTCGACACCATTACCGAAGCACTGGAAAACGAGTTTACCGTTTCCGACAGCCTGCAGGAGGAGATGCTACGCATCCTGCTAAAACGTTTCATTATCCAATGTACCCGAATTGCACGTCACCGCATGAATATCACCCGTGAAAAAGAATCCGGTTTTGAGATTGTCCGCCAATACTATAACTTGGTCGACGAGCATTACCGGACGAAGAAACAGGTGCAGGACTATGCCGATATGTTGCATAAATCTCCCAAAACACTATCGAACATCTTTTCTACCTGCAAACTGCCTTCGCCGCTTCGGGTTATCCACGAACGGGTGGAAGCGGAAGCTAAACGTCTCCTGCTTTACAGCAACAAAAGCGCCAAAGAGATTGCCGATATTCTGGGATTTGAAGACCAGGCTTCTTTCAGCCGTTTCTTCAAAAATATGACTGGACAGAGCGCCGTGCAATTCAGAAACACACAGGAAGGGAAAAATTGACAAGGCATACGGAAGTATTGCTATTTTGGGGGTAGTGGAAATGGACGACCTTTGCAACATAAGATAAACCCATTAAAACCCCAACAAAATGAAAGAGAAATTGATCGCTTTACTGACCTTCACTTCAAGTCTGAAAAGTTTTGGTATGAAATTTATCCGCGTTGCCATTCTGGTAGTATTTGTATGGATAGGCGGATTGAAGTATTTCCATTATGAAGCCGACGGGATTGTTCCGTTTGTAGCCAACAGTCCTTTTATGAGTTTCTTCTATGCTAAAGGTGCACCCGAATACAAAGAACATAAAAATGCGGAAGGTGCTTTTGTCCCGGAAAATCGTGCATGGCACGAAGCAAACCGCACTTATACTTTCTCTTACGGACTGGGAGCTCTTATTATGGGGATCGGCATACTGGTATTCTTGGGAATTTTTTTCCCAAAAGTGGGATTGGCAGGCGACACCCTCGCCATTATCATGACGCTCGGCACACTTTCTTTTCTTGTCACCACCCCGGAAGTCTGGGTTCCCGACTTGGGAAGCGGAGAATTCGGTTTCCCATTACTATCCGGTGCAGGGCGGTTGGTGATTAAAGACATTGTGATCCTGGCCAGTGCCGTAGTGTTATTATCCGACTCGTCACAACGCGTACTCAAAACACTTAAAAAAGACTAAGACAACCACTAAAGAGGATTCTGACTTCTTGCCATTGCGGAACAAATCGTATTTTCAGACTGTTATATAGTCTCATACAAATCATTAATACAAGAAGTTATGAAACAATATGATGCAATTATTATAGGATTCGGCAAGGCAGGGAAAACCCTGGCTGCCGAACTTTCCAACCGCGGATGGCAAGTGGCCATCGTAGAACGTTCCAACATGATGTATGGAGGAAGCTGTCCGAATGTAGCCTGTATCCCAACAAAGACGCTGGTGCATGAAGCCGAGGTTTCCGCTTTGCTTTACCACGATGATTTTCCGAAGCAGGCGAATATGTACAAACAGGCCATCGGCCGAAAGAACCGCCTCACTTCCTTTCTTAGGAATGATAATTACGAAAGACTAAGCAAACGTCCTAATGTGACTATCTATACTGGAACGGGGTCTTTCATATCCGCCGATACCATAAAAGTGGAACTTCCCGAAGGAGAAATCGAACTGAAAGGAAAAGAGATATTTATCAACACGGGGTCTACTCCCATTATCCCTGCAATAGATGGTATTCAGCAAAGTCAGCACGTATATACCAGTAGTGCGCTTTTGGACTTAAGTGTACTTCCTCATCACCTGATTATCATAGGTGGAGGATATATCGGACTGGAGTTCGCTTCTATGTATGCCGGTTTCGGCAGTAAAGTGACGATACTCGAAGGAGGAAACAAATTTATGCCTCGCGAAGATCGGGATATTGCAAACAGCGTCAAAGAAGTGATGGAGAAGAAAGGTATTGAAATCCATCTGAACGCTCGTGCACAGTCTATCCATGACACGAATGACGGAGTGACACTGACTTACTCGGACATATCCGACGGTACTCCTTATTATGTAGATGGAGATGCCATTCTTATCGCAACGGGACGTAAACCGATGATTGAAGGATTGAATCTGCAAGCAGCGGGTGTAGGAGTTGATGCTCACGGAGCTATCATCGTAAACGATCAGTTACGCACTACTGTTCCTCATATATGGGCAATGGGAGATGTGAAAGGCGGATCGCAATTTACTTATGTCTCGCTAGATGATTTCCGGATTATCCGTGACCAGCTCTTCGGTGACAAGAAACGTGATATCGGAGACCGTGATCCTGTGCAATATGCAGTGTTTATTGATCCGCCATTGGCACATATCGGAATCAGTGAAGAAGAAGCTCTGAAAAGAGGATATTCATTTAAGGTTTCCCGGTTGCCGGCTTCCTCTATCGTTCGTACCCGCACATTAAGGCAGACTGATGGTATGCTAAAAGCTATCATCAATAATCATAACGGGAAGATTATGGGCTGTACTCTATTCTGTGCCGATGCTTCAGAAATCATCAATATCGTAGCTATGGCGATAAAAACAGGGCAAACCTCTACATTCTTGCGCGATTTTATCTTCACGCATCCCAGTATGAGTGAGGGATTAAATCAACTGTTTGATGTATAAGAATAAGAAAGAATATAACTCACTTCTAAAACAGAGCCTCTGAATAGGGTAAACAGAGGCTCTATTTGGAGTAATCGGAGGCTCTGAATGAGGTAAACGGAGCCTCTAAATAAATGAAACTCATTCTTTTTCAGTCTTAATAGAGTGAAACCTAATAGAAAGTGTTATCTTTGCAACCAAGTTAAACTATATACCTACCGCAATGAGAATTAGTAAGTAAGACAACACTTCTAAGTAAACATCACTTTTCTTATATGCTTTTTCTATTTCGTTAAGCATCACGAAATCCGTGTTGTTTAGCCAGTATTGTGTTTGTCGTTCCCCCCTATCCTGTGATTTTCCCTCACTCTATTTTCAACCTCAAACCCAATAGATCATTATGTCTATAAGTATTCAGCAAATCAGCTATATCCATCCGGATAAAGAAGTATTATTCAGTGATCTCAATTTCGCCATCAGTAAGGGGCAGAAACTGGGATTAGTCGGTAACAATGGGTGCGGTAAATCTACTTTGCTGCAAATTATTGCCGGACAACTTTCACCCTCTTCCGGTGTCATTGTCCGTCTGGACGACCTATATTATATCCCGCAACATTTCGGGCAATATGATTCATTGACTATCGCTCAAGCACTCCAGATAGAACGTAAGCAACAAGCCTTACATGCTATCCTGTCAGGAGATGCCTCAAACGAAAATTTCGTCATCCTGGATGATGACTGGAATATTGAAGAACGTTCCATTGCCGCTCTCGATTTATGGGGGCTAGGACAGTTTACTCTATCCTACCCGATGAATTTGCTTAGCGGCGGTGAAAAGACCCGTGTATTTCTGGCAGGGATGGACATTCATCACCCATCTGTCGTACTTATGGATGAACCGACCAATCATCTCGATTCTTCCGGCAGACAACGTTTATATGACTGGGTAGAGAAATATCGTTCCACCCTGTTGGTGGTAAGTCATGACCGTACCCTGCTCAATCTTCTCCCCGAGATTTGCGAACTGGAGAAGCATCAAATCAATTATTATGGCGGAAATTACGAATTCTACAAAGAACAAAAAACGCTGATGCAGGAAGCATTGCAACAACGTATTGAAGAAAAAGAAAAGGCACTACGTATTGCCCGTAAAGTGGCTCGCGAAACGGCCGAACGCAGGGACAAACAGAATGTACGCGGCGAAAAGAGTAATATAAGAAAAGGAGTTCCACGCATTGTATTGAACGCACTCCAAGGGAAATCCGAGAAGAGCACTAGTAAACTGACTGGCGTTCATCAGGAAAAAGCCGAGAAGTTAACAAATGAACGCAACCAGCTTCGAGGTTCGCTCTCTCCGACTGCGGCATTAAAAACCGACTTCAACAGTTCCTCGCTTCATACCGGGAAGATATTAGTGACAGCAAAAGAGATTAACTTCAGTTATCATTCCAATTCGGTTAACAATGATATTCTGACGAATAATGAAATAAATTCGTCTGACACAGGTTATCTTCCCAATCCGAATAGCAATGATATTCAGGAAAATAGTATCTCAAAACAACAGCTTTGGCAAGTTCCTGTCAGTTTTCAGCTAAAGAGCGGAGACCGCCTCCGTATAGAAGGAGCCAACGGTAGCGGGAAGACAACTCTATTGAAATTAATCACCGGCCAACTTCAACCACAGGAAGGAACCCTGACACGGACGGACTTTAGCTATGTCTATTTGAATCAAGAGTATTCGATCATTGACGACCGGAACAGTATTCTTGAACAGACTTACGCTTTCAACAGCCGGAATCTGCCGGAGCATGAAATAAAGATTATTCTAAACCGTTACTTGTTTCCTGCATCCGAATGGGACAAATCCTGCCGGAAACTTAGTGGTGGTGAGAAAATGCGTCTCGCTTTCTGCTGTCTGATGATTAGTAACAATACCCCTGATATGTTTATCCTGGATGAACCTACCAACAATTTGGACATACAAAGTATTGAAATTATCACTGCTACTATCAAAAATTATGCAGGTACTGTGATAGCAATCTCACACGACAATTATTTTATTCAGGAAATTGGTGTCGAACAATGCATTTTATTGAGTTAGTCTATTGATATTTTATCCAGGGCAACCGCACCAAAATTTAATTCATATCCGCACAGTTTTGAATAAAATAATGGAGTATTCTGGAAACGTTGTGGTAAATCTGAAAAAGATGATTGAGTTTTTAAGATTCCCCGTTATCTTTTTATTATAAGATATGGGTCCAGGGTGAGGGGTGGTGAGGGTAGATTTATAACCTTTTATTATTTTATTTTCTATACTATCTCCTTTTTTATCCTCAAAAAAAAAATACGAAAGTTATAAATCTACCCTCACCACCCCTCACCCTGGACCCATTCATTAGCGCAACGTTTAACTCGTTTCTGCACAGTTATGAATCAAATTTTGGTGCGGTTGCACTGTATTTTATCTGATAAGTCTAAATATCAATCTAGTTTTTTATAACTTCGCAGCGCGAAGATCAAGAATTAGAATTAAAATGAATCAGACAGCACAATCATGGTGGTTTATCTTTTACAAAGACCAACTGCTTCTTGAGAAAAAAGAGGATGGTATATATACCGTCCCGTGTGGAGAAAGCTCTCCTATTGTTATTAAAGAAAAAACAACCGTACACAATATCACCACACTAGAAAGGAAAAACTGCAAGGCTTTCTCCCTCTCCTCTCCCATTGAAGAATCGGAGCAATGGATCATGATAGGGCTTCGTGCCTCCTATGAATATCTTCCTTTGTCTCATTATCAGACAGCAGGAAAAGCACATGAGATTCTGCATTGGGATAGAAACAGCCGCTTTTGTTCCGCCTGCGGCACGCCTATGGAACAGAAAGAATCTATCATGAAGCGTTGTCCGAAATGTGGCCGGGAGGTATATCCTTCCATTTCCACAGCGATTCTTGTATTAGTGAGAAAAAAAGATTCACTACTTTTAGTGCACGCCCGCAATTTTAAAGGAACATTCAACAGTCTCGTTGCCGGATTTCTGGAAACCGGAGAAACGCTAGAAGAATGTGTAGCACGTGAAGTGAAAGAAGAAACCGGACTGGATGTAAAAAATATCACTTATTTCAGTAATCAGCCCTGGCCTTATCCCAGCGGACTAATGGTCGGCTTTATTGCCGATTATGCCGGAGGGGAAATCAACCTCCAAGATGAAGAATTGAGTTCGGGAGACTTTTATACAAGAGACAATTTACCCGAACTTCCCAGAAAACTTAGTCTTGCCCGAAAGATGATTGATTGGTGGATAGAGCATCCCAATGAATAATCAAACACGGTAAACATCATCAAAGGAATCCGTCAGTATGTTCCCGAAGCCTGCTAAAAGACGGATAAAATGCATACTTACTAAAAATAATCATAAATTAACCCCATGAAATTATCAACAAAAACACCCCGAATTGAAGTAGTAGATGCTCTTAGAGGATTTGCTGTAATGGCCATCCTTCTGGTTCATAACCTGGAGCATTTCATTTTCCCCGTATATCCGGAAAGTTCTCCTGAATGGCTTACCATTTTGGATGCCGGAGTATTTAATGCGACATTTTCACTGCTTGCCGGAAAGTCTTATGCCATATTCGCTCTGCTTTTCGGATTCACTTTCTATATCCAGTCGCACAACCAGCAGTTGAAAGGAAAAGATTTTGGTTACCGCTTTTTATGGAGAATGATATTGCTGGCAGGATTCGCCACTTTGAATGCCGCTTTCTTCCCGGCAGGAGATGTCCTGCTTCTGTTTGTTGTAGTCAGTCTTGTACTATTTATCGTACGTAAATGGAGTGACAAAGCGATTCTAATCACCGCCATCTTGTTTTCACTGCAACCGATTGAATGGTTTCATTATATAATGAGCCTTTTCAATCCTGCTTATACCCTACCCGATTTGAATGTCGGAGCCATGTATGCTGAAGTAGCGGAATACACCAAAGCCGGAAACTTTTGGGATTTTCTGATAGGTAATGTTACTTTAGGACAGAAAGCAAGCTTGTTTTGGGCTATCGGTGCCGGACGTTTCTTGCAGACTGCCGGACTTTTCCTGTTTGGCTTATATATCGGACGCAAAGAATTGTTCGTTGCTACCGAATCTCATTTGAAGTTCTGGATGAAAGCACTTATTATTGCAGCTATCAGTTTCGCACCACTGTATTCTCTGAAAGAACAGATCATGCAAAGTGACAGCAGTTTAATTCAGCAAACGGTAGGCACTGCCTTTGATATGTGGCAGAAATTTGCATTTACGATTGTACTTGTTGCTTCCTTCGTGTTGCTTTATCAGAAAGATCAGTTCAAGAAAACTGTATCTAATCTGCGATTCTACGGAAAAATGAGCTTGACCAATTATATTTATCAATCTATTTTGGGAGCCATTATCTATTTCCCATTCGGATTCTATCTTGCTCCTTACTGTGGATATACTCTTAGCCTGATTATCGGTATTATTCTTTTCCTGGCGCAAGTTCGGTTCTGCAAATGGTGGCTGTCTAAACATAAACAAGGACCATTGGAAACAATATGGCATAAATGGACTTGGATAGGCACGAAGAAATAACAGAAAAAAAGAAATAGCACTGACTGAAAAATAGACTAAGAAAGCAGGCCACGAAATACACATAACTACAAACGAACAACTTACGAATATGAAACTGAACGTATCACTCTAAAGCATCAACAAAACATGTGTATCCGCAGCCTGCGGGTTGAAATTGAGATGATGTCAATACAACAAGATTCTCGCAAGAAGGATTAGCAAGTGGACTTAAAGAATGCAAAGGAAATGAAAGAACTGTGCCAAGTTGGGGAAAAAGCCCGAAAATAGGCAGAATCAGGGCTATGTATAGAGAAAAAGAAGCGCCTCCATAATCTTCGAAAAGACCATGGAGGCGCTATTTATTATTTATCTTTCGTTATCTATATCTGAAATTTCAGAAGAAACAAAATCAGATACCCAATGATTTCTTCACTGCTTCAATCTTTTCCATTGCAGCAGATTCGGCAGAAGCATAACAATTGCGGCAACCCATTTCACCCTGAACTTCCATATAGAACTTAATCTTAGGTTCTGTACCTGAAGGACGAACGGAAACTTTGCTACCGTCTTCAGTGAAATATTGAAGTACGTTAGATGGTTCCGGCATATCGATTGCAGTTACGTTACCTTTATCATCCGTCTGTTTCAGTGTCTTATAATCTTTGCTTAAGATCACTTTAGAACCACCCAATTCTTTCGGAGGATTAGCACGGAAGTTCTCCATCATCGCTTTGATTTCTTCTGCACCGCTCTTACCCGGTTTCACTACGTTTACAGTAAACTCTTTAGAGAATCCGTATTCTACGTAGATATCCAGCAACAACTGATACAAGGATTTTCCATTATCTTTTGCCCATGCAGCAACTTCAGCAATCAAACAGCAAGCTGATACGGCATCTTTATCGCGAACGAAATCTTCGGCAAGGAATCCGTAGCTTTCTTCACCGCCACCGATATATTTCTGTTTGCCTTCACGCAGACGGATTTCACGGGCAATCCATTTAAATCCGGTGTAGCAGTCAAGCATTTCGATATTGTTCTTATCTGCGATTTTCTTGATTAGTTCAGTTGTAACGATTGTCTTCACGCAGAACTCGCCACCTTTAATCTTACCCAGTTGTTTGTACTGTGTCAGAATATAATAAAGGTACATCATACAAGTCTGATTACCGTTAATCAGTACCCATTCGCCTTTATCATCCTTGCAAGCAATACCCACACGGTCAGCATCCGGGTCGGAAGCCATAACGAGGTCAGCATCAATTTCTTTGGCAAGGTTTACAGCCATAGAAAGAGCTTCCGCGTTTTCCGGGTTCGGAGATACGACAGTCGGGAAGTTACCGTCCTTAATCATCTGTTCGGGCACAGTAAATACGTTTTCGAATCCCCACATTTTCAATGCACGAGGAATCAACATCATACCTGTACCGTGGATCGGAGTATAGACAATCTTCATGTCTTTGTGACGGGCGATAGCTGCCGGATCAATAGAAACAGTTTTCACCATATCCAGATAAATCTTATCGATGTCTTCACCGATAATCTGAATCAAATCCGGATTTCCCTGGAATTTAATATCGGCAGCAGAAGCAATTGCATTCACTTCGTCGATGATACCTTTATCGTGTGGAGCCAATACCTGTGCACCATCGTCCCAATATGCCTTGTAACCGTTGTATTCTTTCGGATTGTGAGAAGCAGTCAGGATGATACCGCTTTGGCAACCGAGGTGACGGATGGCGAAAGACATTTCCGGTGTCGGACGCATGTCGTCAAACAGATATACTTTGATACCATTGGCAGAGAAAATATTAGCAGAAGTCTCCGCAAACAAACGGCTGTTGTTGCGGCAATCGTGACCTACTACTACAGAAATCTGCGGCAGGTCTTTGAAGTTCTTTTTCAGATAGTTGGAAAGTCCTTGAGTGGCAGCACCTACCGTATAGATATTCATACGATTGCTACCTACACCCATAATACCACGCAGACCACCAGTACCAAATTCAAGATCTTTGTAGAAAGCTTCAATTAGTTCGGTTTTATCATCGTTTTCCAACATACGTTTCACTTCAGCCTGGGTTTCAGCATCATAAGCCGGGGTTAGCCATTTTTCGGCTTTTTCAGTGACCTGTTTAATAAGTTCCTGATTTTCCATTTCGATTGTTATTTATTGGTTAATGAATTATTTATTATCAATTTCTTGAGCACACAAATGTAAAATAATAAGTTTATAATTCCTATTCTTTTAATTGAAATTTGAGAATTAAGAATTAAAAAGCGATATACTTAATACCTAATATCTCATACTTAATATCTATTCTTGTGGCACTTTATATCTGTCACCAGTCTGCTTGACATATTCCTGCAAGAATTCTTTCGGATATCCGGGACGCATCACTCCGGCAGGTTGTCCGATAGAATTACGCTCAAACTTACCGTCTTTAACACGTTTCACCACTCCATCATTGTACTTCACAATCAAGAATGTACCCAATTGTTTCCAAGTATCGAAAGTGCTCTGTGCGGTCATATTTGTATAGTTTGTCAGAAAGTCAACCGCTGCGTTCTTATCTTTTGCCAGCAGTTTGGCAGCCATTTCTTCAATGCCTTCCTGTGCATTGTTGAAAGTAGTTTCCATTTCTTTCTGCGCTTCCCGTACATCACCGATCATCAAATCATAACGCGGATAGACCATATTAGATACCCAGTTGAAAATCCAGAAAGCAGAATTCCAGGAGAAAGTAATATAATCGGCCCCATCTACACGGGTATAACATACCGGCACTTTAGTAGCACAACAATAAACCGGGGTAAATACAGCCATGTTCGCATCATCCACGCCAAACCAAAGTACACCGCCTATCGGGTCCGGCTTATGAGCCCGCATTTGTGCAACAAATACAAACCCGCTTTGTTGAGTGGAAATCGGACGTTCGTTGAAATATTCCTGGCCGTCTACTTTGAAGTTCAGAGGAGAAAGACGATAAGGTGTCTTATAAGGTCCGGCTCCGAAATCATTGGAGATGTCAAGAGGCGTTCCTTCATAATGGTCGCGCATCATATCTTTCACATCTTGCACGGATAACTTATGTTTCGGTTTCACAAAAAGAGGCATCGGCGTATTGGTCTTTCCCTCAATGTAAGGAAGATAATCTTTTCCGTTATCTGTGAACTTATTAAAATAGCTCCACACGCGAGCCTCACAGAAACGACGTGCACCAAAATCAAGAGGCGCATAGGCTAATGAGAAGCTAAAGTCTTTGTTTACTCCATTAAAATATCCCTTCTCACGGGCAAAAGAAACGACATCCGGAGAGTACATGCAATTTTCCTTGTCGTTCATATCAAACTGGTGGATACGTGACTGGTTGGCATGGGCCGAAATGCAATCATCAGGCACACGTACAGCTACCCAAACTGCTCCACGGATGCCGGGACCTTTACCAATCATTTCCATAATCCATATTTCGTTCGGATCGGCAATAGTAAAGGATTCTCCTTCGCTATAATAGCCGTATTGCTGCACTAAGTCGGTCATGATCTTAATTGCTTCACGGGCAGTGCGCGAACGTTGCAAACCGATATAAATCAGACTTCCATAATCGATAATCCCTGTAGAATCGGCCAATTCCGGACGTCCGCCGAAAGTTGTCTCACCAATGGTAACCTGATATTCATTCATATTACCAACTACATTATAAGTTTGGCGTGCCTGCTCTATTTCTCCCAGATACTTGCCAGTATCCCATTCATAAACTTTCAGCATCGTACCTTTTGGATAGGTAGCAGCCGGATAATGATAAAGTTCTCCGAATAAGCCATACGAGTCGGCAGAATAGGAAACAATCGTCGAGCCATCGGCAGACGCATTTTTTCCGACAATCAGGTTGGTGCAGGCGAAGGTGTTCGCCACAGCCGCCATCAATACGGCGGCACAAAGAATAATTCTTCTCTTCATAATAAATATATGATTCACTTTTAATAATTTACCAAACAAAGCTTTCACGGGCCACTGTTTCATTCCCACAATAGTCGGTCACTGTAAATTCAACAGTATGCTTGCCTCCTTTCTTTACGCGTTTGGGGTCCAACGTACATTCCCAGTATGATTTCACAATATTGGGACGTCCGAAAAGCGCATACTTTCCGTCAATCGTTCCACGATAGGAAGCAATTCCCGCGCCCTGATCTTTCAAACGATAGACAATTTTTCCGTTTCTTCCCCACTGATTCTTGTTGACAGGGATAATCTCCGGCGGGATGGTATCGATGGCAACAGTGTAAGTTCCCAACTCCCGGATAGATGCTTTCATGTATCCGTCTTCATACTTTCCGCCTACGCTGTACTTTCCTCCTTTGGGAGTTATGCGGGCCACATAATATTTCGTCGTATCGGCAATTGGTTTTCTACGCAACCCGATACACAGTTCACAAGCTGCATGCAGCGGAACCGCCTTATCATTCAGTTGATAAGTAAAAGCAACGGCACCACTATCCGCCTTCACCTGATAATTGAGGGGAACATCATCATACAACATTCCTTTCGGAACAACCAAGTTTAATCCCGGTTCTTGCAGATAATTAGTCTTATTCCAGGTAAAATAATATTTCTCCCGATGATTCAACGGTTCAATCGGCTGTTTCCGACCCCGTACGGTGAAACTATATTTGGAAGTGTTTCCGAAAGCATCTTTTAATGTATATAAGAACTGATAGTCCCGTTCCTCATCAATCGTCACCAAGCCACGGTTATCATTCGATGCTTTTAGCAGACGCAAAGTGTTGCCCGGATCAATGAAAGATTTCATATATTGCCCGTAAGTCCAGGAATTAATCATCCGGTTCTCTTCCTGCGAGAAGCGATCTACGGTGCTACGAAATATTTCATTTCCATCTACCGTAAGTACAACCGAATAAACTCCATAATGGTTATTCACTCCATCCATGTAATCGTATGCTTTGATCCCCACACCTATCACTCCCCATGCTTCCACCGGACGCTCACTATTGGGAAGAATGGTTTTATTCTCTTGCTTTCCATCCACTACTCCTTTACCCAGTTGTGGAAAAAATAGAATGCCATCCGCTTTCGGAGCACGCGTATCTTTTATTTTCGATTGAAAGAAAGGCATAGGGTCAATATAATCTCCCGATTCCGTTTCAAACACATCCAGATGAAGATGCGGACCGAACGAATATCCGGTATTTCCGCTCCATGCGATCTGCTGGCCTCCTTTTACCGGATATTCTTCCGGTTCAGGAACAATCTCTACTTCCCAGCTTTCTTCTTCATATTGAAGTTTCTCCACCCTTTCGGCAATGGGAGAAACAAAACCACTCAAATGGCGGTTGATCGTTGAATAGCCATTGTGATAACAGACATCAAGTACATATCCCGAACCATTCGTGACGCGAATACGCGAAATATAGCCATCAGCGAGAGCACGAACGGGTTTACCGATAACTCCGCCTGTCTTAAAATCCAGTCCGCCGTGGAAGTGATTGGAGCGAATTTCTCCAAAGTTCCCACTCAATGTAAGAGGAAAGTCAAAAGGAGGTACAAAGGTTACTTGCTTCTTCTCTTGTCCATACCCTCCGATGCAGCAAGCCAACATCAAAGCAGTGATATATCGTCTCATCATTCCGTTCACTTTTTTACTCCCGCAAATGTACACTATTCCCACTAAACTATGAAATATCCGAGGAGAATGATGACCGTAGATACTAGTTAATATTTCTTTTTAATGTTATATTCATTGCAAATTAGTAGTCATTATGTTATTTATATTAGTACTTTTGTAGCCGTTTTTTAATTATAATTAAAAGTTAGAAACTCAATGAGAATGTATGTAAAAGTAATGGCAGCGGTCATTGCATGTATATTGCTGAGTGGAGAAGCGCTCTCGGCATTTGCAACTACCCCCGCTACAGAAAATCTGAGTTGGTTTAAAAAGAAAAAGAAAAAACCAGAAGAGAAAGAAGAGAAGAGTAAAAGCGACTACGAGAAATTAGTGGAAGACAGTAAAACGACCAAAGGGATGTTTGCTGTACATCAAAAGAAGAATGATTATTATTTTGAAATTCCCACCTCACTTTTGGGACGTGACTTATTAGTTGTCAATAAGCTGCAACGAGTTCCTGCCGAACTTAATGATGCGGGCGTAAACCGCGGAGTAAACTATGAGAATCAGATGGTTTGCATGGAATGGGACAAAGCGACGGGCAAACTAATGTTACGCCAACAACGCCCATTACCTCTGGCCCCCCAAACGGACGCTATCTTCCGTTCGGTAAAGGATAATTTTATCTCTCCGCTGATTGCCGCATTCAAGATCGAAGCAGTCAATGCAGATTCTACGGCATTAGTAATCAAGGTGAATGATATTTATGATGGTACGGAAACCAGTATCAATAACGTATTTACCAATATTAATCTGGGTACTTCGGCTATCAAGAATTTATCACGTATTCTATCCATCAAATCCTTTTCAAACAATGTCGTGGCAACTTCCGAGTTGACTACCCGGGTAACGGAAGGTACTACTACTGTTTATGTAACGGTGGAAGTTAGTTCTTCTATTCTCTTATTGCCCGAAAAGCCGATGATGGGGCGATTCGACAATCAGAAGGTCGGTTATTTCACGAATCCGTTATTAAGTTTCAGTGATGCGCAGCAGCGTACGGATAAGACACAGTATATCACCCGCTGGCGTATGGAACCCAAACCGGAAGATCGGGAGGCTTATCTGAAAGGTCAGATGGTAGAACCTGCCAAACCGATTGTCTTCTACATTGATAATTCAACTCCTTACCAATGGCGTTCGTACATTAAGAAAGGTATCGAGGACTGGCAGATTGCCTTTGAAAAGGCTGGTTTCAAGAATGCGATTATCGCCAAAGAAATCACGGACAGTATGCATGTAGACATGGATGATGTCAATTACTCCGTACTGACTTATGCTGCTTCGGAAAAGAAAAATGCAATGGGACCTTCTCTGTTAGATCCCCGTTCCGGAGAAATTCTGGAAGCTGATATTATGTGGTGGCACAATGTGCTTTCTATGGTACGTGAATGGATTACTGTCCAGACCGGAACAGTGTGTCCGGAAGCACGTAATGTACAATTGCCTGATGCTTTGATGGGAGATGCCATTCGATTCGTCGCCTGTCATGAGGTAGGCCACTCTCTGGGACTCCGCCACAATATGATGGGTTCATGGGCTTTCCCGACAGATTCATTACGTTCCGAAGCATTCACTTCCAGAATGAATTCTACCGCTTCATCTATCATGGATTATGCACGATTCAATTATATCGCACAGCCTGGAGATGGCGTGAAAGTTCTTTCTCCGCATATCGGTCCATACGATATGTTCGCTATCGAATATGGATATCGTTGGTACGGAAAGAATACTCCGGAAGAAGAAAAAGATATTTTATTCGATTTCTTGAGCAAACATACTGATCGGCTTTATAAATATAGTGAGGCACAGGACGTCCGCGATGCGGTAGATCCACGTGCACAGAACGAAGATTTAGGTGATGATCCGGTTCGCTCTTCTTTACTTGGTATTGAGAATCTGAAACGTATCGTTCCACAAATTCTTCAATGGACTACTACCGGTGAGAAGGGACAAACTTATGAAGAAGCATCTCGCCTCTACTACGCTGTAATCAACCAATGGAACAACTATTTATATCATGTCCTTGCCAATATTGGCGGTATCTACATTGAAAATACAATTGTAGGAGACGGCGTTAAAACTTATACATTCGTAGAGAAAGAGAAACAACAAGCTTCACTGAAATTTCTGATGAATGAAGTTTTGACATACCCTAAATGGCTGTTTGACACGGAAGTGGGGCAATATACTTATCTACTTCGCAATACTCCCATTGGAAAACAGGAAAATGCTCCTACACAAATCTTAAAGAACGCCCAAGCCTATATCCTTTGGGATTTACTTGGCAATACTCGTTTGATGCGTATGATAGAGAATGAATCTGTCAATGGAAAGAAAGCCTTTACAGTAGTGGAACTTATGGACGGACTTCATAAGAACATTTTCGGTGTTACCGAACGCGGTGGCATCCCTAACGTTATGGAACGTTCTTTGCAGAAAAACTTCCTTGATGCATTACTTACAGCCGCTGCAGAACCGGAAGCCGTTAAAATCAACAAGAAGATCGCCAACGAACATTTCTTGCTTGACCACGCTACTCCTTTCTGTAGCTGTTACGCTGCCGAACAGCGTGCACTTCGTCAGGAAGACCGGATGGGTGCTCCACGTGTGCTCAATTTCTATGGCAGCCAGCTCAACCGTATTTCAGATGCTATCTCTGTGAAACGCGGTGAATTATTACGTATCAAGAAGTTGTTGCAGAACCGTCTCGGAACTTCCGATACTGCTGCACGCTATCATTATGAGGACATGATTCTACGTATTAATACTGCTTTAGGAATCAAATAAAACCACTTATTACTTTAACTATCTACATTAATGAGAAAAAAATACTTGTGCATTCTTATATGCCTCTTTGCAAATGCGCTGGCCTTTGCCAGCGCTGCTAATCGTACAATCACCGGAGTCGTTATATCCGGTGAAGATAATGAACCTCTGATCGGCGCTTCCGTATATGTTAACGCAGATGACTTGAAAAAGGCCGGAGCATTACAGACTTCTCTAGGTACTATCACTGATATGGATGGTAAATTCTCCATTTCCATTCCGGAAAAGGTGACTAGGTTACATTGTAGTTATATAGGATTTGAAGAACAAGACATCGTTTTGCAAGCAGGAAAAGATACTTATCGTATTGTACTTCAAGCTTCTGCACACACATTGGGAGACGTCGTAGTAACCGGTTATCAAGAACTGGAACGTCGTAAACTGACTGCTGCCATTGCCAAAGTAGACGTTACAGACGGAATGGTAGGCGCAGCAAAAAGCATCGACCAGGCATTAGCCGGACAAGTTGCGGGTGTAGCCGTTACGACAACTTCCGGTGCACCAGGAGCTCCTGCACGTATTCGTATTCGTGGTACGGCTTCACTGAATGGAACACAAGACCCGTTGTGGGTATTGGATGGAATACCATTGGAAGGGACTGATATTCCAGAAATCAACAAAGATAACGATAATGACATCGTAAATATGTCACAATCTTCTATCGCAGGTTTAAGTCCAAACGACATTGAAAGCATTACGATATTAAAAGATGCAGCTGCTACTGCTATCTATGGTGCACGTGCTGCAAATGGCGTAATTGTGGTAACAACCAAAAGAGGAAAAACCGGAAAACCTGTTATTAACTTCAATACCAAATTGACTTATACTCCAAATCTCAATACTTCACGACTCAACTTACTAAACTCGGAAGAGAAAGTCGATTTGGAACTTCAATTGTTAAAAGAAGCACGGTTTGACATATTATGGGGATTAACAGATCCGATACCGGTATTTCCTGAAAAAGGAAAAGTTGCTGCTATCATGAAACAATATAACTTAATAGACATCTATAAAGAACAGGGGTGGAACGGACTGACACCTGAAGCCCAAAATGCTATAAACAAACTGAAAACAATCAATACAGACTGGAATGATATATTATTCAGAGATGCTTTTACGCAAGAATATAACTTTAGCATTTCTGGTGGTAACGAAAAGGTTACTTATTACAACTCACTTGGTTATGTCAAAGAAAACGGAAATGTACCAGGTGTAAGCATGAGTCGTTTTAATCTGACCAGTAAAACGTCTTACCAAATCAACAAAATATTAAAAATTGGAATGTCTATTTTTGCCAACAGACGCAAGAATAACACATTTATGACTGATACTTACGGACTTATTAACCCTATATATTATTCACGTATCGCCAACCCTTACTTTGCTCCGTTTGACGAACAAGGAAACTACCTTTACGATTACGACGTAGTCAGAAGTAATGAAACAGATGAAAAGCAAGGCTTTAATATATTCGAAGAACGAGCAAACACCAATAAAGAATCTGTCACCACAGCCATCAATTCTATCTTTGATGTTCAGCTACGTTTTAACGATCAGTGGAAAGTTTATTCACAGATTGGTGTGCAATGGGATCAATTGTCGCAAGAAGAATATGCCGGGATAAATTCATATAATATTAGGAATATACGTGAAACCAATAAATATTGGAAAAATGGTGTACAAACCTATCTTATACCAGAAGGAGGCATGCTTAAAACAACTAATAGTACAACCTCACAACTCACATGGAAAATCCAAGGAGAATACAAAAACACATTTGGGGATATACATGACATACAAATAATGGCTGGTTCGGAAATTCGCAAAAACTGGGTAGACAACCAAGCCTCAACCGGATACGGATATGATCCCAAGAAACTAACATTCCAGAATCTCATATTTAAAGATGAAGCACAAGCCAATGATTGGAATCTAAAAACTAAATCGTACAAGGAAAACGCTTTTGCTTCTTTCTTTGCCAATGGTTCATATACTTTAATGAATCGTTATACATTGGGAGGAAGTGTGCGCATGGATGGTTCTGATTTATTCGGAGTAGATAAGAAATACCGTTTCTTACCAATCTATTCGGTAAGCGGTTTGTGGCGTTTATCTAATGAATCGTTCATTAGACAATACAAATGGATTGATAATTTAGCTCTTCGCCTTTCTTATGGCTTACAAGGAAATATTGATAAGGGAACCTCTCCATTCCTAGTCGGAAAATATGATAATGTGAATATTTTACCAGGTTACAGTGAAGAAAATATTATTATCAATAGTGCTCCCAACAGTAAATTACGCTGGGAAAAAACAGCATCTTACAATCTAGGAATAGATTTTTCTGTACTCAATCAAGCCATCAATCTTAGTGTAGATTACTACTATAGAAAAGGAACAGACTTAATTGGTTCTAAAGCATTAGCTTTAGAAAATGGATTCACTAATATGTCTATAAACTGGGCTAGTATGGAAAATAAAGGTGTAGAAATAAACCTGCAGACACGTAATATCACCACTAAAAACTTCTCTTGGTACACTACTTTCAACTTCGCATATAATCAAAATAAAGTACTAAAAGTACTTACAGATAAAAGCCAAGTGACTCCTAGTCTGGAAGGATATCCCGTAGGTGCAATCTTTGCACTAAAAACAAAAGGTATAAATCCTGATACAGGACAAATCTATCTTGAGAATAAAGAGGGGAAAGCTGTCACTGTAGAAGAGTTATTCAGAATGACATCGAATGAAGATGGTCTTGGCACTTACCAAATAGGACCAAGTACTGAAGAACAAAGAGACTTTTACAGCTATGTTGGAACGTCAGATGCTCCCTACACAGGCGGTTTTCTAAATACGTTCAATTACCGAAATTGGGAACTGAATCTGAATTTTTCATATAATTTTGGAGCACACGTAAAAACAACTCCAAGTTATAATGTATCTGACTTAGACCCAGGGCGCAATATGAATAGAGACATACTGGATAGATGGACACCGGAAAATACAACAGGAAAGTTCCCTGCATTAGCAACGTACAATTACAATCCGGCCGACTACTACTTGTTCAGTACTCGAAATGACATTTACAGATCACTGGATATCTGGGTAAAAAAGCTAAGCTTTGTACGTCTACAAAATATACGTCTTGCTTACCGGGTTCCATCCGAATGGCTTCATAAACTAAGTATCGGCGGAGCAACTGTAGGATTAGAGGCTCGTAACCTATTCGTTATCAGCTCTAATTATGATAATTATATGGATCCGGAATCAATGGGCAACCTATACTCTACCCCAGTTCCCAAATCCATTACCTTCAATCTAAGTCTTAACTTTTAAAAAATATATTATGACAAAGAAAATATATTATATATTCACATTAATAGGAAGCCTGTTATTATCTTCCTGTGATAGTTATTTGGACATACAACCAGTAGGCCAAGTAATTCCCAATACGCTAGCTGAATACAGAGCTTTATTCACAACAGCTTACAATACAGCACTCAATGACAGAGGAATATGCGAAATCAGAACAGATATCGCAACCATATTACAGTCTGATGCCACTTCCAAAAATTCTTTAGGAGATGTTGAAAAATGGAATGATGTTAATCCGAATGCAAGTACGAGACAATTTGGATGGGCGGCCTATTATACCAATATCTATTATGCCAACGCAATCATCGATAAAAAAGATGAAATATCAGAAGGAAGCCAAGAAGATATTAATCAATTAGTTGGAGAAGCTTACCTCATGAGAGCATATATGCATTTCATATTGGTCAATCTTTATGGACAACCTTATACAGCTACCGGAGCATTAGAAACCAAAGCAGTTCCTCTAAAACTCAATACTGATTTAGAAGAAATACCATCAAGAAATACTGTAAAGGAAATATATACCTCTATTTTATCTGATATAGAAACAGCACGGAAACTGATTAATAAAAAAGAATGGGAAATTCAATATTCATACCGTTTTTCAACATTATCAGTAGATGCTATGGAATCACGGGTATATTTATACATGGGTGAATGGAGCAAATCTTATGAAGCTTCGGAACGTGTATTAGCCGGAAAATCGACATTGGTAAACCTAAATGATGAAGGAGGCAAACTTCCTAATGAATTTACATCTGTAGAAATGATCACTGCCTATGAAGTTTTTCCAAATAGCGATTATGCCGGATCACTCTTACTTTACCCTTCATTTTTACAAGAATATGAGGAAGGAAAAGATCTACGTCCAAACAAGTATTATCAAGCAAATAAAAATGGAAATTATACTTCCATCAAAAGTGGTGAATCTAAATTCAAATGTACTTTCCGCACCGGAGAGCTTTATTTAAATTCAGCAGAAGCTGCTGCACATTTAAACAAATTACCTGAAGCACGTACCCGGCTCTTGAAACTAATAGAGAATCGTTATACATCAGAAGGTTATGAGCAGAAAAAGAATGAAATAAATGCGATGAGCCAAGAAAAGCTAGTCACAGAAATTCTGAAAGAACGTGCTCGCGAGCTTGCTTTTGAAGGCCATCGTTGGTTTGATTTACGCCGAACTACCCGACCGGAAATCAAAAAAGAAATTGAAGATGTAACCTACACACTTGTACAAGATGATTCCCGTTACACATTGCGTATTCCACAAGATGCAATTGATGCTAATCCCGGACTTTTAAACTAATAACCAAGCATTTTTCATAGAAACAAACCGCCTGACATCATAGACTAAAAAGCTCCCTTTACCTAAAGCGTAAAAGGAGCTTTTTTTAATCTATCTATTAGCCATTTCTCATTTTGTACACCTACCTCATTCACCATTAAATCTTTATCCCCTAAAAGCATTGTTCTTTAACAAGAAATCCGTATCTTTGTAGCGACTTATTACGATTAATAACGTAGAAGCGTTTAGAATATTATCTCTATTCAGAATCTGGTAAATTCTTTAATTGGGGAGATAATGGCAACTAAGCGTTCACGTCTTTGTTATATGCAAGGGCGTGGACTCTGTTGTTCATTTCCCAATAGGTTTACCAGAGCCTTGAATAGAATGAACTAACGACGTCCACGCTTCTCTTGTATATATATGGTATCCGGACGCTTACCACACAAACAATAAAGGTAATGAGCAGCACTATTACAAAGTTCTTCGCTTCTTTTTTAGCTTATGGGGTAGCTAATAAGAAAAAGCGCTTCTCGGCAATTGGCCGTTTCTCCGAAGGATTGGCTCCGGTAAAAGGAAAAATCCAATGGGGATACATCAATAAAGGATATGACGTTGTCATTCCTCTAATGTACGAACGGGCTTTCTCTTTTAAAGAAGGATTAGGGATGGTAGTACTCAATTCTCAATACGGATTCATCGACCATACCGGACAAATACAGATTCCGTTTAAATACACAGCCGCTCACTCGTTTGAACAAGAATGTGCACGGGTATGCCACGATGGATTATGGGGATTGATTGACAGACAAGGAAACTACATTCTTCCACCGACTTACAGTCAAATAGAACAATTCGCGGAAGGATTAGCTCTCGTCTCGCTACACAATAAGATAGGATTCATTAACAAGAAAGGAGAAGTTGTCATTCCCCTGGAATATGATAATGGACGCTCTTTCTCTGAAGGATTGGCTGCTGTTTGTATTGAAAGTCAGTCGTCCAAGTGGGGGTATATAAACAAAGACAATGAAGAAGTACTTCCTTTTAAGTACGATATTGCAGAACCCTTTTATAACAACATAGCTCGAGTGGGTCTCTATGGAAAAAGCATGAAAATCAACAAACAGGGCAGTGAATGTCTATAAAACAACCACTCTACGCATTTATTCATCTCAACACGCAAGGCATTCTGTTCTAAAACATCCCCTTACGAATAACAACGTAAGGGGATTTTTCGTACTTTCGAACATGTTAAATCTTTAATACGTAACATTATGATTATCGGAGTACCAAAGGAAATCAAAAACAATGAGAACCGTGTAGGCATGACACCTTCAGGAGTGGCCGAAGTGGTAAAACAAGGGCACCGGGTGTTTATCCAACATACAGCGGGAGTAAATAGCGGTTTTCCGGATGAAGCATATCAAGCTGTCGGCGCACATGTCCTGCCAACAATAGAAGATATTTACGCCACTGCTGAGATGATAGTAAAAGTGAAAGAACCGATAGTCACTGAATATAACTTAATAAGAAAAGGACAGTTACTATTCACTTATTTCCATTTTGCTTCCGACAAGGAATTAACCCTTGCTATGCTCTCTAACAAATCAATATGCCTGGCTTATGAAACTGTAGAAGAAGCAGACCACTCATTACCTTTATTAATTCCCATGAGTGAAGTTGCCGGACGTATGTCTATCCAAGAAGGCGCCCGTTTTCTGGAAAAACCGCAAGGCGGAAAAGGTATCCTTTTGGGAGGTGTACCAGGTGTTAAACCAGCTAAAGTATTAATTTTAGGAGGTGGAGTTGTAGGTAGCAATGCTGCACAAATGGCTGCTGGAATGGGGGCAGATGTCACTATTACAGATATAAATCTGGCACGTCTACGCTATTTGAGCGAGACACTGCCGAAGAATGTAAAGACATTGTACGCATCCGAACTAAGAATCAGAAAAGAATTGCCGGATGTTGATTTAGTTGTCGGCTCTGTACTGATTCCCGGTGATAAAGCACCACATTTGATTACCAAAGAGATGCTTTCAATAATGCAGCCCGGCACAGTATTAGTAGATGTAGCAATCGATCAGGGAGGATGTTTCGAGACCTCTCACCCGACCACCCACAGTGCACCGACCTATATTGTAGACGGAATCGTTCATTATGCAGTAGCTAATATTCCGGGAGCTGTACCTTACACTTCCACCCTTGCACTAACCAATGCTACCCTCCCCTATGTGATAGCTTTAGCAAATAAGGGATGGAAAAAAGCCTGCAAAGAGAATCCAGCATTAGCACTCGGATTAAATATCGTAGAAGGAAAAATCGTTTATAAGGCCGTTGCCGACGTATTTGGTTTGAAGTACGATCCTATCAACCTGTAACTATGCATTTTCACCATACAGTAATATAAAGTCTTACAGAGTTCTTTCTTTTTTTCAAAGTAAGGCTATCTCAATGTCTTACGTCTTCGATTGATAACCTTTAAAAAACTCTGCAAGACTTTGTATTACTCTGTGGTGAGCTATATCTTTAAAATAAATAATCTTTCTTTGCCGCCCGTTGATAAGCCGCTACCAATTCGTTCATTACTTCTGCCACAGACTGCCGACGGGATATGATTGCCGAAACTTGTCCGATCTCCAATTCCCCTTCTTCCAGATCACCTTCAAAGATTCCTTTTTTAGCACGCCCCCGTCCTAATAAAGTTCTCAAATCTTCAGCACTAGCTCCACTATCTTCAGCCTTCTCCACCGCTTCGCGGAAAGCATTCTTTACCAAACGTGTTGGAGCCAGCTTTTTCAACAACAACTTAGTATCCCCTTCTCTGAGACTCAAGCAATAATCTTTAAATACCGAACTCGCTGAACTCTCTTCAGTAAGAGCAAAACGGGTTCCTATCTGCACCCCTTCGGCTCCCAACACCATAGCAGCCAATACTCCTTCCCCTGTGCCGACACCTCCTGCAGCTATCAAAGGTAATGTTGTAGCCTCACGTACAGCCGGAATCAAACAGAAAGTCGTTGTTTCTTCGCGTCCATTATGCCCTCCGGCTTCAAACCCTTCTGCCACTACCGCATCTACTCCAGCCTCCTCACATTTTACAGCAAAACGGGAAGAAGAAACAACATGAACAACCGTTATTCCACGCTCTTTCAACCACCCAGTCCACGTTTTCGGATTTCCGGCAGAGGTAAAAACAATCTTCACTCCCTCTTCCACCACAATATTCATAATCTCTTCTATCTGGGGATACATCAAAGGAATGTTTACACCAAAAGGCAATTTCGTGGCCGCATTACATTTACGGATATGCTCGCGTAAAGTGTCCGGATGCATGGAACCGGCACCGATCAATCCCAGTCCACCGGCATTGCTCACAGCAGAAGCAAGACGCCAACCGCTGCACCACACCATACCACCTTGAATAATAGGATACCGAATACCCAGAAGAGAAGTAATTCTATTCATAACCAATAATTTATCTATGTGTTAATATACTAAGATACCAATAATAGCGACAAAGCTATATAACAATGCGCCAACATAACAACACACAAATATACTAATTATTCAATTACAAACATTCTCTAGTCAGCACATTAGCGCATTGCTACATCAACACATCATTATAACGCCTTCAACGGGCAATCTGTTCAATTGGTTTATTTATCAACACAGTGGTAGAATCTCCATAAGTTCTCAACACTTCCAATGTGCGGGCACGGTTATCCCGTCCCGTCTTATTCCAGAAATCTTTTGTAAAGACAGCCATCAGGTCAAGTCCGCCGATAGTTCCACCATTGATATACACTCCACTCCCACCAAACAAGGGAATAGGTGCATCCATCACTACCGTGTTCACCATCATTCCGTTAGCACGTTCACCCAACTGACGGAAACGCACCCCACTCGCCTGTATCTCATCCAACGACTTACGCATTCCCTTTGCCATCGGATTGCGTGCCCAGTTTGAATAAGATCTTTGATGGCGTATCTCGTAGAAAGGATCACCCCGCCAGGTATTTTTATCGATCTTTATCTTCTTCTGATAGATGGGATCCCAGTTATAGCGGGTATTCGCTTTATATGGCATCAGAGTCAACATCACTTTCGGTTTAGGCAACGCTTCAGGAAGCGATTCGTCAGGCATCATCCAGCTTTTCTCCTCCGACATCCGGGGAGTACCCACTGCGCTTCCGAAATCAATCGATTTCACAGCATCCATATTTAAATGCAACTCCTGGTCACTCTCCAGCAATTTCTTCAAATGCAAAGAATCTTGCGCCGTCCATACTTGCGAATATGCAAATACAGCAGTCAAGCACAGTGCCATCGTTGTTATAAACCGTTTTAATCCATCCATCCTTTTTACTCTTTCATTACCTATATTTCGGAGCACTTCATATACATTTGCACGTATGAGAGCCTATCGTTTGAGCGTAATAATCCCCTGTCAGCAGCAAAAGACTGCTGATACAAACAAATGTTCCCACATGAATGTTTCCTATTTTTTACTTTCCGAAGGCTCTTCCCCTTTATTACCACCAACGATAACCCGATCCGCAAAGCGGCTCATCGTAGCACGGATCAATTGTCCATCTCGTTTTCGGATATTGGCGTTCTTCCCACCAACTACGATAACAAGCGGCTGCATCGAGTACTTCCTCATCGGTCAGGAAATAGATTGCTTCATAATTTTCAGCATTCGCCAATACCATTTTGCAACCTAATGACGGAGGTGTGCCCTGACGGATAGATTCAATCACCCAAAGCATACACTCACCCAACCGAATCTTACCGTTGTTCATATTATAAACCGACGGAAAAGAAGGGATAATAGTCAGATCTTCTGCATATTTTAAAAGTTCGGGGATATCCTCTTCCGTGAAATGAGGAACCTCCACCACCCCTTTTTCATTCTTCATCTTGTACGTACCCGACTTCAATTGCTTCACAAAAAGAGCAACATCCGGATTGTTATAATCCATTTCTTCGCTGGTGCATCCTGTAAAGGATACGATCAGGCAAACAGCCATCCACAGCATTAGTAGTGTTTTTTTCATTTTCATAAGGATTAATACGTCATGCGAAGTCCGCAAAGTAAATTAAAATTAGTCGGCCGTTTCGTTCGTACCGTAGCCAGTTTCGAATCTGTCTTGAAATGATGCGAAACTCCGGGTTCGGCAAAAACAGCAAGTCGGTCATTAATCTTATAGTTGATTCCAATACCGGCAGTCACTGCCAGCTGGATAGGTTCTTCTTTAAAACTGTTGTCCGGTGCACCGGCAATACATTTATCGGCTATTCCTCCTACAGTAGCGTAAAGGTCGATTTTTTTCGTATCTACCAACGTCACGTTCACTTTAACAGGGATTCCCAGATAGTGCAAATGCTGCCCTGCAGAACGGAGGTTCGAATAGAGTAATCCGGTTTCTATGCCAAGAAAATCGTTCAACTTACGCTCTACCGTCACCCCTGCGGAAACCGGCATTTTATAAGTACCGTTATCTGCCGGAAGTGCTGTACCCACTTGAACTTTCATCGCCCAGCGATGCTTTTTCACTGCTTTGGGTTGAGACATATCGACATTCGACTGTTCTTCCGAAGCGACAGATGATCCTGTATTACCGTTTGTTGCCTGCCAATAACCATTATGCCCCTGATTACCATATCGGTTGCCATTTCCCGTAGAAGTAGTGGAAGAAAAAGAAAACGACATAGAGAAAGTGATTGAAAGAGAATCTTCTTCCTCCGTATATTGCGACAGCATACCGTAAGATTTCGGAGCCGGTTTCGGCAACACCGGTTCTACCGGCAACGGCAACTGATTGACGCGTATTCCATCTCCATCCATCTGTCCTCCATTCGTCACGGCTATCTTTGTAAATGCTTCTTCCATTTCCTCCTTTGGAGAGAAATACAAGAAAGTAGCCGACGAGGCTGCCAAAACAAGCAATACAGATGCCGCAGCCGCTACACGGAAGAGCAGAATCCGACGACGATGCTGGCAAGCCACAGAAATTTCCTGCGAGAGCTCTTCCCAAAAGCCATCCCGTACACTCATCCCGGCATCAGCGAGACGCGTGCGAAACAGATCGGTTATTTCATCATTTTCTTTCTTCATGATTTCTATACTCTTTAATTCTTTTTGCTAACAAATATTTGGCCCGGTGCAGCTGCGAAGTAGATGAATGCTCTTTAATATGAAGCATCTTGGCTATCTCCTTGTGCGATTTCTCTTCAAACACATAAAGGTTGAAAACGGTTCGGCAACCATCCGGCAATTCGGCAATAAAAGCCATCAACTGCTCTTCGGAGATTCCAGCCCCTCCTCCCGAATCCGATATATCCGGTATATCGGGAAACTGCTCTTCATGCACTACCAACTGGCTGACTCGCTTCTCCCGTCGCAGGAAATCGAGTGATTGAGTAACCATCACCCGGGTAATCCATGTACAAAGTGAAGACTCACCCCGGAACGAAAAGTTGGTAAAAATCTTGATGAAACCGTCATGCAGTACATCGTGCGCCGCATCCATATCGCCCGTATAGCGGAAACATACCGCCAGCATCTGCTTGGAATAGAGAGTGTAAAGTTCCTTTCGGGCTGAATCCTTTCCTGCCCGACAGCCCTTTATCAGTTCTATCTCGTTTTCCAAAGTCAATTACTTTTTTTTAAAATCGAACGTATGTCTGCGTCGTTTGCTCATTAGACGCGAGAGTTTGAGGAATGCTGCAATGGATATTGCTAAAAGAAGTTAAAGGATAGATAATTAATAAACGGGAAAGAAAAAACGGTGAACGATAAACGGTAAATGATGAACAAAGCTGCGCATAATCATGCTACAAAATATCCACCGTTTACTGTTTATCGTTCACCGCTTACAGTTCACCGCTTATTATACTATCAGCATGCTTTGAAACTCATGTCCAGTCCTTTCACTGAATGAGTCAAAGCTCCTACAGAGATGAAGTCTACGCCACATTCGGCATACTCACGAAGAGTATCAAAGGTGATACCACCCGAAGATTCGGTTTCGTATTTGCCTGCTACCATCTCTACTGCTTTCTTTGTCATTTCGGGAGTGAAGTTATCAAACATGATACGGTCTACTCCGCCGAGATCAAGAACTTGCTGCAGTTCGTCGAAGCTGCGGACTTCTATTTCTATTTTCAGGTCTTTACCTTTTTCCTTGCAATATTCTTTGGCACGAGTGATGGCTTTGTCGATACCTCCGGCAAAGTCCACATGATTGTCTTTCAGAAGAATCATGTCGAACAGACCAATACGATGGTTTACTCCGCCACCGATTTTCACTGCCATTTTTTCGAGGATACGCATACCGGGAGTTGTTTTGCGGGTATCAAGCACACGGGTATTTGTACCTTCCAATACCTTTGCATATTTACGGGTCATTGTTGCAATGCCGCTCATACGCTGCATCACGTTCAACATCAGGCGTTCGGTCTGAAGTAAAGATTGCACTTTTCCTTCCACTACCATTGCTACATCACCCGGTTTCACTTCTGTTCCGTCATTGATAAACACTTCCACTTTCATGGTAGGATCAAAACGGTTGAAGATTTCTTTAGCTACTTCGATGCCAGCCAACACACCGGCTTCTTTGATAAGCAATTTTGATTTTCCCATTGCCGTAGCGGGAATACATGAAAGGGTGGTATGATCGCCATCACCTATATCTTCTGCAAAAGCAAGATCGATCAACTTGTCGATCAGTTCTTTTTCCTTATTCATTGATCTTGTCAATTCTTATTTGATGTATTAAATATTGATTCTGCACTTTCTTCAGGAAGCAGTTCACACGAAAGTTCCCATTAGTAGTAGCCAACGTACCGATAACGAAACTCGATTCGTCCCGTTTTCCCTGATGGTTCACATTAAATCCGCTGACTTTATTCTTCGTAAAGAATTCCTGCATCGCAGCTGTTGCTTTCTGTTTGTCAACGTTTGTCGAGCGACCTTGGAGCACCAGGTTTACCTTGTCCCCCATATACTTACTTAGCTCTTGCGAGCTTCCTCTTTTAAATGCCGTAATCACTCCTGCCGGTATCTCTTGCGCCATTAGCAACGAGAGGGAAAGAAGCAATGCGGTCATTCCTACGAGCACTCGTTTTTTCATAATTACAAGCTTTTAAGTTGAAGTTTAAAGGCTTAAACTTTCAACTAATGATAGGCAAAGGTAAGCATTAATTGCAGAATAACATAAAAAATGCCTATTTTTGTGCAATAATCAGAATTGTAGACGTATGAAAACAACCTTGCTCGTCGTAGGACGAACCGTAGAACAACACTATATAACTGCTATCAACGACTATATCCAGCGCACTAAACGGTCTATCACTTTTGACATGGAAGTGATTCCTGAATTGAAAAACACGAAGAGTCTTTCAATGGAAGTGCAGAAAGAAAAGGAAGGGGAACTGATATTGAAAGCTCTCCAACCGGGCGACGTGGTGGTATTGCTCGATGAGCACGGAAAAGAAATGCGTTCTCTGGAGTTTGCCGAATATATGAAGCGAAAAATGAACACGGTCAACAAACGACTGGTATTCATTATCGGAGGGCCTTATGGCTTTTCTAAAAAAGTTTATCAAGTGGCACACGAAAAGATTTCAATGTCCAAGATGACTTTCTCACATCAGATGATCCGGCTGATATTCGTTGAGCAGATTTATCGGGCGATGACTATATTGAATGGAGGGCCGTATCATCATGAATAGTAACTTATCTCATATACTATTATAAACGAGACAAAATAGACTTTTTAATTTCGTCCCAAGATACATCCACAAACATATAAGGCATTGGCTCCTCCTCCGCATCTTCAAAATAAGCTAAACTTTTCATAGCCATAAAAGAAGATGAGTCAGGATATTTTTGAGAATAGAAATCCAATAGATTTTTCAATGAATACTTTTTCAACAAAAAGTAAATATCTACAAAATCTTTTTTAGTACCTCTCCCTTCAATAGCAGTAATTTTCATTGCCGCAATATCTCTAGGACTTGCCAAACGTATCCCATCTTTATATACGACATCATCAAGCCAAGGATAAGTATAGTTCACGATATCTATTTTAACCTCATTCAATACGTAAATGTGTATATTCTTAGAATCATTTAAGATAGTCAGTGTCCCAAGTGTTCGCAAAGCTTCCTTCAAATCTTGAGAATCTACATTAATCTGACCAAAAAAATCCAAATCGACCGACTTTCGATGTCCTAATTGCAAAGCTAATGCAGTACCACCGACTAGACGAGTATTACAAAGTACAGGTAACTGTTGCAACTTTTTTAAAAGTTCCAGTGTTGTGGATTCGACCGTTGATAAGTGTAACATCTAAATTGTTCTTTAGGAGTTTGTGAAATGGCAGAAAGATAAGCTAAAGCCCGAGGCTCCAATTCACGAAACCCCTTAGCTATTTCGACGATTCTCCCAAGTCCATAATATTGTTTTACAATATTCCAATCTTGCAACATACCATATTCAAGCACTCTCTTTATTATATATTGTGAATGCTTCTCCATATCCAAATCATCTTTATTGACATCCCAAAAAAGATATGTTGAAAATCGAGTAATATATTCTTCCATTATCTATCGTATTGCAATCCTTAAATATGACAAAGATAAAAATAAAAAATGAATCGAACGCAAGCTAACAGCTATATTTCACAAAACTGTATTATTCTCTTCTTCATAGATTTTATTAAAAACTCTACAAAGTTTTTTTTCATCCGCAATTAGTTGACGAAGTTCTGCCAACCGTCCGGCATTATCCGATTGGGGTATCCATAACGTCAGATACCCTCCTTCTGCATATTTTTCAGTTAGATGTTTCCGAAAACGGGCATATTGCTCTTCTTTATCCATCTCCGGATAATGAGACAGCCCATATTGTACGGTACGGCGTAAAGTGACTTCGGGATCAATAATTCGGTCAGCCTCGGCAACAATCATTCCATAGATTGTTCTGGGAGCCTGTTTATTGGAAGCCCGATGATCTTCTATCGCCTCTTTCATCTGCAACAGCTGCTCATCCGTAAACCAACGCCGCAAAGTTTCGTCGGCTAACAACACTTTGCCGGAGGTTATATGATGAAATTCACGTCCTTCATACAACCCCAGGTCATGATAAGCAGCGATGACATAAACCATCGAATAATCGACTTCATAATGCGTCGCTAATTTCAGACTTTCCTCAATAACCTTTTCTACATGGTCAATTTGATGCGCTTTATCAAAGTTAGCGTATTGAGGAATAATACTTTGCCGAACATAGTTTTGCAATTCAGCAGGCACATGATGAGTCATATTCGATCTTTTTAGCTAGTGAATTCTTTTATTTATATTATTCCCGATTCATCAAACGATGTTCTGCCATCTGTTCGAACTTTGTTCCCGGACGACCATAATTGGCATACGGATAAATGGAAATACCACCACGAGGAGTAAATATTCCCGTTACTTCTATGTATTTGGGACTCATCAATCGGATAAGATCTTTCATTATGATATTCACACAATCTTCATGAAAGGCTCCATGACTGCGGAAACTGAAAAGATAGAGTTTCAAACTCTTACTTTCTACCATTTTTATATCAGGAATGTAGCTGATACGTATTTCGGCAAAGTCCGGCTGTCCGGTAATAGGACACAGACTTGTGAACTCCGGGCAGTTGAAACGTACCCAGTAATCATTTTCAGGATGCTTATTATCAAAGGCTTCCAGTACTTCAGGAGCATAATCTTGTTTATACTCGGTTTTTCTTCCTAATAAGGAAAGTTGGTCTTTTAATTCTGTCATTGCACTCATTAACTACAACCTCTACTCTAAACAAAAAAACGCATTTCTTCTTTCACCTATCACCGTCCTGCCTCAAACGCCTTATTCATCGAGGTTTTAGTGGTGAAGGATTCATTTCACAACCTATCACCGCATCTATCACCTATCACCATCAACTCTTATCCTACGTTTGCTTTCTCCTCATCTTACTTGTTACGGTGTGTTTCATTGCCTGAAACAATGTGTTTCCCGCCTTGAAACAAAGTGTTTCATTACTTGGAACAAACTGTTTCAAGTCTTGGAACTTATAGTTTCAAGCGTTAGAAACTTTAGTTTCCTACCGTTGAAACTAATCTAAGCCAATACATTCTGTACTGTACTACTATCATTTATTAATTAGAACTTACCGGTGACAATAGATGTGACGGCAAAATGTCAAATTTAGCTGCTGTCACTACTTGCTGTCACAAACTAAAAATCTTATAATCAAACATTTATCTACAACAATGTGACAGATGACAGCAAAAAACGCATTTTAATCTCTATGTAGAGATATTATTGATTCTTACTTTTTAAATACTTTTCCAATCCTTCCCGACGCAATGTACAAGCCGGGCAATGTCCGCAACCATCTCCCTGAACGCCATTATAACAGGTCAAAGTCTCGGTGCGAATCAGTTCCAATACCCCCAGTTCGTCGGCCAATGCCCATGTTTCTGCCTTATCAATCCACATCAAAGGGGTATGAATCACAAATTGTTCATCCATAGCCAGATTGAGAGTTACATTAAGAGATTTGATAAAGGCATCACGGCAATCGGGATAACCGCTGAAATCTGTTTGAGAAACTCCCGTTACCAAATGATTAATACCACGTTCACGGGCATATACTGCTGCGATACTTAGAAAAAACAGATTACGTCCCGGAACAAAGGTATTAGGAACGCTATCTGCAGGTTTTTCCTGATCCATCACCATCGTAGTATCGGTCAATGAATTATGACCTAACTGTCCGATAAAGGAAACATCCATCACATCAAATTCCACTTCCGCTTTCCGGGCTATCTCCCGTGCAAGCTCCACTTCTTTCTGATGCTTCTGACCATAAAGAAAACTCAAGGCATATACTTTCTTAAAGTTGCGTTTTGCCCAAAACAAACAAGTGGTAGAATCCTGCCCACCACTAAACACAACCAATGCTGCTTCTCTATTCATATTCTATATTAAATATCTTTGACTTTCAATACATTATAAGAGATATTGGTGTCGTAAACATCGCTACCGTCTATTTTCTTGATTGCTTTCACCACACGAATTGTCACCGGAAGGATAATAACTTCATACATGGATTTCAGCACAATCTGAATCCCCATCATGATAAGCAGTTCTTTCCAGGCAATAACTCCACCAAAAGCTACCGGGAAGAAAATCAATGAATCGGCAGTCTCACCTACAACAGTCGACCAGATGGCACGGGCCGAAAAGTTACGCCCCTGACTGGCTACTTTCATCTTACTCATCACATACGCATTGAGAAATGAGCCTACCAGAAAAGCCATCAGACTGGCAGCCACAATACGGGGAGCCATACCGAACACAAAATTGAAATGTTCCTCGCCCTCCCAGAAAGGAGCAGCCGGAATGGCAACAGCTATCAACCCAAGAGCAACCACGAAGAAGTTCATGGCAAAACCGCTCCAAATGATGAGCCGCGCTTTCTTGAATCCCCAAACCTCGGCGATACAATCATTAATAATATAAGAAATAGGAAAAACCAATAATCCGGCTGTCACGGTCAGACTACCTACCTGAATTACTTTTGTTTCAAGAAGATTGGCTGCAATGAGACAGACATTAAACAGAATGCCCAGCAGCATAAAGGGTACAGATACTTTTTCTTTCATAATTCCTGTTTTTTACGTGGTGTTCTAGAATACACGACCGCTATTCACGGCATCATACATTTTTTATTCTTTCGGAGTGCAAAGGTAAAAAATAAAACTGGAATTATCACATTCATCTTACCAGAATCTGTCTTCCCGATAATTGAAGAAAAAATAAGCCTCCCTGTCAGTCGTCGTATTCTGACAGGAAGGCTCATCACTTTGACCTTAAAAACACATCACTCAATCAGGCATCCGCATCAAGAGGAGAAGTCTTTCAATTCCTCTTTCAACCGCTTACGGATGAAAAACAAACGGCTCTTTACCGTTCCCATCGGCAATCCTAATTTTTCGGCAATTTCTCTATACTTAAATCCGGCTACAAACATCTGAAAAGGCACTTTCATCTCTTCCGGTATGGAATGTATCACCCGGTACAACTGTTTCATATCATACGTAAACTCGAATCTATCAGCATCTTCATCTTCTATCAGATGTTGTTGATTGATGGAGTAACTATCATCAATCAGGTTCATTTCACGAACTGTGCGACGATAGTTGTTCACGAAAATATTACGCATAAGCGTATACATCCATCCCTTCAGATTTTTGCTATACGTAAACTTCTCCTGATTATCTAATGCCTGCAACAAACAATCCTGAACCAAATCATTAGCAGATTCGCGGTCTGCCGTCAATTTATATGCGAAGCGATGCAAATCCGGTTGTATCGCTAATATTCCTTGAGTAAAATCAACTTTTTCCATCGTCGTATTTCCTTTATCTAATTAGTACGATACAAAGGTCCGTTTTTTTAGAATCATTATAAATAGCAATTCTTCCGATTAGTTTGGCAATTTTTCCTTTGCCCCTCTCAACCATTTCTTTTTTTAGTTGTTCATTGGGCATTCACCTAAAACTTAACTGATAATGAAAACAAGCTTTAAAATGGTAGCTATGCTACTGGGGATAGGAATTTTCCCCCTCTGTGCCTATGCACAACAGAAGGTAGTCATCGAAGATGAAGAACCGAATTCTATCATGTTTGTTTCGAAAAACAAAGCAGGAGATGAAATCATCCGAATCATGAACGACCGTTCGCAGATGCGTTTCCACGACCCGAATGCTCCCCGTTTCCTGCTAACCGACCAGAAAGGGAAATTTGCCCTGGGTATCGGAGGATATGTTCGTGCAACAGCAGAGTATGACTTTAACGGTATCGTAAATGATGTCGATTTCTATCCGGCATTGATTCCACAACGCGGAAGCGGCAATTTTGCCAAGAATCAATTCCAGATGGACATCACCACTTCTACCCTATTCCTCAAACTGGTAGGACGTACGAAACATCTGGGAGACTTCGTTGTCTACACAGCCGGAAACTTCCGGGGTGACGGAAAAACCTTTGAATTGCAGAATGCTTATGCGCAATTCCTCGGTTTCACGATCGGATACAGCTACGGTTCGTTCATGGACCTCTCCGCACTGCCTCCTACCATCGACTTTGCAGGTCCTAACGGATCAGCCTTTTACCGCACTACGCAATTGAGCTATATGTGCGATAAGTTGAAAAACTGGAAATTCGGTGTTTCAATGGAAATGCCTTCAGTAGACGGTACAACCAACAATGACTTGTCTATCAACACCCAACGAATGCCGGACTTTGCCACTTCCGTACAGTATAACTGGAATAGTAGCAGTCACGTTAAATTAGGTGCTATTGTCCGTAGTATGACTTACTCAAGTAACGTTCATGAGAAAGCCTATTCCGCCACCGGCTTCGGTCTGCAAGCATCTACAACTTTCAATATTACGAAGAAATTACAGGCATTCGGACAGTTTAATTATGGAAAAGGTATCGGATCTTACCTGAACGATTTAAGTAATCTGAACGTAGATATCGTTCCCGATCCTGATAATGAGGGAAAAATGCAGGTTCTCCCAATGCTGGGATGGTATGCAGGGCTGCAATACAACCTTTGTCCGAGCATCTTTATATCCGGTACATATAGTTTATCCAGACTTTATTCTGAAAACGGATATCCAAGTGAAAATCCGGAATCCTATCGTAAAGGACAGTATTTAGTGGCTAATGCTTTCTGGAATGTAAGCAGTAATTTGCAAGTGGGCGTAGAATATTTAAGAGGATGGCGTACTGATTTCAGTTCCGCAACCCGTCATGCCAACCGGTTGAATATGCTGGTGCAATATTCTTTCTAAACTAACATAGAACAGTAAAACAAAAAAGCCGTCTCAACATCATGTCCGAGACGGCTTTTATATACATATAAAGGATTAGAAATTTAGAACTTGTAATTCACGCTCACGCCAAATACTTTATTGGTACGGCTATAAACGTCTTTATCAATAGATGCACCTAATCCACGTACATTTTCTTTAGTATAATCACTATACGTAGTCCAGAAATAAGCAACATCAAGGCTCAATGCCTCCGTGAAATTAATACGGCCTCCGAAACCAACTGAATAAGAATCACAAGAGAAACTTGTATCCGATTGGAAAGCATCGCTCAATCCGTAGTCTGTTTTCTGATAACCTCCACTGACTGTGAACAGTTTATTGATATCCCATTCAACACCCGCCAAATACTCGTGTGTACCATGTTTCAGTGTTTTCTGCTTGCCATCCGCCATACCGGCATTCTTATCATCAAAGAAATGATATTCTACCGATGCTCTCAATGATGGCAAGATCTCATAACTTGCAGCTAAAGAAAGCATAGCAGGAAGATCACTCGGAGTGTTCACACCATTCTGATAAGGTGCCATAAAATCTGCGGCAGCATCCGGAGCAGTTATGTCATGTGTATCATTCTCAATATTCATATTGGCTTTGAACTCATACTTTGCAGCCAGATTCAATTTTCCGAACTTAGCATCAATACCAATAATCGGTGTCAATCCCCAACCTGTCTGATCGCAGTCTAATTTAAGTTTCGCATCATTCAGCTGCTGCGACTTTTGTAATGCTGCCTGTTGTGCCTGCTCTAAAGTCATACCGGCGGCCATTAGTTTTTTTACAATCTCAGCACCCAACTGTTCTGCTACACCCTCTTTCAAATTGATATCAAGGAAACCTTTATAGCCACCCGTAAAATAATTCATACGTGCACCAGCAAAAACTGCGAAGTGCTCATTAATTTTATAGCTTGCTCCTAATTGAAAACCATAAATATACTGACGACCTTCCATAGCCGAATTAATAGTATATTGATTAGGAGACAGCATCCCTTGACCGATTGTATTTACCAGACTAATAGCAGCCGCATCAAACATAGGTAAACCTTTGTCAAATGAAGCTTTTCCGCCACCACCTACAATGGCAAAGCTACCGGAAAACGCCCAATCGCCTTTTTTATAGACAGCATGTATAGAAGGAATAACGGGAGCAGAAGCTTTTCCTTCATACTTACGTACAGTATTCTGTCCGTCCATGGTCCATAAAGGACTTGTTGCAGCAATATCACGGGTCTGATATGCACTTTGAATAGTAAGTGCTACTTGAAGACCATCTTTGGGAAGAAATGCCAGTCCGGCAGGATTACTATAAACTCCATCAACATCGATGGAAGCGCCGCGGGCTATCATGCGTAAGAAAGCAGCATTCTGATTCGTATTGGTTAGATAATCTCCGGCAAAAGTTGGAATTGAAACGATCAACATTGCAAGACCAATCAACGAAATTTTTCTCATCTAAATCTTTTTTAAAATTATTTCGGCGCAAAGATATAACAATATTGCACAGGGAGCACATATTTGTGCACTTATTTTCATTTATCCGCCATTTTAATTGAAAAATCAAACTGTTTCTAATGAAACAATCTATTTTTCGAATGATGGATTGATTAAACAAATTCACCTGTTCCAACGTTTAATATTATATAATTTATAGAATAATATTATGGCCTATACAATTGCATTTTTCGGCACAAAGCCTTATGATGAGTCCTCTTTCAATGACAAAAACAAAGAGTTCGGGTTTGAGATACGCTACTACAAAGGGCATCTGAATAAGAACAACGTACTACTGACACAAGGAGTGGATGCTGTCTGCATCTTTGTGAACGACGTTGCCGACGCAGAAGTAATCCGTGTGATGGCAGCCAACGGAGTAAAACTATTGGCACTACGCTGTGCCGGATTTAATAATGTAGATTTAGATGCTGCCGCCGCTGCCGGAATTACCGTAGTACGGGTTCCTGCCTACTCTCCTTATGCCGTTGCAGAGTACACCGTAGCTCTTATGCTATCGCTAAACCGGAAAATTCCCCGTGCTTCCTGGCGTACCAAAGATGGTAATTTCTCCCTGCACGGTCTGATGGGATTCGATATGCACGGAAAAACAGCAGGCATCATCGGTACAGGAAAAATCGCGAAAATACTGATTCACATCTTAAAAGGGTTTGGAATGAACATATTGGCTTATGACCTCTATCCGGACCATAACTTCGCCCGTGAAGAACAAATAGTTTATACTTCACTGGACGAACTATATCACAATTCGGATATCATCTCTTTGCATTGCCCGCTCACCGAAGCGACCAAGTATCTGATTAACGACTACTCTATCAGCAAAATGAAAGACGGAGTTATGATTATCAATACCGGCCGTGGACAGCTGATTCACACCAATGCACTGATTGAAGGGTTGAAGAACAAGAAAATAGGTTCCGCAGGACTGGACGTATATGAGGAAGAAAGCGAATACTTTTATGAAGATCAATCCGACCGCATCATCGACGATGATGTACTCGCCCGCTTACTTTCATTCAACAATGTGATAGTCACTTCTCATCAAGCTTTTTTCACACATGAAGCGATGGAGAATATTGCGGCGACCACCCTGCAAAACATAAAAGATTTTATCAATCATAAGCCTTTGCTAAATGAAGTGAAGAAATAAAACTTTTAAGCTCCTTTCTTTGTTTACAAAACATATAAACAAATAAGAGAAAGGACAGATTTTATGAAAAAAGTAATACACAAAGCAGATACAAGAGGACATTCCCAGTACGATTGGTTGGATAGTTACCATACTTTTAGTTTTGACGAATACTTCGACTCCAATCGTATCAACTTCGGTGCCCTTCGCGTATTGAATGATGACAAAGTTGCACCCGGAGAAGGTTTTCAGACTCACCCGCATAAGAATATGGAAATTATCTCCATCCCTCTGAAAGGACATCTGCAACATGGAGACAGCAAGAAGAACAGCCGCATCATTACTGTTGGAGAAATTCAGACAATGAGTGCCGGAACGGGAATCTTCCACAGTGAAGTGAATGCAAGCCCTGTAGAACCGGTAGAATTCCTGCAAATCTGGATTATGCCAAGAGAACGGAACACCCGTCCCGTTTATCAGGATTTCAGTATCACAGAGTTGGAACGTCCGAATGAACTGGCAGTCATCGTATCTCCTGACGGCAGTACACCTGCTTCCCTTTTGCAAGACACCTGGTTCTCAATCGGTAAAGTAGAAGCCGGAAAGGAACTGGGTTATCACATGCATCAAAGTCATGCAGGCGTCTATATTTTCCTCATTGAAGGAGAAATTGTAGTAGATGGCGAAGTGTTGAAACGCCGGGACGGTATGGGTGTTTACGATACCAACAGTTTCGAACTGGAGACACTGAAAGATTCACATATTCTATTAATAGAAGTACCTATGTGATTCCATCATTAGAAATTAAGAACTAAAACTGCCAGATAATCTTATGGCGAAATTAAACATAGCAGATATCCGACAGGAATATACGAAAGGCGGGTTGCGGGAAAATGAACTTCCGGGCGACCCGCTTTCGCTTTTCAACCGTTGGCTACAAGAAGCAATTGACGCAGAGGTGGATGAACCAACTGCTGTCATTGTAGGAACCGTATCTCCTGAAGGGAGACCGTCCACGCGTACCGTATTATTAAAAGGGCTCCATGATGGAAAATTTGTCTTCTATACCAATTATGAAAGCCGTAAAGGCAGGCAATTGGCACAAAATCCGTATATCTCCCTCTCTTTTGTGTGGCACGCCCTCGAAAGACAAATACATATAGAGGGAATAGCGACGAAAGTTCCTCCGGAAGAATCGGATGAATATTTCCGGAAACGTCCTTATAAAAGTCGGGTCGGTGCACGAATTTCTCCCCAAAGTCAACCTATAACAAGCCGAATGCAATTAATACGGTCTTTTGTCAGGGAGGCAGCCCGGTGGATCGGAAAAGAAGTGGAGAGGCCCGATAATTGGGGCGGATATGCCGTTACCCCTACAAGGATTGAATTCTGGCAAGGACGCCCCAACCGTCTGCATGACCGTTTTCTATATACCCTGCAACCGGACGGGGAATGGAAAATCAGTCGTCTTGCTCCTTGATTTCGTCGATTTTTCTTGGCAACTCCAACTAGAATACGTAATATTGCAATTATAAAATAGTCAGCTTATGACACTGGATTATATTTATCACAGCGGTTTCGCCATCGAAATGGAAGGTGTAACCGTTATCATCGATTACTACAAAGATTCTTCCGAAACGGAACATAACCGGGGAATCGTACATGATTATCTCCTGCAAAGGCCGGGTAAACTATATGTATTGGCCACCCATTTCCATCCCGACCACTTTAACCGTGAGATATTGACCTGGAAAAAACAACGCCCCGACATTCAATATATTTTCTCCAAAGATATCTTGAAATCCCATCGTGCCAAAGCCGAAGATGCTTTCTATATTAAAAAAGGAGAAACATACGAAGACGAGACAATTCGTATCGATGCTTTCGGCTCAACGGATGTCGGCAGTTCGTTCTTGCTTCACCTGCAAGATTGGAGTATTTTCCATGCCGGCGACTTGAACAACTGGCATTGGAGTGAGGAATCTACTGAAGAAGAGATCCGAAAAGCCAATGGTGATTTCCTTGCAGAAGTTAAATATTTAAAAGAAAAAGCGCCAAACATCGATTTAATACTATTCCCGGTGGATCGGAGAATGGGAAAAGATTACATGAAAGGGGCAAAACAGTTCATCGAACAAATAAAAACTACTATATTTGTGCCCATGCACTTCAGTGAAGATTATGAGGGGGGAAATGCGCTTCGTAGTTTTGCTGAAAATGCCGGATGCCGTTTTATCAGCATCACCCATCGGGGCGAAAGTTTTGAGATTACCAAATAAACACATGATAATTATGAATAAATTTACGATTCTGTTTCTTACCCTGTTCCTTGCATTGCCGATGGCGATGAAGGCAGATTCTGCAAAAGAGAAGAAAGATGACACCAGGTACCTTGTAGGAGCTGTTCCTGAAGTAGATGGTAAAGTAGTATTTTCCAAAGAGTTCCAGATTCCCGGAATGAGTCAGGCACAAATCTACGACACAATGACAAAGTGGATGGACGAACGTCTGAAAGAAAATAAAAATATTGATAGCCGCATTGTTTTCTCTGACGAAGCAAAGGGAACAATTGCCGGTGTTGGAGAAGAATGGATTGTTTTCAGTTCCAGTGCTCTGTCATTAGACCGTACACTGGTCAACTATCAGATTACCGTTACCTGTAAACCCGGCAACTGCCTAGTAGAGCTTGAGAAAATCCGTTTCACTTATCGCGAAACAGAGAAATACAAAGCGGAAGAATGGATTACTGATAAATATGCGCTCAATAAAGCAAAGACCAAATTAGTGCGCGGCCTGGCTAAATGGCGTAGAAAAACTGTAGACTTCGCAGATGATATGTTTATGGATGTAGCAGTAGCTTTCGGAGCACCTGATACTCGTCCGAAGACAGAGAAAAAGAAGAAAGAAGAAGAGCAACAAACTCCATCAATCGTTGCAGCCGCAGGCCCGATTATCATTGGTGGCACAGATAAAAAGACTGATATTAAAGTGACGACCGCCGAACCCGTTCAAACTACAGTTCCTGCTGCGACTCTCACTCCTGCTACTCCAGTAGGCAAAGCTTCCACAGATATGCCGGGTTATACAGAAATTGATTTGAAACAAATTCCGGGCGAAGTATATGCCTTAATGGGAAGTGGTAAATTAGTAATCAGTATTGGAAAAGATGAGTTCAACATGACCAATATGACTGCAAATGCAGGTGGTGCATTAGGTTATCAATCAGGAAAAGCTGTTGCATATTGCACACTTTCACCCGACCAACCTTATGAGGCAATAGAAAAGGCAGACAGCTATACACTGAAATTGTATGCCCCGAACCAGACAACTCCTTCAGCTGTTATCGAATGTAAGAAAATGCCTTCACAGACAACTCCGCAAGCCGGACAACCCCGTACCTATGTTGGAGAAATTGTGAAACTCTTAATGAAAAAATAAGGAAAATTGCAACAATGGAAATAAAAAGTAAATTTGACCATTTTAATATCAACGTTACAAACCTGGAGCGGAGTATCGCTTTTTATGAGAAAGCACTCGGCTTAAAAGAACATCATCGGAAAGAAGCATCCGACGGTTCATTCACACTGGTTTACCTGACAGATAATGAAACTGGTTTCCTATTGGAATTGACATGGCTCAAAGATCATACTGCTCCATACGAACTGGGGGAAAACGAAAGTCACCTATGTTTTCGTGTAGCCGGTGATTACGATGCAATCAGGGCCTATCACAAAGAAATGAATTGTGTATGTTTTGAGAACACTGCCATGGGGCTTTATTTCATTAATGACCCGGATGATTACTGGATTGAAATACTCCCACAGAAGTGATTTTATATAAAAAGTGGAAGGTGTGTCAAAATGCACACCTTCTGTTTTTTACGCACAAAGCCCCGACTTTCACAAGCTGGGGCTTTGTTATTACCTAAAGATTTTGTATCTTTAGGCATAAGAATTTCA
>NZ_JAPQKZ010000042.1:0-61440 GCF_027257075.1 Bacteroides sp. LFL-34 | reverse complement strand
AGGTTACGCAACGCACAGAAGAATAATGCAGTAGATAACTAACTAATTCGTAACCTATTACTATTATGAGCGATTACCCAATGCTCATTTCCAATAAATTACACTCTTTTCGTAACTTCTAAATGCAAAGATAGAGTTATCCGTAAAAAAGGTAGCAAAACCCGTAATCTATATAAAAACAGATTACCTTTTACAGACTAACTTTGTATAGAGGAAATAAAGATAATAAAAACATTAGAATACGCTTTTATTTTAATAATATACTCGATTATGGAAAAAGTAAAATTGAACAATGGCATTGAAATGCCTATTTTAGGTTATGGTGTTTATCAGGTTACGCCTGAAGAGTGTGAACGTTGCGTGTCGGATGCAATCAGTGTGGGCTATCGTTCTATTGATACGGCACAAGCCTATCATAACGAAGAAGGTGTTGGAAATGCAATCAGTAAATGCGGCGTACCACGTGGGGAACTGTTCATCACTACAAAAGTATGGATTTCAAATGCCGGTTACGAAAAAGCTAAAGCTTCTATTGATGAATCACTTCACAAATTAAAAAGTGATTATATAGACTTACTGCTCATTCATCAGCCATTCGGTGATTATTATGGAACTTACCGGGCTATGGAGGAAGCATATAAGGCTGGTAAACTCCGTGCAATCGGTGTCAGCAACTTCTATCCTGACCGCTTTATAGACTTGGCAGAATTCTGTGAAATTACTCCTGCCGTCAATCAGGTAGAGACACACGTTTTCAACCAACAGATAAAGTTGCAGGAAGTAATGAAAGAATATGGTACTAAAATTATGTCATGGGGACCGTTTGCTGAAGGACGAAACGACTTCTTTACCAACCCGACTCTCCAGGAAATCGGTAAAGAATATGGCAAATCAGTGGCACAGGTCGCACTGCGTTATCTGATTCAACGCAATATCATCGTGATTCCTAAATCGACTCATAAAGAACGTATGATTGAGAATTTCAATGTTTTCGATTTTTCGTTAACACCGGACGATATGGCGGCTATCGCTGCGCTTGATACAGCTAAAACACTCTTTTTCTCCCACTATGATCCGGAGATGGTGAAGTGGTTGATTAATTATGGTAAATAGTGGTAAGTAGTAAATCCCAATAAAGACTACAAATGGGAATTTAGCGGTTAAATGAGAATTTATCGGTTAGGCTGAAAGCCTTACAATTATATATTTATTGGGGTGCCCTGAAAGGGCTTAATTATATAGCGTAGGGCAACGCCCTACGTAAAAACAGCAATCTGAATTTGCGCCCTGAAAGGGCATAATTGTATACGGTTCCGCCCTTTCAGGGCTTGTGGCCGATGTGTCTTTTTCGTAGGGCGTTGCCCTACGCTATATAATTAAGCCCTTTCAGGGCACTCCGCAAAATTATCATTTACTTGTCATTTTCACATACTCAATGACCATCAAAATAATTTGAGTCATTTCTTTAGCGGAGTGAAATGCAATGCGGCTCCGCCACTTGCTTTTAGCTTCAAAACAAGCTTATCTCCGGCTTTTATCTTCTTATGAGTACTGCGTACTTTCGTGCGTGTATTCAGCTTGTCATCATCTTCGTACAGGTGAAGCATGTACTTCTTACCCGGTTCCAGAAAATCCGTAGTCAATGTAATTGTGCGGGCTTCCGTATTCGTCATTGCTCCTACAAACCAGTCATTCCCCGAACGACGTGCCTGAACGATATATTCACCAATCTCTCCATCTAACGCGCGGCTGTCATCCCATACACTCGGAATTGCTTTCCAAAATTCCAGTTCTTCTTCTCCCTGGTAGAATTCCGGTCTGTCATACCAAAACATAAATTGCAAAGGACTGTAATACACAGCTGCCATCGCCAACTGATGTGCTTTCGTATTCTTCACCCGATTATTGAAATAGCAAAGCGTATAGTCTCCTGCACCTGCCAGATAGCGGGTGAAAGGAAGAGTCGTATTGTGTGTGGCATCCGGCATTTCTTCATTTCCACGAATACCTTCCTGCGTCATCAGGTTAGGATAAGTACGGCTGAAACCTGTCGGACGATATTCGTCATGAATATCTACCATCAGATTATATTCTCCACATTTACGAACTGCATCATGCAACCAGGTACTCCAACGCTGATTACCTATCTGTACAAAACCGAACTTGATACCTTTCAATCCCCATTTTTTATACAAAGGCAACAGAATATCCAACTGCTGCACTAATGCGCGCTGATTGACATACACCATAAGTCCGATTCCTTTCGATTCGGCATATTTACACAAAGCAGGTATATCAAGGTCTTTATCAGAAGAAACTGTAGTAGCGTCCGAACTCATTTTCATTTCCGGTCCGTACCAGCCTGCATCCATGTGTACATACTGAATACCGCGTTCTGCCGCAAAATCAATGGCCGCTTTTACTCTATCTTGTTTCAAGTCGCCCGAACGGAATACTTTCCCGGGTTTGATCCAAGAAGTATCAGCCAGTTTGCAAGCCGGATTCAGATTCAAGACAAGATCATTATTATTAATTAAATCGACCGGACGTTCGCCAACCATGATTACACGCCACGGAGTACTGTAAGGAGAAATAATATCGACGCTACTATACAGGCTTGTCTCCAAAGTGGAAGGTTTCTCTGCCGATAAACGGAATTTACCACGAACATAATCCACCATTTCCGCTTCCAACAAGGCTACAGATAATCCATCAGGCAGTTTCAATGTCAAAGGACGCTCACTCTCCTCTTTGCCCCATCCTTCCAACGGACGGAGTTCATAAGGCCCTTGTGCCCAACGTTCATAATACGCCATCGTTCCTTCAGGCATTGTGAAGCTAGTCTGCTCACCGACGATATGCAAGAAAAGCCCGTTTGTCATTTCCGGAAAATGATAGCGGAAAGTAACTCCTTCATTATAGGCGCGGACTATGATATTCATAAAGTAGTTTTTACGCTTATCATAACCACCATCCCGATTACCTTTTCCTTCTCCTTTCTTGAACTTCAAGGTCATCTCATTATAGCAATCACGAACCTCCGCACGCTCGCCATATACAGGCTTCCATCTCTCGTCCGTCTTTTGATGTTCAGTCCCCGTCAACTTCAGATTCTCACACCAAAAATGACAAGTATCATTCGGTATACCCAACGCCGATTCAAACAACTGATTTTCAATCAGAACACCCAGTTTACTTTCTTCAATCACCGGACGATTTTTATAAGTCAAGGTATAATACATTTGTGCATTATCCTCTCCTACCGCACGTTGATAAAAGGTAAAACGATAAGCTCCATCAGGAGACGTCAGTTCCTGACGGGTTTCTGTCATCACATCTTGCGCTTTTATCAATGCCGGTATCACCAACAACAAAAGCAAAATTCTTTTCTTCATTCTATTTACGTTCATGTTTATTCATCTTTCCTATTATATACGAACGAGAAAGAAATTATACTCAAATGTTTATTGCCTGAAAAGCTTATTCCATCTGTTCCCTATAAAAAGTAGGTGTCATTCCTGTCACCCTTTTAAAAATGCGGTTAAAATGTACAGGTGATTCAAATCCGCAAGTAGCACTGATTTGAGATATATTCATCATACTACTATTCAATAGTTTACAAGCATATCCGATACGCATATCAAGTACATACTCTTTGAATGTTTTTCCTGTGTTTTCTTTAAAGTATCGGCAGAAAGCAGTAGGGTTCATCGCTGTATAAGAAGCAATTTCATCCAGACCGATAGACTCGGTATAATGTTTATTCAAATAGGCAATCACTTTTTCCATTCTTTCATTACGCATAATCGAAGGAGACGGAGTATAATGAGAAGTAGTCAGATACTTCCTGTGATTACTGGTAGCCATCATTTGTAGGAGTGAAAGCAACAGGATAATTTGATCTACTCCTTTGGCAGAAGGTATTTGTTTTAATAGCTTAATGATTTTCCCCGAACGGGTAATTGTGAATTTAATTCCTCTGCAAGCATCCTCCAATAAATTCCTGATAGGAATAAACTGGGAGTATTGAGATATAGAATAATGCATGAAGTCTTTTTCAAACTGAATATTGACTCCTCTTACTTTCAGTTCGGATTTTTCTTCGTTATCAGATTCTTCCCCGCCGTCCGGTGGACTTTGCATACTATGAGGCAGTTCGGAACCGAAAAGAATCAAATCACCTTTTGAATAGGAGATAATGCTGTCACCCACCAGACAATCCCCCTCTCCCTTCTCCACATAAATAATTTCATACTCACTATGAAAATGCCACGGATACGTGAAACGTGGATATTCATAAAAGCGGGCACGGACGGGATTAGAAGTCGTAATAGTCAACTTCTCATTCATTATCTTCTTCATAAATCTCCTTTCTAAACTGCTTTTGCAAAGATAGGTAAATATCTTGCAAAAATACGCATCATAGCATGTATAAAAACCCGCTATTTTTGCATCCATTCATAAAAACATTTGATAGAAAACATGAACGAATTATTTAGTATTGCCGGTAAAGTTGCTGTTATTACCGGAGCAGGTGGTGTACTGGGCGGAAATATTGCCCAACACTTTGTACAGCAGGGAGCAAAAGTTGTAGCTATTGACATTCGTCAGGAGCAACTGGACAACCGCGTAGCTGAACTTAAGCAATATGGTAACGATGTAATCGGCATCATTGGTAATGTACTTGACATCGCCAGCCTGGAGAAAGTAGCCGAAGAAGTTGTAGCCAAATGGGGAAAGATCGATATTCTATTGAACATTGCCGGTGGCAATATGCCGGGAGCCACTCTCGAACCGGATCAGCACTTCTATGATATGGACATCTCTTGCTGGGAAAAAGTGACTAACCTGAATATGAATGGGACAGTCTATCCGTCTATGATATTCGGTAAGGTAATGGCAAAACAGAAGAAAGGATGCATCATCAATGTATCTTCTATGGCTGCTTATAGTGCTATCACCCGTGTACCGGGTTACTCGGCCGCTAAAACTGCAGTAGCCAACTTCACCCAATGGCTGGCAAGCGAAATGGCACTGAAATACGGTGATGGTATCCGTGTTAATGCTATCGCTCCGGGATTCTTTATCGGTGACCAAAACCGTCGTGTACTTATCAACCCGGATGGTTCATTGACCGACAGAAGTAAAAAGGTGTTAGCCAAAACTCCGATGAATCGTTTCGGCGACATCAAAGAATTGAATGGTGCTGTACAATTCCTGTGTAGTGAAGCCGCTAGTTTCGTAACGGGAGCTATGTTGCCTATCGATGGTGGTTTCAGTGCATTCAGCGGCGTTTAATATTTAATCTTTTAATTTATTCAAACGCTATGATGGAAAAAACATGGAGATGGTTCGGCAAGAAAGATAAAATCACCTTGCCGATGCTCCGTCAGATAGGTGTTGAAGGAATCGTCACTGCATTACACGAGGTACCGAACGGAGAGATTTGGACAGTAGAAGCCATCAACGATTTAAAATCGTATATTGAATCGTATGGGTTGCGCTGGTCGGTCGTGGAAAGCCTTCCGGTTTGTGAGGCAATCAAGTATGCGGGTACGGAACGTGAACAGTTGATTGAAAATTATAAAGTAAGTCTTGCCAACCTGGGTAAATGCGGAGTGAAAACAGTCTGTTACAACTTCATGCCGGTAATCGACTGGATACGTACGGATTTACAGTACCCTTGGCCGGACGGTACCAGTTCGCTTTACTACGACCGTATTCGTTTCGCTTACTTCGACATCAAAATACTAGAACGTGAAGGAGCTGAAAAAGACTATACAGAAGAAGAACTGCATAAAGTTGCCGAACTGGACAAAGTGATTACAGAGACCGAAAAGGATGATTTGATTGATACTATTATCGTCAAGACACAAGGATTTGTGAACGGTAATATCAAAGAAGGAGATAAAAACCCGGTTGCTATATTCAAACGTCTGTTAGGTTTATATAAAGACATAGACCGGGACGCTTTACGAGAGAATATGTGTTACTTCCTTTCTGCAATTATGCCTGTATGCGATGAATATGGTATCAACATGTGCGTACACCCGGATGATCCTCCATTCCAGGTTCTCGGCCTACCCCGTATTGTCACCAATGAAGAAGATATAGCCTGGTTCCTGAATGCCGTAGACAATCCGCATAATGGGCTGACTTTCTGTGCAGGTTCTCTTAGCGCAGGCGCACATAATGATACTCGTGAATTGGCAAAGAAGTTTGCAGGAAGAACCCATTTCGTTCATCTACGCAGTACAGAGGCCATGCCGGGTGGAAACTTCATCGAAAGTTCTCATCTATCAGGAAGAGGACATCTGATTGATCTCATCCGCATTTTCGAGAAAGAGAATCCAGGACTTCCCATGCGCGTAGATCATGGACGAATGATGCTCGGAGATGAGGATAAAGGCTACAATGCCGGTTATTCTTTCCACGGACGTATGCTGGCTTTAGCACAGGTAGAAGGAATGATGGCTGTGGTGGATGATGAGAAACAACATAAGATAGAGTTTTAATCTTATTTTTCATCAATATACTTTGAAATACAGGAAAGGAGCTTTACTTTTGTGAAGAAATAAAAAAGAAGAATATTATGAAAGCAAAAATGGCGAAGCTCTGTCTACTATTTATTCTATTATGCTCCCTTCCTGTATTTTATTCATGCAGCGACGAAGCTGATGCTTTTTACCTATATGAATATTGGGAAGTGATGTTCGACCCGGAACCTCCTATCAGTGAAACCAGTTTGTCAATCACGGGAGGAACAAAGTTGGGAATTAAAGGTGGCGTAGCTCCTTATACAGCAGAAATAGCCGATGGGCAAATTGCTACAGCTTATGTGGACGAAAACAATGATATTCAGATCAGCTCTATAAAACTGGGCAGCACGTCATTGATGGTAAAAGACGCTGATGGAAGAATCATAAAAATAGGGCTAAAGGTCGTCAACGGCAAACAATCTTTTTCAGTGAATTCCGTGGAAGCAAGAATCACAGGAATAGATGAAAGTCTGTTGGATGAACAACAAAAAGAAAAACTAGAAGCGGTCAAAAAAAAGATAAAGGATGAAGCGGGTATACAAGCTACAGGAGGAATAGCTTTCTCTTATGACCAAAAAAGTAGTGGTAAAGTGACAATTGTTACTAGTAAAGATAATGCTCCGAAAATAGAAGGAAGCTTCTCCCGCTCCACATCAGAGTCAGGCACTACATTCCAAATTACAATCAATGGTAAAGAGTATGACTGCAAATTTAAACTTCCCGAACGTTCCGATACTTCAAAGAGTATCACCACACGAGACCTTGGCCCGATTCCTTATTGGTTAGTGGAAGATGTGACTGAAGATTATAAATCAGATGTGACCGACCTATTCGGAATAAATGCCACCTCCCTGAAAATAGAACGCATTTATATAGGTTCATTCACTCCTTTACGATAAGTTTATTCCTCTTTCTATAAAATAGATGCGGCAAAAAGCACGAAAAACTGTTTTTTGTCGCATCTTTCATCTTTTAGTTATTAGCTACTTTATCCGTATCTTCTCTACAAAATCTTTTTTATCTATATTCAATTCTTCCAAAGAAGTGATCCGCCTACCGTTCAACACAATGTTTTCGAACAAAATATTCTCAATCTTCCTATTTTTATCATAACCTTCTATTAAAGAAGAATTGATATATTTCCCGGTACATGAAATATTACGGAATGTTATGTTCTTGACACCTCTGCCGGGACCTGTATTGTATTTTTGGTTATACATCACCCGAAGATGAAATAACTGTCCTTCCTGAATATGTTCCACACGAATGTCCTCAAAAGTAATGTTTTGTGCTAGGTTGTGATCCCCTACATTGATAGTCATACAGCCTTGGTAATCACGATCATCCTCATCATGCTCCAATATATCAATATTCCTGAATACTATATCTTCCAAAACTTCATCTCCCGTTTCCGTATTTCCATGTGTACCGATATTGATAGGATGCGCAATATCTGCCCATAGAGTAGAATTAAGTACATGAATATTGCGACAGTCGCCATAATAATTCCAACGATGCGTATAAAGAGCTATACAATCATCCGAATTACGAAGAAACACATCATCAATCATCACATCCGAGCAGGACATAAAATCCAGCCCATCACTCCAACCCTGATAGCTGAATGATTTCAGATTTTTGATAGTAATTCCGGTAGATTGTCCCCCAGAGACAGTATAATGCCGTGGATTTACCACCGTAACTCCATCAATCAGTACATTCCGGGAGTAGGTAACCGAAATTCCCTGTTGCGGTTCAAGCAACATGCCATGTCCCAATATTTTCACATTCTCTACACTGTCGCAAGTGAGACAACCTTTCAAAACGGCACCACCTTCTAAATAAACCGTCGTATTACTGGGAATACGGAAGCATTTTCCAGCCGTATCAGTCGGTTCATGTATTCCAGCTTCAAAATAAATCACGTTCGGATCATTCTTATCCGGCACATTTTTGATGATAGGATTGGCAAATACATGCAAATTATTCAGGCGATCTCCATTAAACTCGACCGACAACTTTTGTGGTTTATCTATCGTAAACAATAAAAAGTTACCATCAATCTCCGGTTGGATACCTTTGGATAAAGGACGCACCACTGCCGAACGGATCTCCCCATTGTTCTTTTGTACCAATACTTCCACTTTCCCTGAAAAGTCGAACTGAACCATCGTGGCATCGGACTTCGTATCCATATCCACCTTTACGTTATACTCATAAAGGTCTACCCAGTCTTTTTCTCCCACTTGCCGTACTTTTACCGTATAGTCATCATTGTGACGGGCATAATAGATGCCTTGAGGTACCGGATAGATGACTATTTCTGCTTGTATGACTCCTGTGGTCATTACAAGTAAAAATGTGAGCGCTATTCTTATTAGTTTATTCATTTCAAGTTTTTACTAATACCGTTAATGTCCTGGAATTCACCACAGATTGAAACAAATAATCCATCCACACTGGCATATCCGAATCTGTGGCGAAGTCTAACACATTTTATTCATTTTATCTTGCATACATCAGCGTACCGAGCCCAAGTACGTCATAGCCACCGGAGTTAGCGTCATAATACCCACCTCCTCCTTCTATTCCTACATATTCGGTAGCAATCTTAGTATATTTGAGATTATCATCCGAGATGTTTTTTATCCCTTTGTAATGATAGTAAGGCAACGCCCATATCGCACGTTTGATCCATTTACCGCCACCAAGTGTTGTTTGTTCTTCCGGAATCGGATATCCCCATTGACTCTGTTTTTGCCATATATAAGTAGTATATGGTACAGTCTCATTGGTATAATTACAGCAAGCGGCATATTCGCAGGCCCGTAGGAAGAGATTATCATCATAAGCAAAGAAATCGTCTCCCTGGCTCCATGCCAACTGACAAATAATTCCCATCAATCCGACACACATCAACGTGTGTCCTTGGTCACGTCCACTTTCCTGCCATTGAGCAAAGTTATAGTCCGGTGCATAATCGTGATAGATAGCACGACGTAAACGTCCGTTTGTATCACCTGTCTGCAAATGGGCGATACCTTCATTATAAATATCACGACGATCGGTTACAATGCCGATAGCCATTTTAGCCGCTATATTACAAAGACACCAGTTAGCCCAATAATGTAACGCATTCGTATCGTGATGACGTTTCAGAAAATCATCATTAGCAGGATAGAACACTTTAAGCAACCAATTCTGGAACGCTGCGAAGTCCGCACGATCCCATCCTCCATAATCCCTCAATAATTCACCGGCAATAGCAAATTCATAACCATAAAGTCCTGCAGCAAGCGATAAATTCGTATTACCTGTTACACCTACACAAGTCTGTACCCACTTATTCAGATTCTCCACCGCTTTTGCCGCATATTCATCATCTTGTTCAATTTTCCAACGAAGCGCTTGCTGATATACAATAGTGGCCCCTCTGGCTGCATTCATGTAATTTTCATCTCCTGAAATACCTCGTTTAATCCATTCTGTAGGATAAGTATCTGCCGTCTTCTGCGAAAACTGGCTTTCTACTAATAATTGATAAGCACTTACCCAAGGCTCTTCTCCGGCAGCTTTTTTATCCCGGATACGCTGGAAGTCTTCCTCTGTATGCAACCCTTCATGCAGCATAGGTTCCGTTGACGGTTTAAGTTCAACCTGTTCCAAATTTACGTTATTATCAGGAAGAGGAATTTTATTCAAATCAGTTTCCACATTGACACCCGGAAGGTCAATGCCGTCCCCACATCCTACCAAAAACAGGGTAGCAAATACTGCGGTTATATAATATATCTTTTTCATCATATTTTTGGTTTAATGGTACACCATATCTACCATTGATTACGGTGCACCCAATTATAGTTTATTGCTCTACTAACTCTAATTTGAAATTATCTATCTTAGCCCGTCCTTGTTTTACTGTAATCGTACATACAAAACCAATGACAACATCGGTAGGCTCTTCAACAAGAATATCAACTACTACATCACCCGTACCCGAAATAGAAGCGTTTGCCAGACTCTTACTTGGTATATCACTCGTATTTGCCATCTCATTACCTTTACAAACCGCAACATAACCGGTAAAACCTCTGCCGTCATATTCATAAACATGTGCCGTCAACTTATATTTTCCTTTTTGAAGATGAGAAGTCTGATATACCTTACCATCATTTTTAGGATTGTCAAATCCCCAATCTGTTTGTAAAGCCAAACCTGCATCACTTCCATCACCATATTTCGTTTTAAATGCCAAATCAACAGCAGCACCTCCTTCACCAGCAGTCAAGTTAGAGTTCTGAACTATCCAATAAGCAGCTTTTGCCCACTCTCCTTTTTTATGGAATCCTTTATCTCCACCTTCTTTTACATATTCAAAAGGCTGTTTATAGTTCATGAGTACATATTGAGAAATATCTCCATCCGTCGGCAGAGGTCGCAATATATCACTCTCTACGGGTTGTGCAATACCTTCAAACACCATTGTTACTTTTCCACCATTGAAACCTTGCGGAACCGTTACAGTAATAGAAGTCGTAGTAATCTCTTTAACCGTAACGGGTACGGATATTCCCTCAAAAGTAACTGTAACAGAATTCTTATCCGTTCCAAAACCTTTTCCTGTAAATGTTATTTCCTGTCCGGCTTTTACTAATGTGCCATTAGGATAAATATACGGTGTTTCAACAGAAGTGATTTCCGGAGTTTCCCAAACCTCAAATGTGCCCGATTCGCCCATCTCTATTTCCTTACCCTGAATTATCAGTTTAATCTTCACCGGAGCTTCAGATGAAACTCCTTTGGGAACATTCACTACGATATTACCTTTATCATTCAGTGTCACTTTATCACAAACTGTTTCTCCGAAAAAGACCTGAATATTTTCAGCTTTCGTACCAAAGTTCTGACCAATGATCGTTACTTCCGCATTAATATATCCGGCTTTCGTTGAAATGCCTGTTACTGTCGGCATCGGTAATACCGTATATTTCAACTGTGTCCCGATAGTTTCAAACGGAGTAATGACAGTAATTGTATAATCTCCGGCTTCCAACGAAGCAGGTACAGTGAGTGGAATACTCTTATCCGTCAAATTATCTGTATCTATTGCAGCTTCTACAGGTTCTCCGCCAGCTTTAGAGAAAGTTACTTTCAAAGGCTCCAACCCTTCAACAGACTTATCCAGCAATTCTTGCACAAGATTGGTTCCTGTTATTGCAAATTTACTGCCAGCAAAACCTGATGGAACCGGTTCGTCTTCCTTAGGAGTATCAAGCGTTGCATGCTTCAACACAGTGAAAGGATAAGAAGCCAAATCAATCGTTTGTTCTGCCATAATAAGTGTCATAACTCCACTGACAGCTGTCTCGGGAACTTTGGCCGTAAATTCGGTATCAGTAGGTGTACCCACAATCTCTGCCTTGTCTGTGGAAGTCCCGAAAGTCAAAGTATACAGTGTTTTAGAAGAAACAAATTCTTGTCCTTCAAAAACGATACTGGCACCCGGAAAACCATAAGAAGGTTTCACTACGCTGACACCCGGCTTACCAAGTACACGATAAACTAGATCAGTCTCCACACGTTGCCCGAAAACCTCAACGGTTATCTTTCCGTTTGTTGCCGATTCCGGCACTTTCGCAAGGATAGCATCATCGGCGCAAGAGACTACTACTGCCTCCTGGGAACCGATAAATACTTTCACATCTTCTGTTATGATACCAAAATCACTGCCACTAACGGTAAACTCATTCCCAACATATCCTTCTACGGGATCTATCTTTGTTACAGTCGCCACAGGATCAGTGTAACTCATTGGAACAATTTCTTCATTATCCTCGTCACAAGCAGCTAATGCGAAAAGCGAGAGAAAAACGGGAAACAGATAGTTATATATTTTCTTCATAATCTTAATTATATTATCACGATGAATTACTCTTTTTTCTTTTTCCACATCATTCAAGAATCAATTTCAATTCTGTCACCTTAAAGTATGAATTACCTTTAGCCAGAGAAGTCAGGAATCCAATGACAACATCCGTTGTCTCCGTCACTTCAAATGAAGGTGTAACCAACGTACCCGAATCATTCGCTGTTCCCATTTTATCATAGGCCACATAAACTCCATTTAGTTGCTCAAGATCAGCGACATTCGGTATATCACTTTCACTATCTCCTTTAGCTATCAATACGGAAATAAAGTTCCCCGCATCAGTAACTACCAATGTATATGCATAAGTGACTTCCAGTCTGTATTTACCAGGACGGAGCGTAGCAACCTGCCACATTTTCCCATTCGTATAAGCTTCTTTATCCCATCCATTCTGGAATGCTAACGTTAAGCCTTCTTCTGATTTATATTGCATTCCGGAAACAGTCGTATTGCCTTTTGCATTGAACGATGCTGCATTTTGATTCCACACTGCCGGAGTCCACCATTCACCGTTCTTCCAACTTTCATCATTTGCCTTGGCAAACGGCTGCTTATAGTTTTGAAGATAAAGCACTGTCACATCACCCTTCGAGTTAGGATTGAACATTGCACCACCTGTCATTGTATATCCGTGAATAGTCACAGTCACACTACCTGTCTGATAATCAGCAGGAGTTGTCGCAACAATAGTAGACTCATCCACCAGCTCAAATTCGGCCGGCGTTCCATTGAAACTAACAGAAATATCGGATGGATCCGTACCAAAGTTTTCACCTGTTATAGTGACCTTGTCTCCCGTATCGGCTACCCCTTCACCGTCTTCACTATCAGAAGTCACTGTAATGACACGTGGCGTAGGCAGTACTGTATAATGACCGATATTCTCCACCTTTTTATTATAAATCTGTAAAGACAGATTGCCTGTTACTGCAGTTTCCGGCACTTCCACTACCAAACGGTTATTTTTGCAATCGAGTACTTTATTGGATTGGGCTTCACCGAAGAAAACTTTCACTGCTTCAGCACGGTCACCAAAATTGGTTCCCGTAATAACTACCTGTGTAGTGACATATCCGTCCGTAGGATAAATGCTCTCCACTACTGGCACAGGATAATCATAAACTCTATACTTGGGGTCTTGCTCACAACCGGAGAAAAGTGCGGAAACACAAGCAAGTATTGCCAAGTGAAATGTATATTTGAATAAAAACTTCATATAATCTATGGTATTATACGTTAAACGATTGAATGATTAATATCCCGGATTTTGTACCAGATTTGAATTCAGGTTGATTTGATTTCTTGGAATCGCCCACAAATAATCTCCCTTAGTAAATGCGCAGTCGGATGATTTGAGGAGCACTACACAAGGTAATTTGCCTTTACCTGTTTCCACTTCTTCCGTCCCCTTCGTAAAGATAGCCGGATTGAAAGCACTGGTAGCATTCCCGTTTTCGTCTATAAATGCCGTCGGATAGCTGGCATTACCTACTACCGCACCGCAACGAGACTCATTCAGATTCTTCTCCGCAATACCCCAACGTTTCAGATCGTCACAACGGAAACCTTCCATATAGAGTTCCAAAGCACGTTCACGGCGGATCTCATCCAACATTACCTGATTGACTGTCTTACTCGCATTTGCCGGCACTCCTTCCTGAATTCGCTTTGCCAATGCATTTGTTAGGTTAGCAATTCCCGCACGGGCACGGATTTTATTTATCGACTTATTCAACTGGTCATCTGATATTTCACCATAGCGTTCCATCACAGCTTCGGCATAGTTCAAGTATACTTCTGCCAACCGAAGTACCGGATAATTGGCCGATTCATCTTTACTTTGGCGTTGAATATCGGTAATAGCAAACTTGGAAACACCATACCCACAGTTCTCAACTGTCAGGCTCGTAGCATATGAACCTATATAAGAAGTCAAACGGAAATCCCGATTCTGAAACTCGTCCCCCGGATTCTTATATCCCTGGAACTTATCAGACATGCTGACCGGAAGCCCGTCAGTGCATAAAAACATATCAATCAATTTCCGGCTGGGACGCATATCCGTATAAATCACCTGATTCAAATCTACCTGTCCTTTACGCGTTTCCTGACTATATACAGAAGCGATGATAAATTCCTTGTTCGTCGCTCTTCCGGCACCGGCAGGATTACTGGCTTCTTCTTCAATATTAAACAGGTAACGATTGCTCATATTTCTCATAGCTGCAACATTGTTATAATTCCAAAGGGAATAAGCAGCATCTCCCATCACTGTTTCGGATAATTGAACGGATTCTTCCAGAAAAGCATTTACCTGATCGGAAGCCGGACCGGCAGAACCTTCAAAATCAGTAGAAGTACCATTGTACTTACGCCAGGTAGCTTCATAAAGTAACACGCGAGCCTTAAATGCCTGTGCAGCCTGTTTGCTGATTTTACCTTTGTCGGCAGAGGTTATATTCTGTTCCAACGGCAACCCAGCAATAGCCTCATCCAAATCGGAGAGAATCAAGTTGACAACCTCATAACGGCTGTTACGTTTTCCATATAACTCCGGTGAAGTCACGTCGAGAACTTTCGTAACGACAGGCACTCCACCAAAAAACTTCAATAAGTAAAAATAGTTATAGGCACGGAAAAAATGACCTTCGGCTAATTCTTTTTTAATATCCGCTAAATTACCTGTATAGGAAGAAACTGCTCTTTCAAACATGTGATTAGTGGCACGAATATTACCATAGCAATTACCCCAACGGCTATCGTCATTAGGAACTCCCATCACACCGGTCCCCACACCATACGAATATCTGAAACAAGTAGAAAGATCGGATGCCGCATCCATGTGATCGAATATACTTCCATAGGAAGACTGCCATCCCAATAATTGCCCGTAAAGCCCGTTAGCATATTCACGGAAATGCTCCGGAGTTTTGAAATAAATCACATCTGTCTTGGCATCCAGTGGTTCCAAGTCAAGGAACGTATTCACGCATGAAGAAAATCCCAATGCGCAGGTGCAAATTAATATATAGTTCGTTATCTTTTTCATATCTTCTATTCTGTATTTAATTTTCCATAGCTACTATAAAGTGATGTTCAGACCGAACGACCAAGTACGTGCAAACGGGTATCCACTGTTGTTGGAGGCTGCTCCCATTTCCGGGTCGAAACCGTCTCGAATACTGGTAGCTTCCCATAAATCATTACCAGAGAAGTAAACACGTACTTTTTCCAGTTTCACCTTGCGAGTCCATATCTGCGGCAATGTGTAGCCGACTATTAATGTTTTCAAACGGATATAGCGGTTATTCTGCATCATAAAGTCGTTATTCTGATAATTCCAGCGTGCGAGATTCGCATTGGTAGTCAAGCGAGGGAATTCAGCATTCGGATTGCTCTCTGTCCATGTCTTTCCCAAATATGTCGGGTTCTGATTGGCAGTACGTGTTTGAAAAGGATAAGCCATCCAGTCATTACGGATAACATACTGCTTGCCGACACCTTGGAACATTGCGTTCACATCAATACCTTTCCATGATCCTCCCAGTGTGAAACCGAAAACAAAATGTGGATTGGAGTCACCGAGATATTGCAAATCGCTATTCTCATTCCCTGCACCGGAAATCTTATAATCACCATTCAAATCCAAACGTTTGGTATCACCCGGACGCAACCGGCTTGCACTTCCTGCTCCTACACCAGTCAAATCTTCTTTACCCTCTCCATAGAGTGCATAATAGCGGTCTACTTCTGCCTGATCTTTAAAGTAACCATCTGTGCGATAAAGGAAGTACGAATTCAATGGATACCCATTCACGGCTGCATTCCAACCAGCCCCATAAGAATCTGCTCCTTCCATCTCTTTCAACAGACTCTTTGTATCACCAATATTAAAGTTGGCATAGTAAGAAAAGTCTTTAATCTGATCGCGCCATCCAATAGTGAATTCCCAACCTTTTACATTCAAATGACCACTATTCGTTTTAGGAGCTTTACCTCCTAAAACACCCGGATATGTGACATTTACCAACATACCGGTATTATCTTTTATAAAATAATCGAATGTAGCTTTCAAACGATTATCGAAAAAGTTAAGATCGATACCAAAGTTTTTCTGTGAAACTTTCTCCCAAGTACGGTCATAAGAAATTAAACCGCCAAAACCTGAAGATACCTGATTGGCAGGTATAGTTCCAAAACCGGCTGTTCCAAGAGAGACAGTAGACACATAATCGTAATCACCCAGCCCGACATCATTACCCGAACTACCGTAACTTAAACGCAACTTACCAAAAGAAAGAACAGGTTTTAAAAATTCTACAAATTGTTCTTCCGAGAATGCCCATCCCAAAGAGACAGAACCAAAGCTTTTGAAACGATAACCGGGAGCAAACTTGGAATTTCCGTCACGACGCCCCATCAATTCAACCATATATTTTTCCGCATAGTTATAATTCAAACGGGCAATATATGAATAGGTACCATTATGAGTCTTTCCTCCACCGTTACCCTGTGTACCCGTAGCCAAATTCAAATCGTAAATTCCGGCATCCTCAAACTTCTCACGGGCGGTAACAACTTTCTTAGTCACCCATTTCTCGGCATTGATGCCGAACATAGCATCTATATTATGTACTTCGGCAAATGTACGCTTATATTTCAATAACCCTGAATAGTACTGATACCGGGCATTATTTGCCTGTACCAAATATCCCGGCTGATGGGAATCTTTAAAATTCAGCACATCTTGCGGAGTACTAAGGGTTTGTGTTGTTTCATATACTAACTTCGCCGTCTGCTCGCCGAACCAATTGTAACACTGTACCGGAAGCGAATAGCGTTCTCTGCGATATTCCTCATTTTGAAATGAAGCAGTACCCTCGAAAGTGATTCCTTTCCAAATATCCACCAATGCTTTAAAATCGACACGAGTAGTCAACTTCTCTCTCTCGTCACGTCCACCATCCGTTGTAGCTGCTGCCGCATTGCGATCACCTACATTACCGAAGTTAGCGTACCATTGTCCATAGGGATTTTTTGCCGGGAAAAACGGAGCATCGTTTCCGTAAAGTGTACGGTCGATACCATGTGTGGGTGTTTCGGTATTTGTTTTAATCATACTGGCTAAAGTCTCCAGTTTGAACCAATCAGTCAATTTGATGCCGTAGTTTAAGCGCAAGTTCAACTGTTTCTGTCCGTCATAGGCTGTAGCCAGATTAGCCTGGTTATCAGCATAAGCTAATGAAATGCGGTAATCGGATTTATCCGTAGAACCTGCTACACTCAAGTTATGCTGGTAAGAATAACGGCGGGCAAACAATTCATCCAGGCGATTGGCATTACCAACGAACATCGTACCCCAATCGGCTACAGTCGACTCATAAATACCTTCAATGCCTTGAGCCATCTTCTTCAGGTTTTCTTCTCCCCAGCCCCACCAGTCATGTTCCGGCATTTCTTTATTGGCTTCCAGCCACATGGAAGCATATTCCTGCATACTGGGAGAGAAAGCCATAATACCATTGGTAGTGAAACGCATATTGAAGCCATAATCAACCGTTGTCTTGCCTTTACCTTTTTTGGTAGTAACCAAGATAACGCCATTAGCTGCTTTCGCCCCATAAATGGAAGCTGAACCGTCTTTCAATACACTAATATTCTCAATATCATCCGAGTTTAGATTTTGGAATGACTCTGAATTCAATACGGGTACTCCATCCACAATAATCAACGGACTACCGCCATTGACAGATGTCAGACCACGAATCTGGAAATTTAAACCTTCATTACCCGGACGTGAGGAAGAACGAGTGACTACCAAACCCGGAGTGGCTCCTTGCAGAGCAGCACCGACATTGGTAATGGCACGACTTTCCAATACCTGGCTACCAATTTGTTCTACCGCCCCTGTCAACGTCGCTTTTTTCTGCGTGCCATAACCCACTACAACAACCTCGTCCAGTGCATTATTATCTTCCTTTAATACCACTTTAAAATCAGAGCGGCCATGAAGGTTAATAATCTGATCTACATATCCGATATAGCTAACTTTTATCTGTTTGGCATCAGCAGGAATATTCAGCGTAAACCGACCGTCAATATCGGTAATTACTCCTGCATTGCTTCCTATGACCACTACATTACAACCAATCAGTGGTTCACCATTCGCATCTGTCACAAGTCCTTTGATGATGCGGCCCGTCTGGACTACCATCAAACTCTCTTCTACAGAATCATTTGCATAGAGCAATACACCGGGCGAACCACCCAGCAGCATGGCGAAAGCCAATGCGACTCCTTTTGAACATAAGAATTTGGATTTAATTTCCATAATACTATTAAATTGTTAAAGTTAATATGTGTTTTTCCGAATCTGGTATTTAACCGACTTTGGAGAATTCATTTTTCAAATAAGTACGAACCGTTTTACGAGCCAGTAATAATTGACATTCTACTGTACGGGGAGATAAGGACAGCTTTCCTGCAATGGCAGGACAAGAGAGTTCATGATTGAAACTAAGTTCATAAATCTGACGGCGTTTAACAGGAAGAGCTTCCATAACCAGGTCATGCATCTTCTTTAGTTCACGAAAATGAATGGTATCTTCTGTGGTATTCCGACTGGTGTCTTCCATCCTATTATATATGTAGGCGACGAAATCTTCCTGTTTATAATAACGACGGATTTTATCGGTTACTATATTGCGAGCGATGGTAAAAAGCAAAGACCAGACTGTATCTTTGTTCACGAATGCCCTGTGTTCCCATAAGCGGACAAAGACATCCTGTGCCAAATCTTCCGCTTCATGCGGATGGCAAATGCGGATAGCGATATAGTTCTTGATATACTCCTTATATTTAAGATAGCATTCAGAGAAGAAGTCGTCAAATGTAGCTTGCTGTTTATTCATGGCATTAAATTTATCCGTTTAACGATGATACAAAAGTAGGAACAAGTTTCAAATTCAAATACCACAAAAGTAACAGATAACAAAACTATCGTAACAAGCGTGTATTTTTGCAAAAACTTCCCATTTCATCGGGATAAATCTAACCGTTACACCAATAAAAAAGGGGATGTCGTTACATTTGACGACTCCCCTGTTCTTATATTTGCATGGATGAAAGCTTTCATCCGGAAGGATTCATTATTTATTTTCCTGTGATGCCTGGAAATCCGGTATACGTTTTACGTTCGCACCTTTCATCACACCTCTTTTGATCGCTTCATTCGTATCGCTGATTTCTTTCTTCACACGTTTATAGTATTCTTTTGTCAGTCCTTTCTCTACTGCTTCCGATTCTGTTACTGCCCAAAGATACTGATAATCCATCAACATCAAATCCGGTGCCACTATTTTAAAGAAAACACTATCATTTGCAAATTTTTCACGTAAGTCTCCCAAATAGATGGTATCTGCAGGATTTACCTCCTTAACATTTGCATTATTTTTTGAACTGCTACCTCCGCAAGAAGATAACATCAAACCTCCTACCAATGAAATTAAAACTAATACTTTCATATCAACATATATTATAAAATAAAACTTTTTCTGCTCCAATGTGAACAAGATCTTACAATTATCTCACTTATTGAGCGCAAATGTAATAATTAAACTACAAACACAAACACAATGTCATTCTTTTCTTCCCGATTCCTCGGCATATTGCTTGGGAAGCATCCCGAACATTTCTCTAAAACACTTCGAGAAATAGCTGGGTGAACTGAATCCTACCCGGTTCGCTATTTCAACAATCGGCAACTGACTTCCTTGTAATAATTGTGCCGCCCGTTTCAAACGGATGCTGCGAATAAAGTCTGTCGGTGTGTGTCCGGTGATGGATTGCAGCTTGCGGTAAAGGCTCATACGCACCATACCCAAATCGCCACTCAATTCTTCTACGCCATATTCCGGATTGTCCATGTTCTTTTCTATGTATTCCAGACACTTCTGTATGAGCTGTTCGTCTACTGAAGTAATGGTGATAGCACTCGGATTTACTTCTATGTTTTTACGGAATTCCTGTTTTCTCTTTTCCTGCTGCTCTATCAGCTTTTCAATGCGTACCATCAGCATATCAAAGTTGAAAGGTTTCGACATATAAGAGTCTGCTCCTACTTCATAGCTGTTAATCTTGATATCATCGGCAGTACGGGCTGTCAATAATATCACAGGTATATGGGAAGTCTGCACGTTCGTCTTGATCCGACGGCAAAGTTCGATACCGTCTACTTTCGGCATCATAATATCGCTGATAATCAGGTTCGGATTTTCCTCTATCGCTTTTCGCTCTCCTTCCTCGCCGTCTGCCGCTTCAATGATTTGATAAAAATCTTCTAACTGTTCTTTCAGGAAAGTACGGAATTCCTGATTGTCCTCCACTAACAACAGTTTCTTCAGGTTATCATCGACTGTAGATGTAGTGGTTTCTTTCTCTTTAATGTCTGGTGTTTCCGTTCCGATGATTTCTTCCGGCAGTTCGTTCGGTTCCGGTTTCAGGTCCATCGGCAACCAAACGGTGAATACTGATCCACGATCTATCTGACTGTCCACTTTAATACGGCCACCATGTATATTTACATATTCCCTTACCAAATGAAGTCCGATGCCACTGCCTATTTTTTCGTCCCCTTCATTTCCTACCTGATAGAAACGGTCAAAGATATAAGGAAGGTCTGATTCGGATATTCCGATTCCAGTATCAGATACGGATATTCTCACGTAGTTTCTTTCTTCTATCTCTTCTGTCGCGAGCTGTAAGTTCACTGTGCCTCCCTGCGGTGTATATTTGAAGGCGTTGGACAAGAGATTATTCATAATCTTATGTACCTTATCCCGGTCGAAGAACATATAAAGCGCTCTATGTTCAGATTGGTTCACAAAGTTAAGGTGCTTCTCTACTGCCATTGGCATGAAGTTGTTATAGGCAGAAACAATAAATTCCTCCATATCGCCGTTCATCAGATGCAACCTCTCTCCTTTCATTTCCAGTTTGCGGAAATCGAGTAGCTGATTCACCAATGACAATAGGTTTTGAGCATTCTTATAGATGGTATTCAGTTGCTTTTTCATCGCATCGTCTGTCAATCGACGTATCACCATGTCTAATGGCGTGATAATCAATGTCAGCGGAGTGCGGAGTTCATGGCTTATATTTGTGAAGAAGCGGAATTTCATCTGATCCAGTTCTTCTTTCTGCTTCAACGCTTCCTCTTCTTGCATACGAATCATCTTCTGCCGGTTGCGGCGGTTTATTACGTAGATCAGCCCGAAGATTAAGAGAATAACTAAAATTGCATAGAAAATACGAGCGGCCAGTGTATCCCAGAATGGGGGATGAATTACAATTTTGAATGCAGACTCCGGTCCCCATATCCGGTCGTTTCCGGCAGCGGACACACGGAAGATGTATTCGCCCGAAGGGAGATTATTATAGACCACACGTCCTTGTCCATTCTCAAAAAGGGTTTCCGTCCATTCTTTGTCAAATCCTTCCAGTTGGTAACGGAAAGAGGTTTGAGAAGGATTAGGGAAGTTCAGACCAGAAAACTCAAGTGTGATATAGTTCTCATCATATTTTAATTGTACTTCGTCCGAATAACTTAATGCTTTATCAAATAAGACACGTCCGTTATATATTTCGCCCGAAACAACCGGAACATTAAACAAGCGGAATGAGGTAAACAGAGGACGATTGAGGCACTGATTATCTATCATGTTTTCTGGTGAGAAAGCAATAAAGCCGTTCATCAGCCCCAGGAAAAGCTGATTGTCCCTGGTCATTAACGAAGGGAAACTATATAAATCATCCTGACGGATTTCATCTTCCGACAGACAGCTGATTACATGAAAGCTGTATTTATCTGCTCTTCTGTCTACTTTTATCTTATAAATAGAAGTGACTGTCGAAATCCATATATCATGGTTCTTATCTTCCACTACGTTCAGGATAGCTTTAGACAGACCTTCTTCTTTCCCTAATGTGTAGCTTTGCCCATTGTAAGTCAAAACGCTCAAGCCATATTGTGTAGCAAACCATAAAGTTCCCTCATGGTCTTTGAGTATCTGATTATACTTGATACTTCCCTGATTGAAAATAGAATTAGCCTGGCCGTCTTCCTCCGGTATCCATATTTTATTCGTTGCAGGATCGTAAATGTAGAGTCCGTTATCACTGCCTACGACCAACCGGGATTGATTATCTATGGCCAATGCATTCGCTACTTTATATTTTTTGAGTTCGGGAAACTGTTCGGACAATAAGTTTATTTGCCCGTTTTCAGGATTGAATAATCCTACACCACCATATATACTTACCCACAATCGACCGGAAGAATCTTCGACCATGACACGGATATTACTGAAATCCAATTCATTCTGATAATCCGTATCGGGATAATCGTAAGATTGTACCTTTCCATGATCTATGCAGTAGAGCCCATCGTGGTATGTTCCGACCCAAACACGCTTCTTGCTGTCCTCATAAAGTACACGGCAATTCTTCTGACTGAATTCATGATAGAATCTGTTCATGCTTTTAGTCTCCGGTTCATAGCGATAGACACCCTGCGTAGTACCCATCAGAATTTCTCCTTTAGATGTTTCGAGCATACAGCGGATTTCCTCTCCTTTCCAGTCGCCATTTATCATCTTCTTATTGTACAGCACTATTTTATTCATGCTGGGATGATAATAACACATTCCCTGATTATAAAGTCCTATCCAAACGGAATTATTTTCCCGGTCGCAATAGATGCTTTGAATACCGTTTCGTACTGTATTACCTGATAATAAAGGAATATCCAGTGTCCGGGTTACAGAGAAATTGTGCATATCAATGACATAGAATCCATCGATAACGGTTCCTACCCATGCATTTCCACCTTTATCCACATCCATAGAAGTAAACCATGAATAGTGTCCGAGTTGGATACCTGAAATTTGGTTCCATTTTTTATTATAGACATCATAATAGCCTACTCCACGATCCCACATCAACCAAAAGTCACCATTATCGAGTATCTTCAAAACCACACGGTCATCCGGTTTCAGTTGGTCTTTCAGGAAATCAAGTTGATGCACGAAACGTTTCTTTTCTAAATCGTAGCAACGGATAGCCCCTTTCTGATGAACCATCCAACTGTATTTTCCATGACTTTCTACTCCGAGTAATCCTCCATAGTATTCCATAAACTCATCATTCCTACAAACCTGTTCGATTGATTTTGTCTCTGCATCGTACATATAGACAGAGGAACCCGGCGTCAGAAACCAACAATGTTTCTCTGAATCAATAATCAGGTCCGCCACTTTATCCTTTAAGCCGAATTGTTGAAATAAAGAATCTACGTTATAGATGTACTGTTCGGTAGTCAAATCGAAGACGCGTAGGCTCTTGCGTTCTTTCATCCACAAACGTTTGTCGGCATCAATATATTGTTCGGGAATAATATGGTTATATGCTATCGAATATTCGCCATGAATATTGAAAGGGAAATTTGAATAGTTCGCACCATCATACAGGCTTAATAACACAGTACTTCGCACACCGATACGTCCGTCGGGAATGGGGAAAACGCTTTTTACATAGTTATCCGGTAATCCTTCGACAACTCCAATCTGGCGGAATACATAAGGGGATTCTTGCGAGCTAATATAACCCGGATACAATAATCCCATTAGTATGATTAACAAACATATTCGAATTTTCATGGCCATCTTTTTTTGTAGTACTATTATTAAGTACGAACGAAGAATCAAATCCCCTTATCCTACTTTACTATTATTTTCTGAATTTCGAGTTTATCTCCGGCTTGCTCTATCTGTAAACGAAGTACACAAGCTCCTGCGGGAAGAGTGAGTTTTCCTATTTCTCTTTCCGTCCATTGTATAGAACTGGGTAATTGCATGGGTTCTGTCTTTACTTCTGAATCAGAAGCTACGGACAATAAAGAATTTCCTTTTGATTGATAAACAAGATAAACGGTATAATCTCCATCGGTAGGAATACTTACAGTATAATTCATCCATTCTCCATCTTCTATTTGGGTAACGACGTAATTATCTTCTTCTTTTCGTAGCTCTACTGCTCCGTCAGGTCTGTATTCGTTGCCACGTTTCTTTCCTACATTGTGATAGGTATGCCCTTCGGGATCTTCCGCAAGACAATAATAATCGTAATCGGCAGCCGATATTTCACTAGGTAGCAAATGAATTCCTGATACACGCTTTCCCGTAGAGAAAGAAACGGGATCGCCTGCCATCCAGGGAGTCAATCGCTTGGTCAATGTTCCCCAGCCAGTCCATTCATAAAACCAGTTGGGTGCTATCCCCCAGTTTTCGCAACCGTGATGTTCTATCATATAATCACGGTAACGTTTCAACCAGGTATAGTTGTTCTCCGGCAATCCAGCACGTACTGCATAATGCGCCAATGCCATTTCACGAGTTCCGCCACTACCTGCTACGTCTCCACGTCCGTGAGGAGATACGGCTACGGATTCCCAACGTCCACTACGGCTTTTTATCTGGAGAAATTTTCCGTTCTCAAAGGTAACTTCATTTGAATTCTTACTATAACTTGTCGGTTCCCAAGGCTCTTTTTGCTCTTCATAGGTCTGGACTTTAGAGAGGTTATAACGATAGTTCCATTCCAAACCAAGAAGCAAACGGTTATTGAGACAATTATACAAAGAATCTCCCTGATTCCATGCCATTTCTGCGATAGCTACATAATTGTGGATACCTGCCAATACATATCCCTGGTCGCGACTCGACTCCTGACATTGACCGTTTGGATAGATATAATACTGTAGCTGTTCATCGTATCCATAATCTGAAATCTTGTTTTCTCTTCCTTCCAATTTATAATCAAGCATGGTTGGTGATTTCTTAATCGGTTCTTTGCTAGTGACCGTCGGTCCTGAAGGATAAGGTAAATCATCCGGTCGATGCTTCATTCCCAATAAATAACGGTAAGCACGGTCATACATTACTTCGTTATCTAAGTAAATCCCCATTGCCATCATTCCACGAGCAGCGAAAAGTCCTTGATTACCAAACCTTGCGGCATCGAAATTAAAAATATTCCAATAGAATGTAACTCCGTTCTTTGAATCATCCCAGTAATTTGCATATTTGGAAGAGAAATCTTCCGTATTGCTATATCCAGGATAGACCAACATATTTTTAAAACGTTGCTGGTCTTCTACTTTCCAACCGGAATAATCACGCATTAATTCGGCGGCATCAATTAAAAGGTAAATCTTTCCGTTATCTAATGGTCCTGTTCCACGACTACTTGTATTGGTATAATAAGAATTAGCATTCAGATATTCGACCGCTTTACGGGCATAAGCCTCATCGCCCGTCAGATGCCAAAGCAATGCTAAGTCATGTGCCCGCCTGCCATCTACTCCGATAGTAGCATTAAAACGTCCTTCTCTGATTTGTTTTCCCGATTGATAACTTGCGTATTGAGTGAAGAATAGGGAGATTCCTTTAATTTCAGAAAAGTAGAATAATAAGGCTCATGTTTCGCCTTGACCATAGCTTTCATCCGGTCTAAATCACCTTGGGTATAGGTGATTCCGGGATGGATAAAGTTACGTCGTTGCGCTTGCACTCCATTTTGAATATTCCCAATCCATACAATCCCAATAATCCATATAATTTTGTTAATCATAGTGCGATTCGTTTTTTATACAAGTGATAAGCAAAGATAGTATTTAGTAATAAAAAGGAGTTCAAAGTGAATGAAACATTTACTTTGATTAGCATAAACCCGGGAATAAAACTCTTGTATTTATACTCATGGTTCTCTTCCAGACTCCTTAATTCTGATTCCAGTGCAGCTTTGCTCTCATCTATTAATAGATAAGTTATTATCTTCCTATTGCAAAGTTCTTTCCTTCTAATACTAAAGTTACTCTTATCTAATAGAAATCTATAATTGCAAGCTTTGATTATAAAAACGAAAGTTTCATTTATATAATTGCAAGTTCTAATTATATAAATGAAACTTGCATTTATAGTTTATGTTTAACCTAAAGAAAGTTTGATATTAGAAGAAAAGAAGTTTGCACCTAATACAAAGAGATTTTTCCATTCATACTTCATATACCAGATTATGCTATTTGACTGTGATATTCTTTATGTATTCATTCGTGATAAAATCATCTATATTTTTCATCTTCATGCCGTTGATAATCACATTATCGAAGATGATATTCTTGACGGAACGTTCTTTATCAAACCCTTTCAATAGAGATGGATTCTCCCCTACTCCATTATAAATGATATTCCGAAAAATAATATCTTCAATTCCCCGGCCGGGTTGCTTATCATACTTTGAATTGAAACGAACATTAATATGAAACAATCTTCCCTCCTGGATATTCTCTACACGGATATCCTCAAATAATGCCTTGCGTACCAAGTTTTTATCACCGCAATCCACTGCCATACAGCCCTGATAAAGAAGATCATCTTCATCATGTTCCAGAATATCGACATTACGGACAGTTATATTCTCAAGAATCTCTCCAGCCTTATCGTCCGGGTTACCGTGTCCTCCAATGTTGATCGGATGAGCAATATCCGCCCAAAGGATTGAATTCTGTAAAGTCACGTTACGACTTCCTCCGTAATAGTTCCAGCGATGGGCATAGATGGCAATACAATCATCACTGTTCCGCATAAAAACATTGTCTATTAATACGTCACTGCAACACATCAGATCTATGCCATCACTCCATCCTTTACAACTAAAAGACTTTAAATTATTGATGGTCAACCCTGTAGACTCACCACCAAATACTGTATAGTGATCTGGATTTATAACTGTAATACCGTCAATCCATATATTTTTAGAATGAGTAACTTCTATTCCACGGATCGGATGGTCGAGAATACCACGCCCGACAATGCGTACATTTTCAGCTTTGTCAATCAATAATTTAGCTTTTACAACAGCTCCGGGAGCTAAATAAACAGTAGTATTGGAAGGAATCTGTATCTGTGTGTTCGGCAAATCTTTCGGACGATGGACACCCGGTCCGAAATACATTACTTTGTCACTGCTTTCAGTATAAGTTTCTGTTTCCAAAGGATTAGCAAACAAATGAAGATTATGCAAACGATCACCGTTAAACTCAATCGACAGGCATTGAGGTCTAGTGAGTGTAAAAAAGATAGCATTGTGGTTTACCGTATGTTGTATACCTATTGCTAACGGACGGATTTTCACATCCTGAATGGTGCCATTGTTCTTTTTCACCATCACTTCTACGGGACTGCCTATATCAAACTGTACCATTGAAGCAGATTGTACCCGATCCATATCTACTTGGACTTCATATTCGAATACATCTTTCCATTCACCGCCTGCTTCACGTACTTTGACTGTATAATCATCATTATGTGGCATACCAGTGTTCAATCCTTCCGGATAGGTTACTAATTGGGCATTCCCGAATGTCGAAAATGCAATAGCTATTGCTAACAAACATTTTCTTTTACCTGATAAAACTCCTACTATATTCATATCACTAAACTATGTTATATTTTAATTATTCTGTTTATTGAAGTTCTTTCTAAAACTATACTTTCTATTCCACCCAGGTTGGCAAACTGGTAACAGAAACTATAGAAAAAATAACCAATGCAAAAAATCTCCTTTATTGTCTATTACGAACAATAAAGGAGATTTACCTAGAACATTCCAGTTTTTTCTGTCTTCTTATTTTTTACTTTTTACATACGGTTCTGCATATTGAGTCGGCAGTGCTCTCGATATGTCTTTGAAACATTTAGTAAAACTAGTATACAATACACCTTCCTATTCTTTATTATAGCTTTATTCGAACGGAACTGCCAAGTACTAGAATATGAATTGAAAACGTCCCTGTACTACACTAAAGTTTGTGCTTTCGATCTCTTTGATATGCGAGCCGGGGATGAAGTAGCTATAATTCAATTTGACAGCAATGTGTTTATTGATATAGTAATTCAATCCGAAGGAGAGGTCTTTCTGTGTTCCGCCTTTTATTCCGGCATCATTCAGAGAGAGATAATTGAAACGGGCACATAGTTCAAGTGCTTTTCCTTCCGGTCTTCCGGGACAGGCTACTTCTTCGTCATACAGATAATTCTGTCCCAACAATAGCCAGGAACATTGCAGATAAGCTCCTTGTGCCGTATAGTTCTCAAAACCCTTTTCCCGTTTTACATGGGCGCGGATGTATTCACCCTGAAGAAAGAATTTATGATAGTAAATTAGCAGTTCGGTTCCTATTTTAAATTGGGATGCTGCATGATCTACATCTGCTTGTATTAATGTACGATTATCAATCGTGCTCACGCCCGGAGATTTATAAGTAAACGTATTCCTGTTCTCATCTTCGGGAAGCGTGCCGTCCGGTGTACGATGGATAGCTGCTAATCCTATATGTATCAGTTTCGCTTGCTCATAAAGTGGACGGTAAACCAAACGTCCGTCAATGGCATATCCTTGCGATGCGTTTTTCAGGTTGCTCAAATCATTATCGGTAAAGAATCCGCCACACAGATAGTAATATTGGGTACGATAGGAATAGGCTACTCCCATACGTCGGCTATTTGTCAATGCCAGCACAGCTCCCGGAGATTGGTTGAAGCGAAGATCAAATGTACTACAAATCATATCGAGACTGAATGGCTCATAGAATTGTCCTATCTGAATGGAACTATTCTTATAGGAATAGGTGGCAAAAGCATCTTTGATGGCTACTTTGTTTCCGGCATATCCCATTTCCAGTTTCATTCCCCAGTTCTGATAGGTAGCTTTTACACCGATGCGAAGGTCATTAAATTCCGTGCCGTTGCCAAAGTTATTCGGATTCTTCAGATACACTCCTCCATCCATTAATAGACGCCCGGTGATTTTATATTGTATGCCATCGGGCAGATTCTGTGCCGTTATCCGGGAAGTCGTTAGTATTAGAGATAGAAGGAAGGAGAATTTCAAATATAGTCCTATTATTTTCATCGTCCACCTTTTATCAAATTTGTGAAAAAGTAGTTGGCTCCATACCTTCTCCCGTAAATTTTATCCCGTTGCTCATTTCGGCTTCTTTCGCTTTCTTCAGCTGTTTCTCTTTTTTATAGCGCTGTATCAGGTAAATCATGGAGCAGGTGAAAGCAACCGTACAGATCAGTCCTACGTAACCGGATAATATATTATAAAATTCCAACCAGTTTATGTCTACATGGGCAAATTCTTTGAACATCAAGACAAGTACAGTTCCCGTATATCCGATAAAATCAATGGTCACAATGAAGAAACCGACATTTCCTTTTATCTTGAAACAAGCGATGAAGCGGTCGAAAAAAATGCTTTGAAAACAGAGGTAGGCAATATACAGACAGAGACTTTGGACAAACAGCCAGGTGATTGCATCCAATTGCAGAGAATCATAATTGAAAGATATAAAACTCATGGTGGCTGTCCCAAGTACGACCAATCCCAGCAGGGCAACCAAAACTTTTATGTTACTTTTCACAAAGACCATCGCTCCGAATAACGCCAGAATTATTAATGTAACGACTGTATCTACCTGCGCAAACATCCATGAGGACTGTCCGTTCATATCAATAATCTTCACCAGGAAATCTTCCTTAATATCTCTAAGCACTACCAACATTAGGTTAGCTACAAACAATAATACAAGAAATGGCATAAAGTCGATGAACAGTTCTTTCCGTTGCTTGCCATTCAGAGTTACACGACTACTCTTTTGTTCTATATCTTGTGCCGTAGGTTGTGGCAAACGGGTTAAGCTATATCCCAAAAGAGCCAATAAAGGAAGTGCAAAAGCACCGATAAGTGCCGGCATCCAAAATTCGCTGACGTTCAATGTATTCATAACGAACAATCCGATGGATTTTGCCGTTCCCGAACTGATAACAATACTGATTCCTAAAAGACTGGCCAAAATATCCGTAGTGCGGCGACCTTCGATAAAACTGAAAATAACTCCCCACATACAGCCCAATGACAATCCATTGAAGAACATGGCAAACATATTATAAGGAGTGGGAAGTGCTCCGAACGCAACCAATGACAATTCCGCTACGGCAATGGAAACGAGTATAAACTTCAGGCGATTCTCTCTCTTCAATTCGGAAATCAACTTGATACCTATAAACTTGGCTATCAGATAACCTGCTATCTGAATGATAGTAACCAGTACTTTATAATCAAAGCCGAATGCTTCTATCCCGTCAAAAGTAGCAGCTGTGAAAGGTTTGCGCAATGTATAAACCAGTGAGTAAGAAAGAAGGGCTGCTCCACCTGCCCATAGAATAAAGAGGAAATCGGCTAATCTTCTGTTTGAACTTTGTTTCGATATTGCTTCAGTAATCGTTTTCATACGTTTTCGTTTTAATTTCTGGAGCAAAAGTAGAGGAGAATAGCAAGGGAGAAAATGAATTCTAAAGATTCATTTTATTCATTATCAGGTAGAAATGGAAGTAATATTAATGTAACGTTTATGTAACCGTAATTTCTTGGAAATGGAATACAAAAAGGGTTGCACAATCACTAATCCGGTATTGCGCAACCCTTTTTATTCGATTTCTTATTTTTCTTCTTATTGGAAAGTAGGCATCTTGAATCTGTACAATAATCCACCTACCATGGAAGCTACGCGGTCAGGTCTTCCCTGTTCGGAGCCATCGTATGTATCGGTACGGATACCGACTTTAGGTTCGGCATACAGATACAAAGAAGAAGCCACTTTCAGCTTTACCTGCACACCGGCATCCAGTCCCGGCACTGCTCGGAACTTACCGTAACGGCGTACCAGTCCGGCCGTAACTCCCACAAAAGGAACAACATCTATCACATGGTCGGGGCTGTATCCTTTTGCCAATGTGGCCAGACTCATCATATAATCCATACCCAAACCGGCATAATGAAGATTCATCTTCGACGACGTTTTGACCTTGTACATAATTGTTCCATTTACCCGCCATGCAGATAACGGAGTGTACCATTTACCTATGCTTCCTTTTGCTTCTACACCTGCATTCTTCACCAAATCTTTGTTGGCTACGAGCAAGCTACCCAATCCAAGTGCACCGGAGATGAAGTAACGCTTGTCATCCTGACCAAACACGCTGCGATTGGCTGCTTTTGAATAAGGAACAAAGCGATAGTGGAAACCTGCATTGACTCCTACCATTACGTCTTTCTGCATAAAGCCCAGATTACCTTCAATGAATTTATCTCCATACAAGCGAATCTGCGGTTCAATGTACAAACCGAGAAAATCATTCACATGCCATAATCCCTGTATGCCTGCATTAATACCCGGTTGGAACTTATGGTCTGATTTGGAAGTATAAGCAAGGTTGACACCTACCGAACCTATTAAATCAAAGATACGATCGGGATTATATCCACTCATGGTAGACGTTATGTTCCACAAGTAATCAAGACCACCACTGACGCTGGCATGTCTAAGTTTGCCCGCTTTAACACTTCCCGGAACTACATAGTTCGTAAAGAATCCACCCGTACCCACCAGGCGCAAACCGGAATAAGGGCTCAACCACTTACCGATAGAGACAGAAGCCTGCGGACCTAAAGAACCAAGGTTTTCAAGATTCGTCTTATTCAGGAACATTTGCACACCGATTCCCGAAGTCATAAACAGATTGTCTGCGATGTGATTGCTTGAGAATCTGTTCTTCGGACGTGCCGCACGGTCAATCGTATGATAAGTCAAACCAAAATTCAACTCTCCGAGCTGATCCGTATTGCCACCTACTCCGCGACCTCCTGCATATCTCTTATTATACACATTGAGGCGAGGTTCTATAAATAAATCCACAGAACGGTTGATACGGAAACTTCCTTGCACACCGACTCCTATTCCCGGAGCATACTTGGCGGTTTTATCCACTCCTTTCGTACCTGCCAGGTTAACTCCGGCAATACCGATCAGACTAAATATTCTGTCTTCATCATATCCCCAAAGAACATTATTGATATTCAACAGATAGTCCGCATGCAGATCGACATGTTTAAAGTAGCCGCTTGCACTGCCCGAAGGGGTGTCTGAAAGTCCAACCGTCCCGGACAAACGCAGACCGGAAGAAGGACTGAACCATTTACCGATTCCGGCAGAGAACTGGGGACCTAATCCTTTAATCGTATTCTTGATTCCCGGAACTTTCAGTGTACTGATACCACCGGATAAAGAGATAAACATATGATTCAGGAAGGAACTTTTATCGAAATCATCGAAATGAATCTTAGTTCCCATCGGAGCAGCAGGCATATAGGTCAGACCTACCAGAACCGAACCAGCCATTTTATAGTTTCTCCAACTTTCCGTATACGCAAAACCGTCATTATACCATCCGATCCGCGGTTCTACAAACAAATCCAATGTAGAAGAAAGACGTACATTTCCCTGTAAACCGAGATGAGCGCCGTAATAAAGCTGACCGCCGCCTTTCAAATCCGGATACTTTTCGGAACGATCGCTATTGTCGCCCACCTTAGAATAACCGGCTTCTATACCTGCAATCCCTACTAACTCAAAACAACGGTTTGCATTGTATCCGTATGCCAGGGAGGACATATTCAACAGATAGTCCAGGCTGCCGCCACCCATTTTTATTTTAGAATCGTAGATACTCGACGGCAGATAACCTAAATTCACCCCTATCCGAAGTCCATGAACCGGAGTAATCCACTTTCCCATAAAGAGATGGGCGGTCATTCCCATTCCATCCTGACTATCTCCACTTGTTAACAAGCTGTATGGCCCTATTCCGGCAGAGAAAAAGAGATGTTCATTGAATTTATTGCTCTCGAACTTTTCATTTGCAGGCCGTTTCTGTAACATATATTGCAATGCACCATAATCCTGTGCCTGTAAGGTAACAGCAAGCATCAGGAAGATTGCCACTGCTACATATTTATTGTTGATTCTGAAGATATTCATCGTTTACTCTTGTTGTATATATCATTATTTAATTTTCTGCTCTTCCGGCAGCAAGTCAATAATATCACCGTCCACCTTCGCTACTTCCAATAAGGAAGGATCAAGTTCAAGGGCCTTCTCAATGCTCATAATCGCATCACCTATTTTCTCCAGGCGGTTGGCGGCAATCGCTTTTATATAATATTCGCGGGCGGTCTCTACATCCATGGTAGAAATCTTATCCCATGCTTCCTGATTCTTCTTCATTGCCAGCAGCATCACCACCTCATTGAAAGGGCTGGTAGCCGCCACCTTTTCGAAAGCATCATTATAATAACCGGCCAATGCCTGAACAATGGCCTGCAAATCTTCAGAAACCGCTTCTTCGGGAACCAAGGTCAAGACTGAATCTGCTTTTGTATATTTCCCTTCATGCAGCAAGGCAATAGCCTGATTGGACAATAACTCCGCCGGTGCCGATTTACTGACAAACGGTTCGAGAATACGTGAATCCGGAGTATCTTTCTGTATCGTTGCCACTGCCAGTTCATTGGCTGCATACGTAAAGTTATCATAAAGTTCAAGAGCTTCCCTGCAATACTTTTCCCTTTCGTCGGGAGTTTTTGCTGTCGTAATCATACGGTAATATTCGAAACGGGTCAGTTGCTTCGGATTCTTTCTGTAAAGTTCTCTAATCTCGTCGTCCGTCAAAGAACGGAAGATTGAATAACCATAGGTATATTGCACCTTTCTCAATTTAGGCAGATAAGTAGCCGCAAGTTCCTTGTAGAAAGGTTTCGATTTCAAGACCCCATTCAACCGGTAAGGAGTAGCTGCATATTGTTTGATTAAGTCCTCTACTTCTTTAGCCAGTTCCGGCTTGGAGTTTTTTTTCAGCAATTCAGCTACCTCCTTCCAGGAGGCAACCGATGCATCCGATTTCACCTCCAACAGTTTACGTGTTTCCGGGTCCAGTTGTGCCAGTATACGTTCCAGGGCCTTATCCGTACGCAATTTTGCCAGACGAAGATTCGTCGCGTAAGAACCGTCCGGCGAAGCCACCCCCGTAATATGAAAACTCTTCAAAGAGGCATCCGGGTTCGTCTCAATAGCACGTAATTCCTGATTCAATCGGTTCAGTTCCACCTGATTTTGTGGATTCTTATCATCCAGGTCGGCTTTACCTACCAGGAAGGTTAAGTTTACCTCACCTTTCGTATCCCGCAACTGCATCACGGGTTTCGGAAGATATTTCTCGTCCGTCAGGCTGAAAGCGGAGAATTTATACTCCAAGAAACGAAGCGGGTTGACCGTTCCGCGTGCAATGGAGAAAGAGTCACGATAAATGATATTCCGGTAATTTTCCATCGCCAGATGCACATCTGCACGGTAGTCATGTTGCAGATATTCTATATAGATAGAATCATGGTAAGCAATAATATCCCCCTTGCGTGAAGAAGTAGTTTTCACACGGATGTAATCGTGCAAAGGATCTTTATCCATATCATAATCGTACATTCGATTTTGCGTTGTATTATAAGTATCCCCGTCGAATACAACAGGACGCATCAACAGACGCTTTTTCAGTGTCACATCATAAATGGAAGGCTGCAATACCAAGCGACGATGTGAGTTAAACATCTCCTTAGGCACCGGGACACGGGTTTTCAGATGAAAATAATTACCTTTGATTTCGATGTCCGTAGGTTCCGGAATCACTTTGTCCTTCACTTTGGAAGTAATCGTAACTTCGTCCAGTTCGATGACGGCATCTTTCAATACTACATTCAGAATCTGCTTTCCTGCCACCTTCACTGTTTTGTCTTCATAACCGACACATGTAAACTTCAACGAGCCGTTTTTCTCAACCAAGACACTGTAACGACCATCCTCGTCGGACATTTCTATACGTTCGTCATTGACCGGATTCAACACATTTACATTCGGAACACTTTTTCCCTGCGGGTTTGTGATATGCCCCTGCACGCGGATCCGTTGGGCGGATACATTCATACCGACGAACATCATCGCCACGAGAAGTATACCTGTTAATCTATCACGTTTCAAATTGATTTTCATTCTCTTTTCTGACTAGCTAATGTTCGTTATCGAATAATATAAACAAAGGATACCCCCAGTTTGACAGGTGCAATGGTGGTCTTACTATCGTTGACCGCACCCGGTTTCGGAGTACCCTTATCATACTTAAACTGACGGTAGCGCAACACACCCACTCCGGCAGTTGCTTCGATGTTCCAATGATCGCCCAGCACCCATGCGTATCCATAGGTCAAACCGGCGGCGTATGCATCGCCTTTGTGATGCACATCTTTTACCATCATATCAAAATTATTCACGAAAGCGGTGATTCCAAGAAAATGACTCACCATCGGACGATTTAGCCAGTAACGAACTTCAGGCTGAAAATGCGTGAAAGTCGTTTTAAAGTTGTCTGTACTGATTGGGTTCGCAGCAATCCCCATGTTCAAGGAGACATGACTACCCAATACAAATTCTGCTTCTACATTCGGACTGGCGGTCAGCCAACCCAATGCATTTGTCTTTACAGCCACCCGTTGTGCGTGCACATGTACACCACAACATAATAACAGAAATGATAACGCAGCTATTACCCTGCGACCATTTCTCATCACATATACCATCATTTATTTCCCACTAAATATTTCCCACTAAATATTTACCCACAAAAAAGGGCTTACTGTCCATTTTATATACTACTTGGACAGAAAGCCACAAAATTAGAAAAAATATAGTATTAAAAACGTTTAAACACGCTTTTTTTGTTTTTTATTGCAACAATTTCCATCTTAGGCCATAATATACCATACTACGGATAAGATATACAATTTTTCTTTATTACCAATGAAACATCAGATACGCAACAACATAGGCTCCGACGCAGCATCGGATTTTATCTTCTTATCGCCGATAACAACCGTACAGGGAGCAGAAGAAATAATATACCATTTCCCTTCTTTCTTTTCGAGCAATACATTAGCGGCATTGTCGGTCTGAATCATTACCCCGGGTGCAACCAATTGGGTTCCATTCCCTAAAAACAACGTCCGGTTTCCTGCATATTCATTGCTGATAACAGCATAATCCGCTTTCACTTTCATTCCTTGATAAGTAGCGGTTTGTGCAGCATCAGATAGAGAGAAGATATGATCTATACGTCCGTTTTTGCTTTTCACACAGATACCGGCAAAGTCTTCCAAACCTGCTCCTTCTGCATCAAAATAAGAAACAGACTGAATAGCAGACGGTTCCTTTTTCGTACTCGGTTCATATATCGAGACAAAAGGACGATTCCAAGCTTCTCCATGCTGACGGGCAACAAATGTCAGCGTCGGCTGCTCCTTTATATTATAGGGCATATTCGGTGTACGGCTTAGCCCTTCGGTCATTGGCGCCAAAGCCGTAAAGACTTCACGATCCGGTTCGCCTTTCATCCAAAGATTCATGTATATATCATCGCCGTCCTTATCTTTCATATCTATGGTGAAAGTTGCCTTGACATCCTTATTGGTCGCAGCCACTTTCTTATCATATAAATAGGAATAAGCGTAAAGATGTGCGCCTGCAAAGGCGAGTTCTTCCGTAGGCTGGAGATTCAGGTCGCTGCCATCTGCTGTCGTCAATGTCAAAGTCTGCCCAAGGTTGTGATAAAAATAATCGTGCATCTTATCGCCTCCTTTCTCTTTCCGGCTGCGGAATACATCGACATAATACCCCGTCTCCGCCCCAGTAGTGACAATACTCATCATACGGGTCTGATCCGCCCTGCTTTCCGGTTCACGAAAATAAAGGTTACTGTAAGTAACGGACGTAAATGCTTTGCCCGGTTCCGCTGATGCCGGGAAACAGGAAAGCAAATCAAAAGAATGGTTACTTTTCATCACCGGATAGCTCGATATTCCATCCACACAAACTGTATTATGACTGGGGAATTGAGAATAATATTCCGCATAATCCAGTCCGCTATACAGGAAAAGCCCGATACCTGCATCCGGACCCAATACGTATCCTTTTCCGTAAAGTTCCATCGAAATGCCGTTAGCGTGCATGTGATTCCCTTCACTGCCATTCAACGAAATCATCAAACTGTTGCGCGGATGCATACCGTTACGCTGTACCAGCCATGACACATTGGGAGCATAAAACAAAGGAGAAACATAATCTTCTATCTTTCCCGGCTGCACTTTGGGATTTAGCGTCAGCGGTTTATCTTCAAAGAAAGAATTGACAGATACACGCACATTCTTCTTTTCTGTTTTATCATTTCCCAAATCCGGGTTCAGGCATTTCAATAAAGCCGTGAAATAGTTTTCCTGTTCTTTCTTCCCGTTCGCCTGTGCATTCTGTATCATACGGATAAAGAAGTTCGTACTCAAATATCCCGGATGCGTATCTCCAAAGCCACAAATCATACGGTTGGGAAACAGATATTGGGGAGTGGTTGCTACCGCTTTCGACAATACAGGCACTGCTTTCACCAAATCATATTGCAGATTCGTATCAAACTGATTCACGAAATTGGCATAATCATTGATTACCACACTGCTATATCCCGGACATTCTGCCCAAATTCCCGTATTTATATCGAAACCATAATCCGCCAATCGCGTCAGACTCCACTGGCGGATGCTGGAACGGTTCATCACATAGTCGATATAATATTCACGTCCTTTTCCGTCGGCATATTCTTTATTGTCTTCCAATACCAATCCGACATTCATAACAAACCGTGCCTGTAGCAAATTCCAGTTGTTATGAGGTACACCGTTCGCAATGATATTATCCGCCCATTTCTTAAAAGCCCCGGCGTAGATTTCCATTTTATCCGGGTAATTGGCCTTTAGATAATTATATAGAAAATCGTATAAAGGTACAGCGATATGGAGTGCGTCTTCATGGATGACTTCGAAAGAAGTCAATCCTACCAATGTTTGCTGATGGCCGTGATTCAGGTCGATGGGCACGTTTCTATAATAAATACCCGTCATATATGTATCAAAGACCCCTGCGGCAAGTTTAGCGAATTTCTCTTCATCCGTCATCCAATAAAGGAAAGCGGCATCACGGGCAATTCCCAGGATTTCGCAGTTCAGGCTTTCAATATTCCGGCCTGTTTTGGATGGGTGTACACTCTCCATAGGACGGTCGGGAAGTGCATTATTGCAGAAAGTGACATTCCCATCCTCATCATCATAAGGAACGACATCCGCCAATTTGGGACGGCCGTGGGTAGCAGCTGTGCCACGGGTTCCCGTGTAGCGCACAGTGGGATAAGGAGCTCTTTCACCACCTGCATGGTCGAACGTTTCACCTTTCACATATACTTCCGTGGCATGAGACTTCCAGTACATTGCCAAACGAGACAGCAACCACGCCGGTTGAGCATCCGTCAGGTTCGTATATACTTCCGTCCGTTCCTTCAATTTATTGAAAACATCTTTCGCCCATTCTTCTTTTTTAATCAGCTTCCATGTTTCCTGCTTTCCCGCCGGAGTAGTCAGTACCCGCGGATGTGTCTGCGGCATCTTTTCCGGCAAAGGAATCTCTTGTCCGGATGCGCTGTTCAGAAAGGATAGAAAACATAGTCCAAGTAAAATTCGTCTCATACTTCAATTTTCTTTTTTTAGGTTTGATACCTATTAAATACGAAGATAGAGATTTATTTACCTAAATCCTCCGTCAAAGAACAATTTTATTTGTACGAGACTACGCTGTTATTTCAAACAAAGAATTATATTTGCAAAAAACCGACTAACAATTCTGATACTTATGAAAATTTTATCTATCCATGATTTGGCAACAATCAGGAAGAGAGCAAAGCACAATCTTTCATTGCGCGAAGAAAGCAATGAAAAGGTGACTGAAAAGTGTTACGGACTGGCATCCGGTGCGCAACATCTTCAGATTCTGATCTGCGGTGGTACAGGCTGTAAGGCATCTTCCAGCCAGGGTATTACAGACAATCTTCTAAAAGCCATCAAAAAGAACGAAATCACCGATAAAGTAGAAGTCATCACCGTAGGCTGTTTCGGCTTCTGTGAAAAAGGTCCTATCGTGAAAATCATCCCCGATAATACCTTTTACACCCAAGTCACTCCCGAAGATGCGGAAGAAATCATCAACGAGCATATCATCGGAGGACGAAGAATCGAACGGTTGCTGTATGTAGATCCTAAAACGGAACATACCGTCAGCGACTCCAAGCACATGGATTTCTACCGGAAACAACTTCGCATCGCATTGCGTAACTGTGGTTTTATCGATCCCGAAAATATTGAAGAGTATATCGCCCGTGAAGGATACTTTGCATTGGCCGATTGCCTGCTTAACAAACAGCCGACGGACGTTATTGATATTATCAAACGTTCGGGACTTCGCGGACGTGGTGGTGGCGGTTTCCCGACGGGACTGAAATGGGAATTTGCCAACAAGCAACAGTCAGATGTCAAATACGTGGTTTGTAACGCCGACGAAGGAGATCCCGGTGCATTCATGGACCGTTCCATTATGGAGGGCGACCCACATTCGATTGTAGAAGCGATGTGTGTCTGCGGTTATTCCATTGGTTCCACCAAAGGATTAGTATATATCCGTGCCGAATATCCGTTAGCTATCAACCGACTGAAAACAGCTATCAATCAGGCACGCGAATACGGATTACTAGGAGATCATATCTTAGGAACAGATTTCAGTTTCGACATAGAAATACGATACGGAGCCGGAGCTTTTGTCTGCGGAGAAGAAACTGCCCTTATTCATTCGATGGAAGGAAAACGGGGAGAGCCGACTCTGAAACCTCCCTTCCCTGCCGAATCCGGTTATCTGGGAAAACCAACCAATGTAAATAATGTGGAAACGCTTGCCAATATTCCCATTATTCTAACCAAAGGAGCCGACTGGTTTGCAACGATTGGCACAGAACGTTCCAAAGGAACCAAAGTGTTTGCTCTTGCCGGAAAGATTAATAATGTCGGACTGATCGAAGTGCCGATGGGAACTACTCTTCGGGAAGTAATCTACGAAATCGGAGGAGGCATCAAAGGCGGAAAGAAGTTCAAAGCTGTACAAACAGGAGGACCGTCAGGCGGCTGTCTGACAGAAAAACATCTGGACACTCCCATTGACTTTGACAACCTTCTCTCGGCCGGTTCCATGATGGGTTCAGGAGGGATGATTGTCATGGATGAGGACGACTGCATGGTATCCGTAGCCCGCTTTTATCTGGATTTTACAGTGGAAGAGTCCTGCGGGAAATGCACACCTTGCCGCATTGGAAACAAACGTCTGCTGGAACTACTGAACAAGATTACGGAAGGAAAAGGCACAGAAAAAGACCTGGACACACTTGCCACTTTGGGACAAGTCATCAAAGATACTGCCCTCTGCGGATTGGGACAAACCTCTCCAAATCCCGTTTTATCCACATTGGATAACTTCTACGATGAATATATGGAACACGTGCGGGATAAGACTTGTCGCGCCAAGCAATGTAAATCACTATTAACATATACCATCAGTCCGGAACGCTGCATTGGTTGTCATCTATGCGCTAAAAACTGTCCGGCGGATGCTATCAGCGGACTGGTGCGCAAGCCACATGTCATTGCTCCCGATAAATGTATCAAATGCGGCATGTGCATGGCACGCTGCAAATTCAACGCTATTCTTGTCTGCTAAAATCTTATTTACTATGGAAGAAAAACAAATTACTCTCCAGATAGACGGTCATTTCATCACTGTGCCCGAGGGAAGCACTATTCTTGAAGCCGCTATCAAAATCGGTATCAATATACCTACGCTGTGTCATATCGACCTGAAAGGAACCTGTATAAAAAATAATCCGGCTTCCTGCCGTATTTGTGTGGTTGAAGTGATGGGACGGCGCAACCTGGCTCCTGCCTGCGCTACCCGTTGCACGGAGGGCATGGTAGTAAAAACCAGTACCCTGCGCGTAATGAACGCTCGCAAAGTGGTGGCTGAACTGATCCTTTCGGATCACCCCAATGACTGCCTCACTTGCCCTAAATGCGGCAACTGCGAGCTCCAAACGTTAGCACTGCGTTTCAACATTCGCGAAATGCCTTTCAATGGCGGTGAGCTGTCCCCCCGCAAACGGGAAATTACCGCTTCTATCGTCCGTAATATGGATAAATGCATTTTCTGTCGCCGTTGTGAAAGTGTTTGCAATGATGTACAGACGGTCGGAGCATTGGGTGCCATCCGTCGCGGATTCAATACAACCATCGCTCCTGCCTTTGACCGAATGATGACGGAAAGTGAATGTACTTACTGCGGTCAGTGCGTGGCTGTCTGTCCCGTAGGCGCATTAACAGAACGTGACTACACCAACCGTCTGCTCGACGATCTGGCTAATCCGGACAAAGTAGTGATTGTGCAGACCGCACCTGCCGTACGGGCGGCCCTAGGTGAAGAATTCGGATTTCCTCCCGGCACTCTGGTAACCGGAAAAATGGTGTATGCACTTCGCGAACTGGGATTCGACTATGTATTCGATACTGATTTTGCAGCCGACCTTACCATTATGGAAGAGGGTTCTGAAATTCTGAACCGCCTGACACGTTATCTCAACGGAGATAAATCCGTACGATTACCTATCCTGACTTCCTGCTGTCCGGCATGGGTCAACTTCTTCGAACATCATTTCCCGGACATGCTGGACATTCCGTCCACCGCCCGCTCCCCACAACAGATGTTCGGTTCCATTGCCAAATCCTATTGGGCGGAGAAAATGGGCATACCCAGAGAAAAACTGGTTGTCGTATCTATCATGCCTTGTCTGGCTAAAAAGTACGAATGTGCACGTGATGAATTCAAAGTGAACGGTATCCCCGATGTGGATTATTCTATCTCTACCCGTGAACTGGCACGACTAATTAAACGTGCCAATATCGGGTTCCCTCTCGTACTGGACAGCCCATTCGACAACCCGATGGGTGAATCGACAGGTGCCGGTGTCATTTTCGGAACAACAGGTGGTGTAATGGAAGCCGCCCTCCGTTCTGTCTATGAAATCTATACCGGAGAACCTTTGAAAAATGTAAATTTCGAACAGGTACGCGGACTAAATGGCGTCCGTCGTGCTACCATTAACCTAAACGGATTTGAATTAAAAGTAGGCATTGCACACGGACTAGGCAACGCTCGTCATCTACTGGAAGATATACGGAACGGGCACAACGAATATCATGTAATCGAAATTATGGCTTGCCCCGGAGGCTGTATCGGTGGCGGCGGGCAGCCTTTGCATCACGGCAACTCGGAAATACTCTATGCACGCGCCAACGCACTTTACCGTGAAGACGCCAACAAACCTTTGCGCAAATCGCACGAGAATCCGTATATCAAGACATTATACGAGGATTATCTCGGCAAACCGCTAGGTGAGAAATCGGAAACTCTCCTGCATACGCATTATTTCAACAAAGCGATTGATTAACTTTTAAATGAAGAGTATTATGTCAGATATCAAACTAGCCTGTGACATGGCAGAGCAAATCAAAACGATCTGCGACAAGCATGGAAACAAACCGGGCGAACTTATCAATATTTTGCATGAGGCACAGCATTTGCAAGGGTATCTACCCGAGGAAACGCAACGGATTATCGCTTCCAAACTTGGAATTCCCGTATCGAAAGTGTATGGTGTCGTCACTTTCTATACTTTCTTTACCATGACTCCCAAAGGAAAACATCCCATCTCTGTTTGCATGGGTACAGCTTGTTATGTACGTGGTTCAGAAAAACTACTGGAAGAGTTCAAACGTGTATTAGGTATCGAAGTCGGTGACACTACCCCGGACGGAAAGTTCTCATTAGACTGTCTGCGTTGTGTAGGCGCCTGCGGACTGGCTCCGGTAGTGATGATCGGCGAGAAGGTATATGGTCGATTACAACCGGTAGATGTAAAGAAGATTATTGAAGAATTGGAATAACCGAATTCCCGAAAACAATATAAAACAAACGGCTGCCTTGATAAGTCAAAACAGCCGTTCATTAATATTAAAATGTAAAAAAATGATGCGGAGAGAACGAGATTCGAACTCGTGATACCCTTTAGGGGTATACACGCTTTCCAGGCGTGCCTCTTCAACCACTCGAGCACCTCTCCTTACAATTACCAACTAGAGAAAAAACTCTCCATAAAAACAGAAAGCAGCAAAAAGCTGCTTTCTAGCGGAGAGACAGGGTTTTGAACCTATAACTCTAACCGCTTATATTTCAGCTACTTTGCTTTCAAAATTTCAAATAGGTAACGAAACAGTAACGATTTTCAGACGTTGGGCTTGTCCAACTTTGACCGCTGTTTGTCTGCCTAACTTTCGGATTCAAAGATACGGCTTTCTTTTGAAACTCGCAAATATCTGATAATAAATATTTTTGGGTTAGTGCAAGGTGCAAGCTATATATATAAATATATACTTGCACCTTGCACTAAAAAAAAGCACTGGGGTACAAATGCTTAAAACAAAATCCGTATCTTCGTAACCGATTAAAAACAAACGTGTATGATAATAACTAACCGTGAAGAAGTAATAGATAAAGCGTTCGGCGTATTTGTCAGGATGAACTACGAGAAAGCAAGCATCATCACGCTTGCCAAAGCCTGCGGGGTGACAAAAACGGGTATCGTTTATTATTTTCCGCACAAGCTGGATTTATTCATGGCTGTGGCGGACAAATACGTGTTGCAAATGCACGAACCGGAAAACAAGTTTGCCGCTCCTGCCGATACGTTGGCGGAGTTCATCGGGCAATACGTGGCGGGGGTAGCCGCTTCCATGAAAAGGATTGTTGAACTGATTGGTGATAATAGTAGCCCGCATGATTGTAGTCCTAACTTCTACTACTTTCACTTTCTGTCACAAGTGCGTATGTACTATCCGGGCATCAGGCAGAAAATTGAGAAAATCTACCGACAAGACTATGACCTATGGGAGAAAGTCATACAGAAGGCAAAAGAAAGCGGGGAAATCAGGAGCAGCACGGACGTGAAGAAAACGGCTATCATGTTCCGGCAAATGTTTTTAGGACTGTCATACGAACAAGCATTTCTAAACGGTCTGAACGTGGACGAACTGGCAGAAAATTTTCGCCATATCTATTCGCTGCTTAAAGCCTGATACTCTTTTGTTTTTTTAACCTCGATTATTTTTGAACAGATGTTCAAATAATGGTATTTTTATCTTATCTTTGGAGCGAAGCAAAATTCAGCGACATGGATAAGGTTCAGAAACAAAGAGGAAGCATCGTGCTACACAAAGAAACAAGGGACGGTGCGGATTACATACGGATAGAATATGCGAACAGTCAGGCTGTCGCCCTGCTGCTCGCCCAAGACACGGGCATGGAAATGGCTGGTAACGGCTCTGCATACATAACGTCAGCCGCTTTCAGCCTGCCGGATTTCTACGACCGCTATTCGCCCCACGCCTATATTGATTACAGCCGGGTTTACGTGCGGCATCCAAAACCCAAAAGGGAATACACACTGCCGAAAGGCTACCTCGAACTGCTGGAACAGAAGCGGTACAGCCTTTCCACCATAAAAGCCTATAAAATCTATTTCAGCGACTTCATGGAATACCACAAGGGGCAAGACCTTGACCTGCTGACGGTCGAGGACATAAACAGCTATATGCTCCACATGGTTAAGGAAAAGCACATATCCGCCACCCAGCAGAATATGCGTATCAACGCTATCAAGTTCTATTACGAAAAAGTCCGGAAAGGCAAGCGGCAATATTATGGCGGGATAGCCCGTGCAAAAGAGTACAAGGCATTGCCCGAAGTATTAAGCCGGGAAGAAATGAAAAGCATCTTCGCACAGTTATCCAATCGGAAACACAGGTGCATGATTTCTCTCATTTACTCTGCCGGGCTACGTCGAAGCGAACTTCTGAACCTGACACCCCAAGACATCATCAGCGAACGGATGCTAATCAGGATTGCCGGGAAAGGCAAGAAGTGCAGGTATTCCCTACTGTCGGAAAAGCTGCTCAACGAACTGAGGGATTACTACCGGGAATACAGACCGCAAAAATGGCTTTTTGAGGGCGAACAGGCAGGCGAACAATACTCACCCAGCGCATTGGTTAAGATATTGAAAGAAGCGGCAAGGAAAGCCGGAATAAAGCATCGGGTACACCTGCACATGCTCCGGCACACGTTCGCCACCCACCTGCTGGAACAAGGGACAGACCTAAGAACCATACAGGAACTTATGGGACATACCGATATAAAAACAACGGCAATTTATCTGCACGTTTCGAACGCCTATAAAGCAAAAATCCCCAATCCGCTGGATTGTTTGGATGATGATTAGACAATGATTTAATAGTGAATAGGAACTGCACCATAAGGTGCGTTTATCGAAAAATTAGTTGCAATATGAAAAGAGTAATTATACTTTATGTTTTATTCTTGCTTTCACCTTATATTTTTGCACAAAACTATAAGGAAACTATTCAAACAGAGATTGATGCAATAAACAAAATGCCTTTGAGAATTGCATACCTTGTTCCTTTAGATAGTTTAGGAAAAGTAATAGAGGATGAATATATGGAATTTGATCAAATCCATTCATACAAAATCTTAGATGATGGTCAAATTAAGAATGCCAATATATTGTTCACTATGTATTTCGATAGCGATAACAATATTAGGAAAGTATTTAAGCGATGGGCTGACGGGGGTGCATTGCATAGTATCGCATATTATGATTCTAATGGGCGATTGATATATGGGGTATATAATAGAGGAGATGAAACTCACGGAAAGTTGTATGCTGACGCTCCGGGTTTTCATATAGAGCATTTTCCTGAAGAGAATGAATGTAATGACTGTTTTGAAGCATACCTATTCTTATCTACGAAATGCATGGAAGTTCAGTATAATATAATATTACAGAGCCCTCCAAATGCTAAAAGGACGATTTTTACGCCACAAATTGGAAATAGTGCCATACTATGCAGTTCTTACATTTATTCTTTGCCTAATGGAGAAAAAACTACCAAAGGCGAAGATGGTATAGCAGTCAATTTTGGAATGCCTGTTGTCATAAGTAATTTAACAAATGACTGGTGCAAAATAAATTCCATTTTTAATGCTCCTATAGGTTATATACCTATTCAAGACATTGAAATCATTAAGTAAATATAGTCAGCAACTAACAAGGTCGAGATAACAGCTTAACGCTGTTCCTCACCAAACCATTAACGATAATAATTATGAATACAGAAGAACTTTATATTTGGCGATATGGGATAGGTAAACTTCCTAAAGGATTATTGGAGTATGGTAGATCTGATATCTGTGATACTTACGATGAGAGTAAAAGGCAGAAGTTTCAGAATCTCGGGCAATGGATGTGGCAAAATAATGACGGATGGCGCGAGAATTTACCTCCCGTCTTATTCCTTGTATGCAACAAGAAACCGGGAATCCTGCAATTTGATTTTCTTGATAAAAGCAGTATAGAACTCAAAATCGTATCGGAAGATTTTTTGTCTTTACTTCAAGAAAATGGGTTTATCGATAAATATGATATTGCAACTGTCAAGGTAGTAGACAAGAAAAACGAATCTCTAACGGATAAGAAATACTATGCTCTACGTATAAATCATTTTGATAACGATTATTTTCATTTCGGGAAAGGCATAACATATCAGAGTGACTTTCAAAAAAAACTAGGTACTTGTTTTACAGTATATCCTGATATGAAACTGAAAGACAGTTCAATCAAACAGAATTTCTTTGTTTTGAATAGTATAGAATATAAAGATGGTATAATATTCCGAGAAAGAGTTTTGGATAAGGTATTGAATCTGTATAAACCTGAAATTTACAAATTATCAGACTACTCCAAACTATGGATAGATAATGACTTTTATCCATATGGAAATGAATTTATGATTGTGAAATAAAATCGTTAACAAGGTCGAGATAACAGCTAAACGCTGTTGCTCACCAAACCATTATCTATAACAAAAGCAATAAGAATGGAAAATTTAGAACAATATTGGGAGCAATCCTTTTCTCCTATTGGACGTAAGTTTACAGAAATTCGTCCCGATTATCAAGATATGGGGGAAACAGACAGTATGGTCGCCGCATTATATTGGCTGGAACTTGAAATGTATAATGGTGGATTTCTTCAATTCTTCTGTAATTGGGGCTATGATGCTTATTTGCTTGCAATCAAAGGACTGGGAGCAATTAACGCAACATATACAGAACAACTTCTTATACAGGCATACAGCATCATCCAAAGATTGGAAAATGACAGCCAATTACAAGAGCTACGGGATATTCCCAAGCATTTGACAGAGAACGAAATCACCAAGTTGAATAAAATAGACGAGGAATATTGGGAAGATAAGGAAAATATTATGCGGCTTATGCTTCTAAAATTCCATTCTGATTCAGTTGAAAATATAGATAACGAAGCGTGATAACGCTTACAGCGTTCCCCGCTTAGCCATTAATGGTAATTAAGTATGATAGATTATTTATTTTTCAAATTTTATAGGCTATGGAAATACAGTTCTTATTCCGAAATAGCGGTTTATGCAGCTTTGTTAATTCTCGCTGTATTTCTGAATTGTAATATTCACACAATATGGGGAGTATTGGAACAATATAAAATATTGCCTTATCCAACGCGAACAATGTATAATGTGTCTTTAGGGCTGATATTCATTCTTTTATGTATTCGTTTCTACTGGAAAAGAAGGTATAAAGCTGTCATAGAGAAGTTTAATGAAAAGCCTAATAAGAATAATCTATTGATACTTATATTATACATTTTCCTTTCGTTGTTTCTCTTTGTTTTAGAGGCTTTTTATAGTAAAGGGAAAATATAAATATACCATTAACAACGCAGGATAACGGCAAGCCGTTCCCTGCTGAACCATTAACATCAAAACAGTGTACCATAATGGAAACAAGAGATAAACTTTTTACAGAAGAACAGTATTTAAAGCAACTGAAATTGTATAATGAAGAAATTCTTTATTATGAACAAAAGCATCTTTCAGGTAAACATATAGGTTACGATTCTTTGTTCAATTATAGGCTTCGTTCTTTATTGGTACAGTATTCTATGGGACAGGATATTGATAATCTGAAAAATAATTATGTGGAAACCCTCAAAACGATGCCGAGATTTTGGACGGATAACGGATTTTATATTGAAATGTTATGGCTTCTGTCAATAGGCATTATGTTGGATTACGAAGACAACCTTATACAAAGTTTGGTTCAACTGATAAAAGACAGGGAAGCAAAAGACTATATTTATGACACCTTGATTAGATACAGATTTCTTGATTGGGAAAGGACAACAAACAAAGTATTATATCCGTCACCCTATCAAGCAGCTATCACTGTTACAGAGTTGGCTGAACAAGACAAGGCAGAAGCGATGAAACGATTAGAAAAATACCTCAAAAAAGAATGGTATCGAGGACATTCTGATTTATCTTGGCATGACGACCATAAATATGGTATCAACCATGACGGTTATTGGTGTTTTGAAAGCGGTGCATTGGTCAAGGTCTTGGGGCTGAATGATAGCAGCCTGAAAGGGTTGCCCTACTATCCATACGACATGGTACATTGGAATGACAACATTAAATAAAGAAAAGGTATGAGTTACTCTGTTTGTGCATATTTGATAGAAGCCGATAAGGTAAGGTCTGTTTACGGGGCTTGTGATAATCAGCTTATAAACCAATTAAAGGTTGCGTTGAAGCAGGAACTTGACTGTTTGAACGATTCTTTCAGCAATAGCCTAAACACGGATAAAGATGCTTATGCGGTATTAGCAGACATTGTGAACGGAAAAATCCGTTATCCCGAAATTGCTTTCATGTACGGGTATGTATATGAAAAGATTTGCAACCATTATGGAACGCAAATCTACTGTGCGGAAAACCTTTGGCAACTGGATAGTCAAAGTACATTCATCCCTATTCCATTGAGCAGTGATTTTCCCTATATTATCAGCATACCCGTTTCTGAATTGGAGAGTAAGCGTACGGAATACACCTCGCTGAAAGAGGGTAACGGTATCGGAGATTATGACTATGAGCAGGAAATGGACGACCTGAATTTCATTTTCGATGAAGCCTTTGAAGCGCAAAAAGACCTCGTGATTATGGTTTATTGATATGGTACACTGGTGTGAGAATAAATATGATGTTAACGAAGCGTGATAACGCCTTACAGCGTTCCCCGCTGAACCATTATCAGTAATTAAATAGTGTAACATTATGAATATATATGAAATTGGACAAGACTTTGATAATTACAAGTTCTTTGTATTCAAGGAAGATGATGAGTCAAATAAAGGCGTTTGGGATTATAATGGTCAATCACTTATTAATGAGTGGAAAGGGCTTAGTCTGGAACTGTTTAGAGATAAAAGGAAAAAGAAAGACAAACGAAGTGAGGAGTTTGATGCATCTTGTTATTTTTCCGGTTGTCTGATAGTAAATAAAAGAACTTCCTTATTACTCTCTGAAAAGCTGAAAGGGCAAATAGAAGTTTTACCTGTCAATGTGGACGGGAACGCTTCAGGTTATTATTTTATAAATGTATTGAATACAGTCGATGCCTTAAATATAGAGTCCAAGAGCAATGAAGAAATCTTGAAGATGATGAGGGATAATAATGGTATTTTCAATAAAGGAAATATCGGTTCATATATCATATTTCGGGATAGTCTGTTTAATAACAATTATTATTGCACAGATGAATTTGTAGATTTTGTGAAGCAAAATTCAATCACAGGATTAAAATTTACATGTGCAGGTATCGCAAAATAAATCACTGATAACAAGCCAAGTTAGCTGCTAAACGCAGCTCCTTGTCAAACCATTACCGATAATAATAAAACAAAGAAAATATGAATGAACGATATGCCAAATGTATTCCATTTGATAAGAATGTAAAAGGCAGGATTGGTGGCAATCCACCTAAATGTATAGAAGGACAAATCCCCAGCGATTATAAATTCTATGCAATATTGGTACATCCTGAAAAGGAAAACGTCATGCTTTCTATCATCATTCACCAAGATTATGATACTCTTATTGACAATAACATATATCCTTCAATAGCAGTAAAAGTAATAGAACATGAATTTTCTGAAATTGGTAATTGCACAGAAAAACGAAATACCAACTTAGGGATGTGTTCTATTAGTGAATATTCAGAAGATAAGGATAGTGAAAATATACTTGTAAAAATAGGTGGAACTCCTATCCTTATTCAAGATGAAGAAAGCTATTATAAAGAATTAGAGGAATATGGTTTTTCTTTTTTCTTGTCAATAGACGAAGACGGATATAGTGAAGATGTTACTATCGGCAGTTATCCTTTCGGATATGGTGCTTTGTATTTGTATAAGCACTGTACAACCAATGAAATAATCGCAGGATTTTGGCAATGTTCATAAAAATATATCGGTAACATGCACCTGTTCCGCCTAACGGCGGCAAGCTGCATCCCATTAAATGTAATAGCAACAATGATATGAGCATGAGAAAATTATTTCAAACAATAAATAAAGGTGAATTTGAAACTGTAAAACAGATTATCCTTCGGCAACCGGAAGTAGTGAATAACAAGTCTGTCGGATTACTTAAACGTGACGAAGGACAGACACCTTTAAGGATTGCAGTAAAGAATAGTTTTCCTAAAATGACTATGTTGTTTGTTGAAAATGATGCTGACCTCAATGCTTATACTTCCGAAGATGATATGTATATTATACATCAAGCGATATATACAGTGATACAGTATGCTTGTAGTGGAAAAATACATCTCCGAGATAGAGAGTTTAAGGAAAAAGGGATAGTAAGTGATTATACCCAAAATCTTTATGATGAAGACAAACAGTTGTTTGATATTTCATATTCTATATTGGAATATTTAATTAAACAAGGTATAGATTTAAGCGTAAAGACAAAAATGGGAAATTGTTTCAGTTACGGAATTATACTTTCGTCAGCCTCCTTTTTTCCTCGTACCAGCATTGATGATGTACCACAGGAAATATGCAGAAGAGTTGAAAAAGTGTTTTCTTTGCTTTTATCAACTAAAGTAGATACTGTGTTGTCAGATTATGTGCGGAAAAACTATACTTTGGAAAAGCAAGATGCTTTGGAAAAATGGAGAAAGAAGGTTTTATCATTGTGCGAGAAACAATACATTTAACAAGGTCGAGCCAACAGCTAAACGCTGTTTCTCACCAAACCATTAATCAATATGAGTAACCTTATCACAGTAAATAGATTTGGAAAAGTTCTGATATGGGTATGGAACAGATGTATAAAGAAAACTGCCATTCCTTATGAAGAACTTGATTTCCATTACCCCGATTGGGCTTTCATTATTACAGGTTGTATCTTTTTCGGGGTTGTGGTAGGTGTTACCCTGTTTTATTTTGCTTTTATAAAACAATAGACTATTTACAATGAAAGCCCGACTTAAATACCCGATATTCAGCTTTGCCCCCAAAGGCAACATGATATACGTGTTTCGCAAGGAAGAACTGTACACAACGACCAATACCGAGTTGTTGAAGAAGCGGAAGAACTACATTGTAGTGGATGCAACCGGGACGAAATATGTTGAAAAGGGGGCGCACAAAGTGAAGTGGCAAGGGATATTCGGATATTGTATCAGGATGCAGGGACGTGTGATTTCCATTGAATACGAGTACGGGGACAATCCCGAACCGTTCCCACTACGAAAACTGCAAGAACTGGTAGCGGAACGATACCCCAAGACACGGTGGTTCAAGGAAGAATGCTGGAACAGCGCAGACGAGTTCCGGCAAGCGATTTTCGCCTGCAAGACCTTTGAGGAAGTGGCGGACATACTGATGCCCGAACAAAAAACGAGCGTTTGGCAGCGCATTGAAGAATATTTCCTGCGGGCAGGTTTTCTTATGCTTGCCGCCATGTTCCTTTATCACGTGGTTTGGCGGCTAATCCAAAAGTTTTGGCTATGGGCTACCGGGTAACGTACAGAAAACAAATCAATTTATTCAGATATGGAACAACGGATTACATCATTATTGCTGCCCGCTCCCGAAGCGGAGCTGGAAGCGTCCTGCAAGGAACTGGACGAAAAGGTAACATGGCTGTTGCACAACAGCCGGAAAATGGACAACTATTTGGAACTTGAACCGTTCAGCAAGGACGGGCGGCTGTGCGCCCACGTGTGCGACACGCTCAAGAGCCTGCCGGAAACGCCGACACTGGCGGCATACAAGGACTACAAGGCAATCATTATCCTGCTGGGTATGTCCACCACCCGTTACGCCATACTGGACGAACTGGCGGAACAGCACCGCAAGCGGGACGAGATACCCGAACTGACCGCCTACTGCGATGCGCTCCACTGGATGCGACCGGGACGGCAGTACCTCTGCAACGTGTACAACACGGTATGCCACGCTTTCCACCTGCTACGGAGAAACCCGGTAAGGGACAACCGCCTGCTGGTGACGGAAAAGGAACTGCGCCACGCCGAACGGATGCTGCCGGAGCTGGGCAGGCAGACATTCACCGAAATGGTGCGTCTGAAAGGCTACATGGTCTATGATGCCGAGCAACTGGCGGACAAATGCGGCATGGAATACGGCTCGTTCCGACGGAAGGTAAAGAAAATGACCGGGTACACGGCTAAGGAATGGGTGATAAAGGAGCGTGCAAAGGACGTGGAACACTACCTGAAGAACACCAACCTCACACTTACGGAAGTGGCGTTCACCACCGGGTTCGCATCGACATCGAACCTGAACGACTTCTGCAAGGCTTACTTGCTGGACACACCGGGCGAGATACGCAGAAAAGCGCAGGAAACAAGAAAATGCACAGTTACAAGAACGTAATGTGAAAAATCAAGAATAAAACAGATTTTTTATGCCCGTAACTTTGTGCTTCATAAAAGATAAGCACAAGGTTATGGAACATAAGATACCGTTGGAAACATACTTCGCCGGACTGCTTCAAAAAGTGGAATGGCAGATACAGGAATACGAGGACACCGCAGCGGACACGCTGACGCTCTGCCGCCTGTGCGTGGACTACCTGCAAGAGATACTGGGCGAACTCAAAAACTTTATAATCTCCTACCCGTTCGCCAGCACGGAAGAGGAAATACACTTCTTCAAGGAACTGAAACCGCTTTTAGCGAGCAAAATCATCTATTACAACACTGTTTACAAGATAGAGGTGCGCTTCCCCAGCGGCAGCGAGGAAGTGCAAAGGGACTACCTGCTGTCGGAAACCGACCGGATTTCAAAGTCGTTCCAGCGGAACTTGGCGTTCTACCAGTACCACCGAACGAAAGCCACCTACTTGGACAGGCAGTATTTCATGCGTGGGAAGCCTGACATACAAATCATCGTGGACAGTTTCTATTACGAAACAGACCCACAGTTCAGCACCAGTCACGATTTCAAGGTAGCCAAGATTTTAGCCAACGAACTGCTGGAAATATACCTCACCAACCGTCTGCACGAGCTGGAACGCCGGGAACAACGCAAGCGGGTGAAGAACGGCTTCATGGGAAAGGTGTTGCGCTGGACGGGGACGAAAAGGGCGTTGGTGGAACTTATCTACGCACTGGACGCCTGCGGCTGTCTGAACAAGGGGACGGTTGATATTAAGGAGATTGTAGCCTACTTTGAATACGTGTTCGACATCGACCTCGGCGACTTCTACCACACCTACATGGAACTAAAAGCCAAGACCAAAGACCGAACGGGCTTCCTCTCCACCCTGAAAGACAGGTTGCTGATGCGCATGAGGGAGCAGGATTAGGCAACCGTGCTTTAACAAAATTTATTTCGCCACAGGTGGGTACATCTGTGGCGTTTTATTTTTCAGGACACCCGAACTTTGCGGCAAATCAATTAGTTACCGTTATGGAAATAATAACATTCGAGTCCAAAGCCTACAAGGAACTGGACAACAAGATTACCGCCATTGCCGACTACATCTTCAACCACATGGAAACGGCAAGGCAAAGCGAGGAAGACATGTGGGTGGACAGCTACGAGGTCTGCACGTTCCTGAAAATAAGCGAAAAGACCCTGCAACGCCTGCGGGTGTCGGGGACTATCGCCTATTCCAACATCAGGGGACGTTACTTCTACAAGGTCAGCGAGATACGCCGGATGCTGGAAGAACGCCTGATAAGGAGCAACAAGGAGAACATCGACAACCTGATAACCAACCACCAATTATATGCTAAGGAAAGAGGAAATCTTAGAAAGAACAAGTAACGGGCTGGCGGTGTTCAAACACTACCTGCCCGGAAACTGGCGCATAGGTCGCAACTTCCTTAACCCGCTGTACGAGGACAGCAAGGCTTCCTGCAACATCTATTTCGACCGCCGGGGCGGTATCTACAAGATGAAAGACTTCGGCAACGACAGTTACAGTGGCGACTGTTTCTTCCTCGTGGGGCAGTTAAAGGGGCTGGACTGTAACCGGGCGGCTGACTTCGTGGAGATACTGGAAATCATCGACCGGGATTTGGGCTTGGGGCTGGCTTCCGGCACTCCGGTTTCCGTTCCCCCGGCAACCGTCCGCCGGGCAGTGCCGGACAAACCCGAAGAAACGCCCGAAAAGCCCGTCAAGCCCTACCAGTTCCGGGAACAGAAGTTCCCGCTTGCCGAACTGGTGTACTGGCAACAGTACGGCATCACGCCCGAACTGCTGGAACGTTACAAGGTCTGCTCGCTCCGGGAATACAACAGCGAAACGGCAGAGGGCAAACCGTACACCTACACTTCATCGGTGGCAGAACCCATGTACGGCTACAAGGGCAAACAGCACATCAAGCTGTACCGCCCGTTCTCCACGCCCCGCTTCCTCTACGGCGGCAGCTTCGGTGAGAACTACTGTTTCGGGCTGGAACAACTGCCAGCCAAAGGCGACACGCTATTCATCACGGGCGGCGAGAAAGACGTGCTTTCGCTGGCGGCGCACGGTTTTCACGCTATCTGCTTCAACAGCGAAACGGTGACGATACCGCCCACGCTGGTCTATCGGTTGACATTCCGCTTCAAGCACATCGTCCTGCTCTTTGACATGGACAAGACGGGCAGGGAAAGTTCATGCAAGCAGGAAAAACTGTTGGAAGAATTTGGCGTGAAACGCCTGCTGCTACCGCTTCCGGGAACGAAAGAGGAAAAGGACATATCCGACTACTTCAAAGCCGGGAACACCCGTGAAGATTTCCTGAAACTGTTTATCGAATTTTTAGACAACCTGTATAGCGACACATTGATTATGCTTAAATCGTGCGAGATAGATTTCAACAACCCGCCCGCCAAAGCGCAAGAGATTATTTCGGCGGGTGACGTTCCGCTGGGGACACAAGGCAACCTGTTCGGCATCACCGGGGGCGAGGGAACGGGAAAGAGCAATTACGTAGCCGCAATCGTGGCGGGCTGCATCTGTCCGGCTGGTGCGGACATAGATACACTGGGCATACAGATAACCGCCAACGGCAGGCACAAGGCGGTATTGCTCTATGACACCGAACAGTCGGAAGTGCAACTGTTCAAGAACGTAAGCAACCTGCTGGCACGTGCCAAACAGCCGGACAAGCCCGATGAACTGAAAGCGTTTTGTCTTACCGGTATGTCACGCAAAGAACGCCTGAACGCCATTGTACAAAGCATGGACAAGTTCTACTACCAGTACGGCGGCATCCAGTTGGTCGTCATTGACGGCATCGCAGACCTTGTTAAGAGTGCCAACGATGAAGCGGAAAGCGTGGCGGTGATAGATGAACTTTATCGGCTGGCGGGCATCTATAACACGTGTATTCTGTGCGTGCTGCACTTCGTCCCCAACGGATTGAAACTGCGGGGGCATTTGGGCAGCGAGTTGCAGCGCAAGGCGGCTACTATCCTGTCCATTGAGAAAGACGAAGAACCTACCCAGTCGGTGGTAAAAGCCCTGAAAGTAAGGGACGGAAGCCCGCTGGACGTGCCGCTGATGCTCTTTGCTTGGGACAAGGAAGCCGGGATGCACGTGTACAAGGGCGAGAAACCACGTGAGGAAAAGGAGAAGCGCAAGGAAAGGGAACTGGTAAATGTCGCACGTGACATCTTCGGGCGGCAGACACGCATCACCTACATAGACCTTTGCGAGCAGTTGCAGCAGGTATTGGACATCAAGGAGCGCACCGCAAAGAGCTATATCCGCTTCATGCGGGAAAGGGACATCATCACCAAAGACACGGCGAACCAAAGCTGTTTTGTCATCGGTTCATATCATCTTCAAAGGAACGCAAGCTGCCCGTAGGCGTATGGGCTGAACTTGTGTATTTTTAGGTGCTTGTGTCCTGCCCTGTTGTGATAACACGGCAGGATTTTTTCTGTTTGCACGTGATTTTTCAGGGTATTTGCTTAACTTTGCAGAAGTTACACGAAAAAAGTAACGGCAGTTGGACGGCGGTTGCCGGAATATTGCCTTTATATATAACATATACGTTCGCCGAACGTCCCGATGCGAAAACTGGCACTTTTCAAAATGTGGGGATATTCAGCGCAGGATATGCTATGCGTTTGTCATAGCGTGGCTGCACTGTTTCCACATTTGGGTATGCCAGTACCTCGCATCGAAACAGCGTCATGCCACGCTTTCTTTTTTTGGGGTGGCGGCTAACGTGCCAAGACAGTAGGGATTTATATCACTTTAATACCTGATAATATGGAACAAATCAAAGCGCACATCGCCGTATCGCTGGACGGGCATACCGCCACGCCGGACTATGAACTGGACTGGATGCCCCGTGAGGTCAAGGAACTGGTGGCAAGGGAACACGCCGCCGCAAGCTGCCTGCTTATGGGGGCGAACACCTACAACTACATCTTTGAACACTGGGGCGGGTGGCCGCACAAAAGCAAACGGTCTTTTGTGGTGTCACACTACGACACCAACGTTACACCGGACTGCGGGGTGGAGTTCCTGACCGAAGAACCGCTGCAAAGGGTCTATGAACTGAAACAGGAAACCGACATGCTGGTGGTGGGTGGCGGCAAGCTGCTTACTTCATTGATTAAAGCCGGACTGCTGGACAGCCTGACAATCTACACCGTCCCGGTCATGGCGGGCAAAGGCATCGGTTTTGTCGGGGAAACATCCGGCTCGCTGTGGAAGCTCTCGGAAAGCAGGGTGCTGGATAACGGGGTGGTCTGTTCGACCTACCTGTTTGGCGGGAACATATAAAAAATGCGCCTGGTTTCCCTCCGGGCGCAACCACTAAAATTTCAATTATTATAAGCTGTAAAACCTATCACAATGAAATTTCAGCGGCAAAGATAGGCTATTTCTTCGGTTTCGCTTTCTTTTCGGGGAATGAAAAACCGACATTGAACTGCTCGTCCAGTACCAGCGAAGCATCGAAAGCCTTGCCGTTCTTGCCCTTGAAGCCCTTGATTAGCCCGGTCTTGCGTTTCGTCACCAGCTCGACAATCTGCTTGTCGGAAAGCTGCTTGTCGCACTTGTTGCGGAATATGGTAAGCGTGCAGTCCACGTTGGAACACTTCGCCACTTTCGGGTAGAACAGGATGCGCCCGCTGCCGCATTTCGGGCAGGGGCAGGTTTCACCAGTAGCGACAGATAGCTGCACCGATAGCAGTTCTGCGGTGATTTGCGTTGCGTACACCTCGATGCCCTTCCGGAACGTGTCGGCATCCATGCTGCCCGCTTCTATCTTGGCAAGGGCGGTTTCCCACATGCCCGTCATTTCGACATCGGCAATCTTCTTGTCCTTGACAATCCCATAAACGGCAAGCCCCTTGTCGGTAGGCACAAGGTTCTTCTTCTCACGCACGATGTACTGGCGGGCGAACAGCGTTTCGATAATCGCCGCACGGGTGGCGGGCGTGCCTATCCCGGCATCTTTCAGGCTGGCTTTCAGTTCGGCATCTTCCAGTTCCCTGCCTGCGTTCTCCATTGCCGACAACAGGCTGCTTTCCGTGTGCAGCGGTTTCGGCTTGGTCTGCTTTTCGAGCAGATCCACGCCGGAGAGTGGCAAATATTCTCCCTCTTGGAGTGGCGGCAGGCTGGCGGCTTCTTCATCCCCGCCCGTTTCCTGCTCGCCGAACACGGCACGCCACCCGGCTTCTTTCATCACAGACCCTTTCACCGTGAAGTCGGTATCTCCCCCTGACAGCAAGGCGGTGGTAACGTCTTTCACGCACTTGCCCGAAAAGGCTTCCAGCATACGCCCGGCTACCAGCTCGTAAACCGCCCGCTCGTCTTTGGAAAGTTCGCCGGGCAGGTTCTCGGTTATGATTAAGGCGTGGTGGTCGGTCACTTTGCCGTCATTCACGCTGCGGCGGTTCAGGGGTGTGCCGTCCAGCCCGGCGGCATACCCGGCAAAGCGGGAGTATTGCCCCAGCAGGGCGACACGTTCCGGCATTTCATCGAAAACGTCCTCCGGAATATAGCGGCTTCCGGTTCGGGGATAGGACATCACTTTCTTTTCATACAGGCTTTGCGCTATGGAAAGTGTCTTGTCAGCCGAGAAGTTCAGCTTCGTGTTCGCTTCCTTTTGCAGCGTGGTAAGGTCGTACAAAAGCGGCGGTTCTTGGCAGGCTTCTTTCCTCTCAACGGATTTAACCACAAGTTGCCCGGCATCCTTTACCCGTTGCAGGGCGGCTATGGCTTCGGGCTGCTGTTCCCACTTGGCGGTCGATTGGGCGGTGAAACCCATTCCCCCGCTGGCGGTCGCCGCTTTGAGTTGCCAAAACTTGGCGGGTACGAAATTCTTGTTCTCCAAATAGCGGCTGCATATCATCACGAGCGTGGGTGTCTGCACCCTGCCCAGCGAGAACACCCCCTGCCCGGCGGCAACGCTCAACGCTTGGGTGGCGTTTATCCCTATCAGCCAGTCCGCTTCGCTGCGGGACTTGGCAGAGAGGTAAAGGTTATCGTAATGCTCTCCCGGCTGCAAGTTATCCAGCCCCTCACGGATTGCCTTGTCGGTAAGGCTGCTTATCCACAGGCGCACAAATGGTTTCCGGCAGTTCAGGTAATGGAATATATAGCGGAAGATTAACTCACCCTCACGCCCGGCATCGGTGGCGACAATAATCCGGTCGCACTGGTCGAACACTTCCTTTATCACTTTCAACTGTTTCAGCACGCCGGGGTCTGCCTTGTACCCTTTCTCCGCTTTTACCTGACGGGGGATTAGCCGGAAATCGGGCGGCAGTATGGGCAGGCTCTCCCTGCGGAAGTTCGCCACGCCGTAGGCTTCCGGCATGGCAAGCTGGATTAAGTGGCCGAACGCCCATGTCACCATATACCCGTTGCCGGAAAGATAACCGTCATTACGCCCGGTCGCACCGATGATGCGGGCGATGTCCTTTGCCACGCTGGGCTTCTCTGCTATCAATGCAATCATAATTCTTTACTTTTTAATGGTGGATATTACATTTTCATTCCTCTGGACTTCTTGGGCTTGTCAGCTTTCAGGCTCTTGTCCTGCGCTTTCTCCTGCTTCTCTTTCTGCTTGGCGGTGGGCTTGTCCTGACCCTGTTTCAACGGCTCTTTGCCCTGCTTGGTGGCTTCGTTGGTCTTGCCCCCCGAATTGACCGCTACCTGCGTCCGGCTCTCGGCGGTGGGGGTAACGTCTTTCGGCTGCACCTTGTCGGGGGATTTGCCCTGTGCGCCGGGCTGTACATGACCGTTGAACTCAACTCCCTTGCCGTCCTTTAGCCCGGCGACCTGCCGCTCTGCGGGCTGCTGCCCCTGCTGCAAGAACTGGACGGCGGCACGGGGCAGGAACTCCAAGCCACGCTCCACCGCACTAACCTGCAAATAGGCACTGCGCTTCGTGCCGTCCCTGAATTGCAGGTTTTCCATTTTCACCGCTTGCCCGGCTTCAAAGGCGGCTTTCTGTTCCGGGCTGACTTGCACGTTACAGATTGTATCGGGGCATTTCCACTTGTCAGCCCGCATATACTCCAGTTCGTGCGTGTACCTGTCCCGGCTGACGAACACGGGGATTTGCTCGCCGCTTTTCGGGTCTTTGATTTCAGCGATGCCGCCCAAGTTGCCAGTGCCTTGCAAGTTGCCCTGTTCCTGCTTGGTGAACTCGTGTTCATGGAACGGGCGTTGCAACAGTTTTTCGTCCTGCTGCACGCCGTGCAGCTTGGGTACTACCGTGCCGTCCTTTGCCTGATAGAAAGAGAGCTTGACATCGGTAGGTTTGAGGTAGAAGCCGCCCACCGTCCCCGAAACGGTGTAGGTGTTGCGGGACTTGTAGCCACGCATCACCCGGTCGAAGTCCCTCGTGTTTTTCAGGGTGTCGGCGGTGATGCCGACTTTTTTCAGGTTCTCCCAGTCGATTTTTGACGGGTCGAAGCGGTAGCCCTGCTTGAACTCGTGGAAGTCGGGCTTCGGAACTCGAAGCATTTCAGCCCGCTTGTCACCCTCCGGTGTAGGGTTGCGGTGGTTGTCCTCGATTGCCTTTGCGTCCCGCTCCGCTTCGGAAGCCTTGACGCTGAACAGTTCCAGCCCGGAAGTGTCCTGATACTTGCGGTAGAAGTTGGAAATGAAGTTGCTGAACACATCGCTGTTCTTGTCCACCTGCATGAACTCGCCGCCGTGTCCGGTAGTGTGTGGCACGGTCTGCAAATTGCCCTCCTTGTCGATACCCTTAACGGCACTCACCTTTCCCTGCTGTTTATCCAAGACCAGCAGCACGTCTTTTTCCTGCCCCTCTGCGGGCGGGGTCATTCTGTTTGCCATAAATAATTGAAATTTTAGCGGTTACGGGAATAGTCCCGCCCAAAGGTAGCGACTAAATATGCTATATTTGGACGGGCGGCAAGGGCTGTCCGAATTTGTCCTGCGGTGTCCCGATTTGTCCGGGTGGGATGAAATTCC
>NZ_JAPQKZ010000041.1:0-61927 GCF_027257075.1 Bacteroides sp. LFL-34 | reverse complement strand
TCATAGTGAAATTCTTATGCCTAAAGATACAAAATCTTTAGGTAATAACAAAGCCCCAGCTTGTGAAAGTCGGGGCTTTGTGCGTAAAAAACAGAAGGTGTGCATTTTGACACACCTTCATAAATGAAAAATACGAGATTCAGAATTGAGTCTCGTATTTTTTTAGTATTAATCTTGTAAAAAAACCAGTGAATAAGTAAAGAGCAACATTTATTTCTATTTTCAACAAGTTTTATTCACATCATTCACTATATTTGCATAGTTTATCTTTCCATTTAATGCAAAAAAGGAGCAAATGACTACAAATTTAAACGAGACCTTTGCCGCTGTACAAGTAGCAAGTCGGGAATTAGCCCTGCTGAATGATAATGTCATCAATCAGATTTTAAATGCAGTAGCTGACGCAGCAATTGCAGAAACACCTTTCATTCTTTCAGAGAACGAAAAAGACCTCGCACGGATGGACAAAAATGATCCGAAGTACGATCGGTTGAAACTGACGGAAGAACGTTTGAAAGGTATTGCCGCAGATACACGCAATGTAGCAACACTCCCCTCTCCTTTGGGTAAAGTGTTGAAAGAGAGTGTTCGTCCCAATGGAATGAAGTTGACGAAAGTCAGCGTTCCTTTCGGAGTCATAGGAATCATTTATGAAGCACGCCCTAATGTTAGCTTTGATGTTTTCTCCCTTTGTCTGAAGAGCGGAAATGCCTGCATATTGAAAGGAGGAAGTGACGCCGATTGTTCCAACCGGGCCATCATCAGTGTGATTCACAAAGTATTGAAGAAGTTCAAAATCAATCCGCACATTGTAGAATTACTTCCAGCTGATAGAGAGGCTACGGCAGCGTTACTGAATGCTGTGGGCTACGTAGACTTGATTATCCCCAGAGGCAGCAGCAGTCTTATTCATTTCGTACGCGAGAATGCAAGGATTCCTGTCATTGAAACAGGAGCAGGTATCTGTCACACTTACTTCGATGAATTTGGGGATACAAACAAGGGAGCAGACATTATTCATAATGCAAAGACACGTAGAGTTAGCGTATGTAATGCATTGGACTGCACCATTATACATGAGAAGAGACTGGCCGACCTCCCTCTGATTTGCGAGAAACTAAAAGACAGCCATGTCATTATTTATGCTGATCCGCAAGCTTACCAGGCATTGGAAGGCCGCTATCCTGCCGAGCTCCTGGAACATGCAAAAGCAGAAAGCTTCGGCACGGAGTTTCTGGATTATAAAATGGCTGTCAAGACTGTAAAGAGCTTCGAAGATGCCTTAGGACATATTCAGGAAAACAGTTCTAAACATAGCGAGTGTATTGTTACCGAGAACGGGGAACGTGCAGCTTTATTCACCAGAATCGTGGACGCAGCTTGCGTATACACCAATGTGTCTACCGCTTTCACTGACGGGGCACAATTCGGATTAGGAGCCGAAATCGGAATCAGCACGCAAAAGCTACACGCACGCGGTCCGATGGGACTGGAGGAAATCACTTCTTACAAATGGGTCATTGAAGGAGATGGACAAACGAGAAGAAATTGAGACTATACCTATATGTTAAAAATCAAACAAGGTTTTGAGCGAAGCTAATTAAAAATTAAAAAATAAATGATATGAAGAAATTTACTTGTGTACAGGACATTGGCGATTTAAAATCAGCCCTTGCAGAAGCATTCGAAATCAAAAAAGAGCGCTTCAAATATGTAGAACTGGGACGAAACAAGACTTTAATGATGATCTTCTTCAACTCTAGTTTACGTACCCGCCTCAGCACACAGAAAGCTGCCATCAATTTGGGAATGAATGTAATGGTACTGGATATCAATCAAGGTGCATGGAAATTGGAAACTGAACGTGGCGTAATTATGGATGGTGATAAACCGGAACATATATTAGAAGCCATTCCGGTTATGGGATGCTATTGTGATATCATTGGAGTACGCTCTTTTGCCCGTTTTGAAGACCGTGACTTTGACTATCAGGAAACTATTATCAATCAATTCATCCAATACTCCGGACGTCCTGTCTTTTCGATGGAAGCGGCAACACGCCACCCATTGCAGAGCTTTGCCGACCTGATTACCATCGAGGAATACAAGAAAACAGTACGTCCCAAAGTAGTTATGACCTGGGCTCCTCATCCACGTCCATTGCCACAGGCTGTTCCTAATTCCTTTGCTGAATGGATGAATGCAACGGATTACGAATTTGTCATCACTCATCCCGAAGGTTATGAGCTTGATCCGCAATTTGTAGGTAATGCAAAAGTAGAATATGACCAGATGAAGGCCTTCGAAGGAGCCGACTTCATATATGCCAAGAACTGGGCTGCTTATTCTGGCGACAACTATGGACAGATATTAAGCAAAGATCGTGATTGGACTGTCAGCGACCGCCAAATGGCAGTTACCAACAATGCTTATTTCATGCATTGTCTTCCGGTTCGTAGAAATATGATTGTGACAGACGATGTCATTGAAAGTCCGCAATCTATTGTGATTCCGGAAGCTGCCAACCGTGAAATCTCGGCAACTGTCGTTCTGAAAAGGTTATTGGAAGGACTGAAATAACCCCAAAAAATAAAGTGCTGATAAATCAGCACTTTATTTCTCTATTTCTTTACCTGCTTCCTGCCAGGAATTAAATCCCTTATCAAGCTCAAAGACTTTATATCCCTTCTCGCTCAAAATTGCCGCAGCCTTCTTGCTTCGTTTTCCACTGCGACAATATACAGCCACCGGTTTGTCTTTTTGCAACAAAGAATCAGCCATTGAAGCAAAAGAGTCATCCATCACATTGATGTTGATCGTCTTCGTGATATGCCCCTCCGAATATTCCGCAAGTGTACGAACATCCAGACGTTGTATATCCTCATTCTGAATAAGAGAATCAAACTCCTCTACATTCATTGATTGAAAATCCCCTTTCTGCTGACAAGAGAAAAGGGAAGAGAGAAATAAAAATATTCCCACGATTAATTGATTCAATTTAAACATATACACTCCATTATTCAATTCTGTCCCGGAGTATAGTCAAACCCAGGATCACAGTACTTATCAGATTCTATCGGAGAGCCATCCTTATCGTACGTATAATATTTAAATTTAATCTTTATCGTCCGACCCGGATTCTCTTCATCTATATATTGCGCCAAAGGAACAGAAATGTAAGCACGCCGATTATAGTATTCTCCATCACTGTTCGCATCATGATATAATAACATATTCACAATGCCATTTGTTTTAAGTTCGGACACATCTTCCACTATGCCGAAAGTATGTCCCTTGCCCGTACTGACCTTGAGATTCAAAATCATATTCAGATAATCCCTTCCGAGCCAGATACTGACCATCTCTACCGGATCCAGCTTTATACCGTCCTTGTAAACCGGATCATCTTCCGGTTTAGGTACCGGCGTTATGAGCGATTGCAAAGAATATATAGTAGCAGTGTTCTCACCGGAAAGCACCTCATAGTTACTCATCACACGTCTGGAAGTGTTTGGAGAGATAGTAGAACCCGTACGGTCTTCCGAAACAGTCAAGACTTCTCCCTTATCAGGAATAAGCGTTTGTATACGACCGTCTTCTCCGGCCTCTACAGTCACAAATTCCAGTTTCACCGAAGGATAATAATAGTCATCATCTCCACAGGCAGTCATCAGGAAAAGCAATCCCCACAACCAAACAACATGTAATTTTCTTCTTTTCATCGGCAAGCTGCTAAATAATTAACTAACGGATTGGAATACATTAATAACAACTTCTCACGCAAAAAGTCTTCATCCTTATTCGGAATCTTGATCTTTGCCAATTGTTGTTCAATATAGTTCATAAACTGCTGTTTCTCTTCTTCCGTGTAATTGGACACGAATTCCGTTGTGCCATTCAGCCAATCATACGCCACATAATTTCCCGGATATATCCGGTAATTACGATGGATGCGGCGATCAAGACAAGCAGAAATTCGGGCAAACAAATCCGGTTTCGGCAACGAACGGTCCAAGCTTTGCAAGTCATCATTCAAACAAGGAGCAACCTGAAAATGTACCCTGCCTTTATATCCGAAAAGACCTGTCTGCATATTAATCAAATCGTCCTGTGTCGTCTTTTTATATCCTTCGATGTCTCTCTTCAGCTGAAACTCTTGCGCTTTCAGAAAATCACACGGATCATATTCGTATGAAATAGCAAGCGGAGCAATATTCATTTCCATCAGGCGGTCTATCAAATCGCCTTCACCTCCCATTGCCAACATTTTCAATACACTGTCTTGTGTACGGTCATTCGAATCTTTTGCACGTCCTTCACGCTGCGCAATCCAAATAGACTGATTCTTCTCTGAAATGGTGTAATGCATATAACGGGACATACGCGCTGAAGATTCCAACATTTGCCGCATGGTCAACGCCCGCTGTACAATAAATGATTTATTGACACGCACCAGTTTCTTAATCCAGGGATAAATAAGCAAATTGTCGCCAATCGCAATTTCTACCGTATCCATTCCCTGGTCAATCAACAAAATAGAGAGAAAGCCCGAATCAAGAATAATATCTCTATGATTCGATATATACGTATAAGCTTTACTTTTATCCGGTATGGCGGTATGATCCAGTGTCAGTCCGGCAGTATGATCTGCCGCTATCTTCCACAAAATGCCATAACAAAATGCCTCCTGAAAATCAAGCTTAGTCTTACAGGCACGCATTTTTTGCGCCAGAAGTTCAAATGGAACGTTCGGTATAGCACCGGTAGCAGCTTTCTGAAAAGCCGGATCGGCAATCAGTTCCTCAAAGATTTGAGGAAGTTCCTCATCATTGTAAGGACGAATTTCATTAAACTCTGTCAGATCCATAAGTCTCAAGTATTATGTGCTCAAGTATTAAGTAATAAGTATAAAGTATTAGACTGCGTACAAACCGCATGGTTAATACTTTATACTTGATACTTAATACTTAAAACTTGTTTTCAATAATATCAGTCATCACATCCTTTATATCCAGTCCGGCTGCACGCACTTGCTGGGGAATAAAACTGGTAGTAGTCATTCCCGGAGTAGTATTTACTTCGAGAAGATTCAGTTTTTCACCGGCAGTTATAATGTAATCTACACGGATAATGCCGGAACAACCTAATATATCATAGATAGCTGAAGTCAGCATCTGTACGCGTTTGGTCAATTCATCCGAGATACGCGCAGGAGTGATTTCATCTACCTGTCCATTATATTTAGCATCATAATCAAAGAACTCATTGTGCGTCACTACTTCCGTAGGTGGAAAGATGACCGACTTCTCTTTTGTCTTATAACAGCCGCAAGTCAGTTCCGTTCCGTCCATAAACGCTTCAACAATCACCTCTTCCGCTTCTCCGAAAGCTTTAACAATGGCCGGTTGTATTTGTTCTTTTGTCTTCACTTTCGTAACTCCGAAACTCGAACCTCCCAGACTAGGCTTGATAAAACAAGGCAGGCCAATCTTTTCCACTACTTCCTCGTCAGAAACCGATTGTCCTTGGCGCAACAACAATGATTCGGCAATGCGCACTCCAAAAGCCTTCAGATATTGATTGCAGGTAAACTTGTCATAAGTAATGGCAGCCGCCAACACTCCACAACAGGAATACGGAATACGCATCATATCAAAATAGCCTTGCAGCCTGCCATCCTCACCCGGCGTACCGTGGATGGTGATATAAGCAAAGTCGAACACAACCTTCTCCGTTCCGTTCGTAAAACTAAAGTCGTTTCTATCCACCGGCACTTTGTTTCCGTCCGGTAATTGTACTTCCCAGCGACGGCCTTCCATCTCCACGATATACAAATTATACTTTTCCTTATCAATAAAGGAATAAATACCCTGTGCGCTACGCAGGGAAACTACGATTTCAGAGGTATCTCCTCCTGCTACGATAGCGATGTTGCGTTTCATTCTAATTCTCTATTACTTATATAGCCTCTCCACTTCTCGATAAGCCGGGTCATGTCATCCGGAAGTTCGGAAGTAAAATACATCTCTTCACCTGTGACGGGATGCACAAACCCCAATGTCATAGCATGCAAAGCCTGTCGGGGACAAGTGTCAAAGCAATTATTTACAAACTGTTTGTATTTACTAAAATGGGTTCCTTTCAGTATCTCATGACCGCCATAGCGTTCGTCATTGAACAACACATGACCGATATGTTTCATGTGGACACGAATCTGATGAGTACGTCCTGTCTCAAGTATACATTCCACAAGGGTTACGTATCCCAGTCTTTCCAGTACGCGGTAGTGTGTAACGGCATGTTTGCCCACTGTCGGATCGGACATCACCGCCATTTGCATCCGGTCTCTCGGATTACGGGCAATATTACCGACAATCGTTCCTTCATCCTGTTCCATAACACCCCACACCAAAGCACGATATTTGCGTTTGGTAGTCTTATTAAAAAATTGAATTCCCAGATTTGTTTTGGCATCCGGTGTCTTGGCAATCACCAGTAAGCCTGAAGTATCTTTATCGATGCGATGAACAAGTCCCACGTGCGGGTCATTGGCATCATAATCCGGTATATCCTTCATGTGCCAGGCCAGCGCATTGACCAGCGTGCCGTGATAGTTTCCGTGTCCCGGATGCACGACCAATCCCGCCGGTTTATTCACAACCATCAGATAAGGGTCTTCATAAACGATAGTAAGGGGAATATTTTCAGGAATAATTTCATTTTCATAACGGGGACGGTCCATCATCACCGTAATGACATCCAGCGGTTTCACTTTGTAGCTACTCTTCACCGGTTTGCCATTGGCCATAACGAATCCGTCTTCGGCAGCCTTCTGAATACGGTTGCGCGAAGCATTGACAATACGTTCGAACAGATATTTGTCGACTCTGACCATCGCCTGTCCCTTGTCTACAACCACGCGGAAGTGTTCGTAAAGCTGGGATTCGTCACCGACAGGTTCTATATCATCCAAATCATTCTCCAGTTCATCCGGAAGTTCTTCCTCTATCATGCGAGTCCGTTTCTGTTATTTATCTATTAAAACCAACTATCATCTTGAGCAGGTGATGATTCCGACGTAACCGGTTTCTCCGTATCCACGGAAACATCGACCGAGTCCTCTTCTTCCGACATATCACCGGAGCCGTCTCCCACCATCAATGTCAAAGAAGCCCCTAAAGGAATCTTTTCTCCGGCAGCCAACTGACGTCCCTGATATTTCACACCGTACACCCAGTCTTTCTCACCATTTACCAATTGAACCTGATTCAGCTTGAAACCAGCATTCAGTAACTTAGCCTGTGCCTGACGGAGCGAGCTGTTGTCCGCCACATCGGGAATGGCACGTAAAGGGACATCCAGGGTATTGACTGTCAGGTATACTGTACGTCCTTCCTTCACTTTTTCACCGGCTCCCGGTTTCAGTTCAAGAATGATACCCGCTGCTTTATCTTTGACATATTTGGTATCAGAAATCACATATACCAAACCGTGATTCCGGAACATCTTCGTAGCTTCTTCCACTGTCATTCCCTTCACATCGGGAACTACCACGCTTTCACCATGATGTGTATGTATATCAAGCCATTTCAACACACCAAATATCATCACTACCATCACCACAATCATGGCGATAATATTCACCCAGAAATATTTATTGGTTTTAAAAGAAAAGAATTCTTTAATAGTCATACGCATTGCTGTTAATATGCGCCAAAGATACGACAAAATAGTTGAACTTTTAAAAAGTAGGCGATGAAAAATGTCCCTACCTATTATGCAAAGACGCTTATCATCGCCAGAATTGCTGCAACTATAATCCCCACTCCTATAGATTTCAACAACCTTATTATAATGATACGGGGTTTCATGTCCCGGATATACTCTACCATCGCGTATGTTCGTTTATGAGTTTTATTTAATCTCACAAAGAAAAGCAAAAAGTCATAAATAAGAGCAAACAATACCGCTTTTTAACATACTATCCCCTTGAAAAACAGAGAAACAAAAAAGGCGAAGATTAAATTCTCCGCCTTTTTTGTTTCCTGATGACAAGTGATTATCACTTTTGTCCGTTGTACTCATCAGAAACAGTCAGTTTCTTTCTGCCTTTCGCACGACGAGCAGCTAATACTCTACGACCATTAGCCGATGCCATTCTCTCACGGAAACCGTGTTTGTTCTTTCTCTTTCTGTTAGAGGGTTGAAATGTTCTTTTCATTACTGTATCTTGTTTTTATGTTATTATTCTACGTAATCGGGCTGCAAAAATAGGCACTTTTTTTAAATTAACCAAGAGATAACTCATTTTTGCTCAAAAGTTTTTGTGTTTTTTACCGATTTAGATTACTTTTGCAGTCGAATTCCTGCGAAAACAATTAAATAACAATAATATAATAAGAAAAATAGCAGTATGATTAATGCTCAAGACATCAAAAACGGAACTTGTATCCGTATGGACGGAAAGCTCTATTTCTGTGTAGAATTCCTGCATGTAAAACCAGGTAAAGGTAACACTTTTATGCGTACTAAATTGAAAGATGTAGTTAGCGGATACGTTCTCGAACGCCGTTTCAACATCGGTGAAAAGTTGGAAGATGTACGTGTAGAACGTCGTCCATACCAATTTTTGTATAAAGAAGGAGAAGATTATATCTTTATGAACCAGGAAACATTCGATCAACATCCTATCGCTCACGATCTGATTAATGGTGTTGACTTCCTGCTCGAAGGTTCAGTATTGGAAGTTGTTTCTGATGCTTCTACTGAAACTGTACTTTATGCAGACATGCCGATCAAGGTTCAGATGAAGGTGACTTATACAGAACCGGGCATGAAAGGTGATACAGCTACTAACACACTGAAACCTGCAACTGTGGAATCAGGTGCAACAGTACGTGTTCCTTTGTTCATCAGCGAGGGTGAAACAATCGAAATCGATACTCGTGACGGTTCTTACGTAGGACGTGTGAAAGCATAATTTGCAAAAACATATAAAAATAGCCGGGAGTCCAAGGACTTCCGGCTATTTTTATATTCATACAGTTCTATTATTTATATCCTGCAGCTTTCGCAATTCTTTTAGGAATTTCTGTATTGTCAATCTTCTCACCAAACAGTTGAGAACCTGCACCAATAGCAAATACAGGAACATAACCGGCAGAGTGCCCGCCACTTACCCAACCTATCATAGCGATTTCATCCATCACTTCCTTTGCACGTGCAGCCATCGGTTCGCTCTTAGAGTACATACTTTCAGCAAATACGACTTTATTCTTCACGAATGATTTCTCAAATTCATCACGCAACGTCTTTTCCTGTTCCCAAGAAAGAGGGAATTGTTTCCAGAAGCCCATTTCTTCGCCGAGGAATGTTTTCATGTCCTCCCAAGTGACTTTATTGCCTTTTGATTTTCTCAATTCACTGATACGTTGTGAAAGTCCGTCAGCAGAATGTTTCTGATATTGCAATGCTTTCAGGTTCAACGCATATTTTCCCGTACCGAGCACGATACCACCTGTTTCATGGTCTGCGGTAATCACAATCAGCGTTTCTTTCGGATGTTTCTTATAGAATTCATAAGCTACTTTGATGGCATTATCCATGTCTTTCACTTCGTTGAACACAGTAGCGGCGTCATTAGCGTGGCATGCCCAGTCTATTTTACCTCCTTCTACCATCAGGAAAAAGCCTTTATTATTGCCTTTAGTAAGAAAGTCAATAGCACTTTCCGTAATTTGTGCTAATGTCAAATCATTCTCTTTGCGGTCAATAGCATAAGGCAGACAAGAAGGATTGGCTCCCTCTTCCTGAATCAAGATCATCTTTTCTGCTTTTGCAGCTTTTGCCTTATAGTCATTGTAACCACGTGCTACTGTATATCCTGCCTCTTCAAAAATAGGGAAAATGCTCGGAGCTTCTTTCTTGTCATAAGTGGTGGTAGGTTTCAAGAAACCACCGCCTGCATAAAAATCGAAATTGGCTTTCGGCAAATCAAGAGCAATTTCATAATTCATATTACGATCGGGTTGATGTGCATAAAATGCGGCAGGAGTAGCATGATCCACACTGACAGAAGTCGTTACGCCCACCTTTTTTCCTGCTTTCTTTGCTTTTTCTGCGACAGTCTGAATAGCTTTTTTATCTTCTCCTACAGAAATAGCGCCATTATAAGTTTTCTTTCCTGTTGCCAATGCAGTACCTGCAGCTGCAGAGTCTGTTACTGAATTTTTAGCAGAGAAAGTGGTTGCTACGGTAGCAACCGGAAATTGAGTAAATAACAAAGGCTCGACTCCAATACGACCATTTTGAATTTCCGCCTGATACATCTCCGTACCATTTACTTGATTGACTCCCATTCCATCTCCGATGAAATAGAATACGTACTTTGCCTGCCCGTTGGCTACAACGGAGATAAGGACAAAGAACAGTGTGTAGACTAACTTTTTCATTTTCTAGTATATTTATTTTAGATTAGTTGTCTACAAAGGTAGAAAAAAAAGAGAGATGCACAGTGGATTATTGAACACTAAAAGTAGATATTTGCTTTATACACAAGCATTATTGGCTCGTATATTACGAAGTAATAACATATTGCTATCTGTGAATAACATTATAGGTTCATTACATTCTGCTCGAACATATCTTTATCTCCGGCAGCTTTATTACGCATCCGGCTACGATAATTATAGATAGTTGCCAAAGAATAACCGAGAAAATGAGCAATCTTGTTACTGTCTACTACTCCCAGACGGATAAGGGCAAAGATACGAAGTTCTGTTGTCAGAAGTTCATCGGATTTAGGATACACTCTTCCTTCTTCTACCAGCAAATTATTGAAAGCTGAAATAAAGTTCGGGAAAAGTTTCAGAAAAGACCTGTCGAACTCATTATAGAATTCATCCCGCTCATCCCGGATAAACTGTTCGGACTTGATAGCTTTAAACAAATCTTCGATACGCGATGCCATTGCCAATTTTGCCAATGAACGACGATAAGTTTCCAGTTTGTCGAGATAGTTGACACATCTGTCCAGATAGCGGGCGATATAGACTTCTTTTATTTTTCCGGTTTGCTCCAGTTCCGCGTTGACCGCAGACATTTGTTTGTTAGCCAGACTAAGATTCCGCCGCATAACAGACAACTTCTTCATCCAACGATATAGATAGAAAATAGCAATCAGAAGAAACAAAGACAACAAACTGACACTAATCAACATAGCGCGGGAAACGGCACGTTCTTTTTCTTCTTTTAATTTATACGCCTTGTCGATAATCGGAAAAAACTCCGTCACCTCAATAAACCGCAAACGGGCATTACACGCCACAGCATCTTCCATCGAGCAACTCAAGTATTTGTAGGCACGGTCAATATCTCCTGATTCATACATCAGATGCGCGAGTTTCTGCAATGAAGCATACTCCCTCACCGGAGTTTCCAGATCCGCAATGGCAGTCAGAATCAGATAGTAAACTTCTTTTTCGATATCTTTCTTCATACTATAAGCTTCGGAAAGAGTATAATAAATATATACTTTCTGACGTTCATCCTGAATTTCTTTCAAAGCATTGTTCAGCATATCCACAGCGACATCGGCTTTCCCGTTCATTATGCATTTTTCGGCTAAAACAATCGTTTTGTTTGCCTCTGGAGGCATCGCAGCAATAATGGAATCTCTATATAAATCGGTTTTCTTCAAATACTTTTCTTTTTCATTCTTATTGGTCGTATAATCTGCTAACCACCCGTAGCAGGCACGATACGTCTGATAATAAGATAACCGAGTCCACTCATTCAATTTTTTAGGATCAATCCTCTCCAACTGTTCAATGGCTTCTATATACATTCCCATTACTCCCATTACCGTAGCACGATTAATGATGATCTCATACTCCAATTCCGGGCGGTTCAACAATGGAAGGATTTCCATCTCACGGTTAATATAATATAAGGACGAGTCTGCCTGATAATGCAAATAAGCACCAAAAAGAGAGGCATATAATTCATATTTTCGAACAGGATCAGTAGAATGGGCAAGTTCTAATTTCAAGTTATTAATCTCTTTCTCTTTCCGAATCTGGAAAGTCTCTTTCTTGCTTATAACTTCATCCAGCTTTTTAAGAGCAGCCGCATTATCCGTATGCATTGCACACAACGAAAAAGGAAAGAGCAAAAGAAGAAATAGCATATAAAGGGTTAGATTTTTCATAAGGTTCCTTTTTAAAGATGTTACAAATATAAGAAATATAGTAATGAAAACGAAAAATATGGGTATAACTATTTTCATTTTCACTTGTATTTTTCGGCATAAGGTATTAGAATATCCAACTAATTATCAGCAACATAGTCAGATAACAGGTTTATATTTCCATTCTAATCTCACAAAGGTGCACAGCATCCCCCTACATTTGCATCATCGGTTCTCCGAGCAAACAGTTAAAAATCTAGCTACCATGAAACGAAATTTGTTATTTGCTATTTTACTATTACTTCTATCGGGTTATCATCAAGCATTCGCCGCAACCAATATAAAGAAAGTGGCTCCTACCTTTTGGTGGGCAGGAATGAAGAATCCCGAACTACAAATACTTCTATACGGCGATGGCATATCATCCGCAGAGGTAAGTATTTCTTCTAATGACATCACCCTGCAGGACGTGGTGAAACAGGAAAATCCTAATTATCTGATCTTATATTTAGATCTTTCAAAAGCTATCCCTCAGCACTTCGACATTCTCCTGAAACAAGGTAAAAAACAGACTAAAATACCATACGAACTTAAACAGCGCAAAGAGAATGCTTCAGCAGTAGAAGGCTTCAACTCCAGTGATGTACTTTATCTCATTATGCCGGACCGCTTTGCCAACGGCAACCCCTCCAATGATATAATTCCCGGAATGTTGGAAGCAAACATAGACCGCAACGAACCTTTCGCCCGTCATGGCGGTGATTTAAAAGGAATAGAGAAACATTTGGATTATATTGCAGACCTCGGAGTTACGAGTATATGGCTTAACCCGATTCAGGAAAATGACATGAAGGAAGGCTCTTATCATGGATATGCCATCACCGATTACTATCAAGTAGACCGTCGCCTCGGAAGCAATGAAGAGTTTCGCAATCTCGTAAAAGAAGCCAATGCTAAAGGGCTAAAGGTAGTCATGGACATGATCTTCAACCATTGCGGTTCGAACAATTATCTATTCAAAGACATGCCTGCCAAAGATTGGTTCAACTTTGAGGGAAACTACATGCAGACCAGTTTCAAAACTGCCACCCAAATGGACCCTTATACTTCCGATTATGATAAAAAGCTGGCCATTGACGGTTGGTTCACACTGACTATGCCGGACTTCAACCAACGAAACCGTCACGTAGCCACTTACCTGATACAGAGTAGTATCTGGTGGATAGAATATGCGGGTATCAACGGAATCCGCCAGGATACACATCCTTACGCCGACTTTGAAATGATGGCGCATTGGTGCAAAGCGGTCAATGATGAATATCCTTCATTCAACATTGTCGGTGAGACATGGCTGGGCAGCAATGTACTGATCTCCTACTGGCAGAAAGACAGTAAACTTGCTTATCCGAAAAACAGTTATCTTCCTACTGTCATGGATTTCCCACTGATGGAAGAAATAAATAAAGCTTTCGACGAAGAAACCACCGAATGGAACGGAGGACTTTTCAGACTCTACGAATACCTCTCACAGGATATTGTCTACGCCGATCCAATGAGTCTGCTGACCTTCCTCGATAATCACGATACTTCCCGTTTCTACCGTTCGGAGGAAGATACCAAGAACCTGAACCGATATAAACAAGCCTTGACATTCTTACTGACTACCCGTGGAATTCCACAAATATATTATGGAACTGAAATCCTGATGGCAGCCGACAAAGCAAATGGAGACGGATTACTCCGATGTGACTTTCCGGGAGGTTGGCAGAATGACGCCAAAAACTGTTTTGAAGCAACCAACCGTACTCCGCAACAAAATGAAGCCTTCTCTTTTATGCAAAAACTGCTCCAATGGAGAAAAGGAAATGAAGTCATCGCCAAAGGCAAACTAAAACATTTCGCACCCAATAAAGGCATTTATGTTTATGAACGCAAATACGGTAACCAATCAGTCGTTGTCTTTCTGAATGGAAACGACCGGGAACAGACTATTGACTTACATCCTTATCAGGAAATACTCTCCACCTCGTCTGCTCATGATTTGCTCACAGACAAAAAGATTGAATTAAGAAATGAATTAACACTTCCAAGCCGTGGGATATACCTTTTAGCCTTCTAAGCAAGTTCACTACGACTTATATTTATCCAATGAAATCAGATAGATAAACAATTATAAAACAAGATACTAGCATTTATACAAACTTGTATTTTTATTCTAATCAAGCAAAAAAGTGAAGGTGGTTGCTACATTTGCAATATCCGAAACAAACAGGAATAGAAATATCGGTTAGCTTACAATTTAATACCATAAATAGAATGAAAAAGAAAAAGTTTTTTTCGATCATCGCATTCCTTTGCATCTCATTCATTGCGAATGCACAACAGAAACTGACCTCACCGGATGGCAATCTGGTTCTGACCTTTCAGGTTAACAAAGAAGGCGCACCAACCTACGACTTGACTTACAAAGGCAAGGTGGTAATTAAGCCGAGCACTCTCGGACTGGAATTGAAAAAAGAAGATAATACCAGAACCGACTTTGACTGGGTAGACCGCAGAGACCTCACCAAGCTCGATTCTAAATCCAATCTTTATAATGGCTTCAAGCTGAAAGATGCGCAAACGACTACCTTTGACGAAACCTGGCAACCAGTCTGGGGAGAAGAAAAGGAAATCCGCAATCAGTATAACGAACTGGCAGTCATTCTGTTTCAGCCAATGAACGACCGTTCCATCGTTGTTCGCTTCCGCCTGTTCAATGATGGTTTGGGATTCCGTTATGAATTTCCGCAACAGAAATCACTGAACTACTTCGTTATCAAGGAAGAACATTCCCAATTTGCCATGGCAGGCAACCATATCGCATACTGGATACCGGGCGATTACGACACTCAAGAGTACGACTACACCATCTCCCGTCTATCGGAAATCAGAGGTTTGATGCAACAGGCGATCACTCCAAATTCTTCTCAAACCCCATTTTCACCGACAGGTGTACAGACGGCACTGATGATGAAAACAGATGATGGTTTATACATCAATCTGCACGAAGCCGCTTTGATTGATTATTCTTGTATGCACCTCAATCTGGACGACAAAAACATGATATTCGAATCCTGGCTGACACCGGATGCAAAAGGGGATAAAGGTTACATGCAGACTCCGTGCAACTCTCCGTGGCGTACGATCATCGTCAGTGATGATGCACGTAACATTCTCGCCTCCCGCATCACCCTCAACCTGAACGAACCTTGTAAGATTGCAGACGCCGCCTCCTGGATTAAACCGGTGAAATATATAGGCGTATGGTGGGACATGATTACCGGAAAAGGTTCCTGGGCTTATACAGATGAACTGACCAGCGTGAAACTTGGCGTTACAGACTACTCCAAAACCAAACCGAACGGCAAACATTCTGCCAATACAGCTAACGTGAAACGTTACATCGACTTTGCCGCAGCCAACGGATTTGATGCAGTGCTGGTAGAAGGTTGGAATGAAGGATGGGAAGACTGGTTCGGCAACAGCAAAGACTATGTATTTGACTTCCTGACTGCATATCCTGATTTCGACGTACAGGAAATCCATCGTTATGCTGCAAGCAAAGGAATTAAAATGATGATGCACCATGAGACTTCTGCATCTGTTCGCAACTACGAACGTCACCTGGATAAAGCTTACCAATTCATGGTAGACAATGGATATAACTCGGTTAAAAGCGGTTATGTGGGTAATATCATTCCACGCGGAGAACATCATTACGGTCAATGGATGAATAATCATTACCTGTATGCCGTGAAAAAAGCCGCCGATTATAAAATCATGATCAATGCACACGAAGCAACCCGTCCAACCGGTATCTGCCGTACATATCCCAATCTGATCGGTAATGAATCCGCACGTGGAACAGAATATGAATCATTTGGAGGAAATAAAGTATACCACACGACGATTCTGCCTTTCACACGCCTGGTCGGTGGTCCGATGGATTACACTCCCGGCATCTTCGAGACTCACTGTAACCAGATGAATCCGGCAAACAACTCCCAGGTACGTTCAACCATTGCACGCCAACTGGCATTGTATGTCACCATGTATAGCCCTTTGCAGATGGCTGCCGATATTCCGGAAAACTACGAACGCTTTATGGATGCTTTCCAGTTTATCAAAGACGTCGCTCTCGACTGGGACAAAACAATCTATCTGGAAGCAGAACCGGGAGAATACATCACAATTGCCCGCAAAGCAAAAGGAACGGACGACTGGTACATAGGCTGCACAGCCGGTGAAAACGGCCACGACTCCCAATTAACGTTCGATTTCCTGGAACCGGGAAAACAATACGTCGCTACCGTATACGCAGATGCCAAAGATACCGACTGGAAAGATAACCCGCAGGCATACACCATCAAAAAAGGTATCTTGAATAATAAAAGCAAACTGAATCTGCACGCTGCCAATGGCGGTGGATACGCAATCAGTATCAAAGAGGTGAAAAACAAATCAGAGTTTAAGGGATTGAAAAGACTATAAATAAAGGATAGTCTTAAAAAAAGTGTTTTCAATAGGTATTTTTAAAGAAACTTTTAAGAGAGAGAAATAATATTACTATATTGTTAACTTTAATTTTTTAAATGCATGAAGCAAGTTAAATTTAGAATCGTTCAAACGATTCTCCCCTTGTTAATAGGGATGTTTTTATCATTGGGCGCTTATGCACAGCAAATCACAGTCAAAGGACATGTGAAAGATGCTATGGGCGAACCCGTGATTGGCGCCAATGTCATTGCCAAGGGTACCACAACGGGTACCATCACTGACTTTGACGGTAACTTCACATTGAATGTTCCTCAAAATTCTATTCTGTCCATTACATTCGTCGGTTACAAAGCAGCAGAAATTAAAGCAGCTCCTTCGGTAATGGTCACACTGGAAGATGACTCTCAAGTATTGGACGCCGTAGTCGTTGTAGGTTACGGAACAGTAAAGAAAAACGACTTGACGGGATCAGTTACTGCCATCAAGCCGGATAAAATCAGCAAAGGAGTAATCACCAGCGCACAGGATATGATAACAGGTAAAATAGCCGGTGTGAATGTAATTTCCAGCGGTACTCCGGGTGGAGGAGCTACGATTCGTATTCGCGGTGGTTCATCATTGAACGCCAAAAACGATCCGTTGATCGTTATCGACGGACTGGCAATGGATAATAGCGGTGTGCAAGGTTTGACTAATCCTTTGGCAATGGTAAACCCGAATGACATCGAAACTTTCACTGTTTTGAAAGATGCTTCGGCCACCGCCATCTATGGTTCACGTGCTTCTAATGGTGTGATTATCATCACTACAAAGAAAGGGAAAGCAGGCAGCAAACCACAGGTGAACTATGAAGGTAACGTTTCCGCCGGTATACTGCAAAAGACAATAGACGTAATGGATGCCAATGAATTCAAAGGATACGTATCCAAACTTTATGGTGAAGGAAATGCTCCAAGCCCCTTCGGTGAAGCAAACACTGACTGGCAGAAAGAAATTTTCCAGACAGCCGTTAGTACAGACCATAACGTGACTGTAAGCGGTGGTTTGAAAAATATGCCTTATCGTGTTTCTTTCGGTTACACCAATCAGAATGGGATCCTGATGACATCTAATTTCGAGCGTTATACCGCCTCCGTCAATCTGACACCCTCTTTCTTTAAAGATCACCTGAAGTTCAATATCAATGCTAAAATGATGTGGGCCAACCAACGTTATGCTGACGACGGGGCTATCGGCGCAGCTTTGACCATGGACCCGACCCAACCTGTATATGACTCTTCGGACATGTACAAAAACTTCGGTGGATTCTACCAACCGACCAGTGACGGTAGTTCATATAACGATCCGGAATGGTCGCTTACACTGGAAAGTAATTCAACCGCCAACCCTGTTTCCCTACTGAAACTAAAGAAACATACTTCCAGAAACACCAGTTTTATCAGCAATGTAGAAGTAGACTATAAATTCCACTTCCTCCCTGACCTGCATATCCATGCTAACGTAGGCGGTGACTACTCGGAAGGTAAGGAAAAGAATGTAAATTCACCTTATGCCCCGGGCTCTTATTACTATGGTTGGAACGGGACTGACTACGGCTACAAATATAACCTGTCGGTGAATGCCTATGCACAATATTCCAAAGAAATCGGGGATCATTATGTCGACGTAATACTGGGTGGTGAAGAGCAACATTTCCACTATACCGGATATAAAGTCGGACAAGGAACAAATCCGTTAACAGGCGAAGCCTACAATCCGAATCTGCGCTCACAAACAGCCTGGGGACATCACAGTACATTAGTTTCTTATTTTGCCCGCGTAAATTATACATTACTTAGCCGTTATTTGCTGACAGCCACTTTCCGCCAGGACGGTTCTTCCCGTTTCTCTAAAGACAACCGTTGGAGTAGCTTCCCTTCTGTTGCTTTGGGATGGAAACTGAAAGAAGAAAATTTCCTGAAAAACGTAGAAGTATTGTCAGATCTGAAACTCCGCCTCGGATGGGGTATCACGGGTCAGCAGAACTTAGGCGACGATTATGATTTCCCTTATATGGCACTGTACCGCGTCAACGCAGCCGGAGGTTATTATCCTTTCGGGGATACCTATTATGGCACTATGCGTCCTAAAGCTTATAACGAAGACCTGAAATGGGAAGAGACAACGACTTATAACGCAGGTTTCGACTTTGCTTTCCTGAACGGACGTATCTCCGGCTCGATGGATTACTATTACCGGAAAACCGACGATTTAATCAATACCGTAAAGATTGCGGCGGGGACTAACTTTAATACCCAACTGATCAGCAACATCGGTTCATTAAAAAATACGGGGCTTGAATTCACCATCAATGCCAAACCTATTGTAACCAAAGATTTTGTCTGGGACTTGGGATATAACATCACTTGGAACAAAAATGAAATCACTAAACTGACCGGAGGAGATGATTCTAATTACTATGTAGAAACCGGAGGTGTATCTACTGGTATTAGCGGTGCAACCTGCCAGGTACAGAAAGTAGGTTATCCGATGAACTCATTCTTCGTTTACCAACAAGTGTATGATAAGGATGGAAAACCGATTGAAAACATGTTCGTAGACCGTAACGGAGATGGTGTCATCAACGCTTCGGACAAATATATCTATAAAAAACCTGCCGCTGACGTATTGATGGGACTGACTTCCAAATTCACTTATAAAAATTGGGATTTAAGCTTTGCCCTCCGTGCCAGCCTGAATAACTATGTGTACAATGACGTACTGGCCAGTAAATCCAGTGTCGGCAAGGGAGGAATCTTTAATCATGGATACTATTCCAACCGCCCGACAGCTGCCGTGAATCTGGGATTTGAAGGAAAGGGAGACTATTATCTGTCCGATCGTTTCGTTGAGAATGCTTCATTCTTGCGTTGTGATAACATAACAGTAGGTTATAGCTTCAAAAATTTACTGAAGTCCCAGGCTTATAAAGGTATCAACGGCCGTATTTACGGTACTGTACAGAATCCCTTCGTTATCACCAAGTATACAGGACTCGATCCTGAATCGGTTATCAGTTCAGGAAATGATGCCGGAGTAGCAGGTATTGACAGGAACATTTATCCTCATCCGATCACTATCCTGTTCGGGCTAAGTCTTCAGTTCTAAGATTGTAATTTATTAAAAAGTAGACTATTATGAAGTTCAAACATATAAAATCAATAGTTTCAGCAGCGTTGTTCCTTAGCCTGACCACCGGAATGACCTCCTGTATCAATGACCTGGATATATCTCCAATCGATCCTCAGATGACTGCCACCTTCGACCAAGATATGTACTTTACCAAACTATACGCTTCACTGGGACTTACCGGACAAAAATTGAGCGAAGATCCGGATATCGCAGTAAAGGACGAAGGTCAATCCTGTTTCTATCGCGCTCTTTTCACTAACAATGAATATGGCACTGATGAGATGATATGGACCTGGCAAGAAAATGCCGGTATCCCCGAACTAACTTATATGCGTTGGAACTCCTCTCATCAGCAGACAGAAATATTATATAATCGTTTAGCATATAATATCACACTCTGCAATTTCTTCCTGGATCAGATCGCCGGAAAAGAGGATGCTACCTCCGTTCAGCAACGTGCCGAAGCCCGTTTTCTCCGTTCCTTATTTTACTATTATCTGATGGACACCTTCGGAAAAGCTCCTTTCACCGAACACTTCTCCAAAGAGAATCCTCCTCAAAAGACGGCCTCCGAACTGTTCGCTTATATTGAAAGCGAACTGGAAAGCATCGAAAATGATATGAGCGAACCGCGTCAAGCTCCTTTCGGACGTGCCGACAAAGCTGCTTGCTGGTTGCTGCGTGCCCGTTTGTATCTCAATGCCGAAGTATACACCGGACAACCGCGTTGGAATGATGCTATCACCTATGCCGGCAAAGTGCTCGATCCCTCCAATGGATACGGATTGTGTGGAAATTACGAACAACTTTTTATGGCAGACAATGATGAAAATCCCGATGCTAAAAAAGAAATCATCCTTTCTATCCGTCAGGATGGTGTACAAGCAAAGAGTTACGGAGGAAGTTACTTCCTGATTGCTGCAACGCAAAAGAGCGACATGCCGAATCGCGGAACAAATGACCCTTGGGAATGTATCCGTACACGCAAAGCACTGGTTGACAAGTTCTTCGCAAACAGTGAGGATATTCCTTTCACCGAATATACCGATAATAAATGGCAGAATGTGAGAGATGTGCAGGCTGCTGCAAAAGATGAACGCGCCTTGTTCTATACAACCGGTCGCAAAGCCGAACTGGAAAGTGTAGGTAAATTCACCGACGGACTTTCATTTATGAAATGGAGTAATCTGCGCTCGGACGGACAACCCGCTCACGATGCTAAAATTCCTGATACGGACATTCCGTTCTTCCGTTTGGCGGAAGCTTATCTGATTCGCGCGGAAGCCTATTTGAGAGCAGGCGGCGCAAATGCACAACAAAATGCCTGGTTGGATATCAAAGCCCTCAGAGACCGTGCCAAAGCAACAGAAATACCCTCTGCCAATAACCTGACATTAGATTATATTCTGGATGAACGTGCCCGCGAATTGTATCTGGAAGGATTCAGACGCACAGATTTGATCCGTTATGGCTATTTCACCTCAAGCACCTACCTCTGGGATTGGAAAGGCGGTTCCTTTGAAGGAAACGGTGTGAGTTCGATCTATAATCTCTATCCGATACCGAAAACAGAAACGCTGACGAATACAAATATGACTCAGAATCCGGGATATTGATAGAACCTTTATTCACGTTTTAAAGACTGAAAACAATGAAAAACCTATATAAACTATTTACATTGACAATGGGGCTACTAGCTCTGTCCGCCTGTGAAGCAGACCGTGACAGCAACCCTGTGTTGAACGAACCGGATACGTTCGTACTGAATGTGCCAGCTTTTGCTTCCAACAACGTGTACGACCTTAAAAACTCCGAATCATTGGAATTAACCTGTACACAACCGGATTACGGGATTCCGATGGCAACCACTTATTCAGTACAAATTTCACTGGAAGAAAATTTCGTTGACGCTCATGCAGAGACAAATACGGAAGCTAATTATACAACTTTGGGTACTACCCATTCTTCTGCCAAAATGGAAGTGAAAGCTTTAGAATTTGCATTGGCACTGGGAGACTTGTGGAGTGCATCCTCCGATGAAGAATTTCCGACCACTCCCATACCCGTTTATGTACGCCTGAAAGCGGAACTGACCAATAGTGGTCGTGGCATCGCTTTTTCGAATGTAATTGAACTTCCCAAAGTATTGGGATATAAAGCTGTACCGCCTCTCGAATTACCTTCCAGTATATTTATCAATGGCTCGATGGCAGATAGTAATTGGAGCAACTGGGTGCCTTTGGCAGCAGTAAACGGAATGTCCAAGTTCTTCGGTTTATTCTATTTCGGAGGCACTGATATGTTCAAGTTCGGTACTAAAGAAGGAGAATACATCGGATTCAACGATCCACGTCTGACAATAGCCTCGGATGCATTCACCGGATCGGATGATGGATTTGGCGGACAAAATATCAGCGTTAATGTCACAGGCTGGTATACAGTGATCATGTCTGTAAGCATCAAAGGGACTGATTATGCCTTTACGCTGGATATTGCTCCGGGCGAAGTTTGTCTGATAGGCAATGCTATAGGAGATTGGACATTCGGCGATAAAGGCAAATTCCAAGCACCAACAACGGCAGATGCAGACTTTGTTTCACCGGTATGCACCGGAGGCGGAGAATTGCGTATGTCCGTCAAAGTTCCGGGAGAAGACTGGTGGCGTACGGAGTTCGCTATACCTAATGGAAAAATCGTGTTCCGTGAAAACAAAAGTGTGATTGACAGTTGGTCGGAAATAGGTCCTGAATATGCGATAAACGTTAAGGCAGGGCAGAAAATAAATCTGAACTTTGTTCAGAAAACAGGTTCCGTTACTCAATAATCGTTAACTTTAATAACTGAATATCATGAAAAGATTATCATATATGGCGTGTCTGTTGCTTGCTTCGGCAGCTTTCACCGCTTGCGATGAAGATTTTAAGGACTGGGCTGATCCCCAGTCCAATCCCCAGGAAGAAGCTATAACTGCAATGGTAGATATAACTCCGGTTGCCAGTATGAAACTTGAAGAACAGCCGGGCGATTCTGTGGTAATCGCCTCTGTTTCTTCGATTGCAGAAAACTTCTCACTCACAGCTTGTAATATAGAATTAGTTGCCGAAGGGCAGATATTAAATCTACCGTCAAAAGTAAAAGATGGGAATATAAAAGTCAGGTTGACAGAACTTGACCAAAAAGTGGCAAGTTTGTATAAGTCACAAAAATCTTTAGAGCGCGAAGTCACTTTAAAGCTGACACCGGTAGTCATGACAACCAACGGTGAAGCAACTTCACTGACTGAATACCCGGAAATGCAATCTGCCATCACTCCGGTCGCAACTCCGGCTGTGGATACGGAATACTATATAGTAGGTGATCTAAACAGCTGGCAGATGGACAAATCGACAGCCACAAAGCTCGAAGTAGACAAAGACAATCAGTATCTCTTTTCAGTAGTCGTCGAGTCGGAAGAGAAGTTTGATTTCAAGATTGTCCCGGGAAGTGCGATAGAAGCTCCGGATGCCTGGCAAAGAGCCTTGGGTGCTTCCAAAGTAATAGAAGATCCGGATCCGGGATTATTGGCTTTCAGGGATAAAGAAGGAGCCGACCCGGATAATCTCACCTGCGCCGGCGGAAAGAAAATGAAAATTACGATTAATGTAGAAGATTATACATACACAATCAAGGAGGATCTACCCGAGCACATGTACATCAATGGATCTCCGTACAGTCTTGGGTGGGATTGGGCAGTAGCTCCTGAAATGGTTCCTGTCACACAGACTCCCGGAATGTTCTGGAGTATACAATATTATACGGCGGGAGACCAAATCAAGTTTGCTCCGGTTAGAAAATGGGAAGGAGACTTTGGTTATGACGAAGAAATCTTATCTCCGGAAGCAATTGATTTCGCCGAATTAACATCCTCAGGAGGCAATATTGGCATTGGTAAATCCGGATGGTATCTGGTAATTGTCGCAGTGACTACAGAAGGAAAAACAATTTCATTCCGTTTGCCGGAAGTTTACCTGTTGGGAGGTGTGATTAACAATTCGTGGAATTGCGATGAAACGACCTTGTTCAGGATTCCGACCGATAAAACAAGCGACTTCATATCACCGGCAGCAACCGTTACAGGCATGGCACGTATTTCTACTACGGCTGTAGATGCCGGAGGCTGGTGGAAGAGCGAATTTACACTTGATCTGGCTAATGAAGGCGATGGTACTATCGTTTACCGTGAGAATAAGAACGTATCGGATAATCTAAGCGAACTTGGCTACGAATGTAATGTAAAAGCCGGTCAGAAAGTCCATATTAACTTTACGACAGGCAAAGGTAAAGTCGAATAACTATCAGACACTCTTAAACAGCACAACGAGTAGAATCAATTACGATCATATCTCAAGTCTCCCTCTTCGGGAAAGAGGAGATTTGAGATATGATCGAAATCTGACACACTCAAAGCTAAATATAGTACCACTACATTGGAAGAAGAATTCTAAAATAAGGCTTATGAAAGACTTTAAATATATTTGGCTCCTTTTATTGCTGATACTCAACAGCTTTGGAGCTTGTTCAGATGATGATCCGTTGATGCCGGGCGAGCGTCCTTCGTCCGGAACTGATCCTGCCCCGGAAGAACAAGTTCTCCACGACGGATTTAATTTTGATCCGGCTATTCCTAAAGCGGATGAACCACTGACTATCACCTTCAAAGCACCCGAAGGAAGTAACTTCTATGGTTACGCTGACGACTTGTACTTACACTCCGGAACAGGAGCAAACTGGACAGGTGCACCTACATGGGGAGATAATCAGAATAAATACAGACTGAAAAAGACAAAGGACAATGTGTGGAGTATCACCCTTTCCTCATCTATCCGCCATTTCTATTCTGTTGCTCCATCTACTCCCTTACAGACCATTAACCTGATTGTACGTGATGCGGAAGGTAGCCAACAAACCTACGATTACGCAACTTTAGTAGAAGATAGTCAAAACGGATTTATCTGGGAAGAACCGCAAAAAGCCCCTCTCCCCATATCCGGAGAAGAAAAAGAGGGTATTCATATCCATTCGGCCACTTCGATAACGCTTGTATTATATGATAAGGACAGTCAGGGCGGTCATAAAGATTGTGTATTTGTAACAGGTAATTTCAACAACTGGAAACTGGATAGTCGCTACATGATGAAATATGACGAAACAAACCATTGCTGGTGGATCACTCTGGAGGAATTGACTGCCGGTGAAACACAGTTCCAGTACTTTGTGTACAGTGCTTCGGATGGCGGTACTTACTTGTGCGATCCTTATTGTGAGCAAGCATTGGAAAAGGGAGTGGATACCAACTTTCCCACTGGCGCACAAGCACCTTACGTATCAGTCGTAAGCACAAACCCACAACCCTATCAATGGAGTGCCGGAGAATTTGAGATGAAGAATAAAGAAAATCCGGTTATCTATGAGCTCTTGTTGCGGGATTTTACTTCCAGTGGAAATCTGGCAGGAGCAATGGAAAAGCTGCCTTACTTAAAAGAACTGGGAATAGATGCTATCGAACTGATGCCTGTACAAGAATTTGCAGGTAATGACAGTTGGGGATACAACACCGGACTATACTTTGCACTGGATGCCTCGTATGGAACTCAAAATGAATATAAAGCTTTTATTGACGCCTGCCATCAGAATGGAATCGCCGTTATTTTCGATGTAGTCTACAACCATACGAACAATGATAATCCGTTTGCCCGTATGTATTGGGATACGTTTAATAACCGCCCTTCCACTAAGAATCCATGGCTGAACGCTGTAACACCGCATCAGAAGTATGTTTTTTCACCGGATGATTTCAATCACACTTCAGAACAAACAAAAGCTTTTGTCAAACGCAACCTGAAATATCTGTTAGATACTTACCACATCGACGGTTTCCGTTTCGATTTCACCAAAGGTTTCACACAGAAACAGACAACAGGTGATGATGATTTGGCGGCAACCGACCCTGCTCGTGTATCAGTACTGAAAGAATACTACGAAGCCGTAAAAGCTGTCAAAGAAGATGCAATGGTTACCATGGAACATTTCTGTGCAAATGAAGAAACAACTTTAGCCACAGAAGGAATTCATTTTTGGAGGAATATGAACCATTCTTATTGTCAGTCGGCTATGGGCTGGAAAGATAATAGTGATTTCTCCGGATTATATGACACCACCCGTCCGAATCAATTTGTGGGCTATATGGAAAGTCATGACGAAGAGCGGTGTGCCTATAAACAGATTGAATACGGAAATGGAGCCTTAAAAACCAACCTGTCCGAACGGCTCAAACAGTTATCATCCAACGCCGCATTCTTCTTTACGGTTCCAGGTCCGAAAATGCTTTGGCAATTCGGCGAAATGGGGTATGATATTTCAATAGACGAAAATGGACGTACCGGAAAGAAACCAGTCCTTTGGGAATATCAGACAGAGCGTAAAAGCTTGGTAGATATTTATACAAAACTAATCACTCTACGGACAACACACTCCGATTTATTCAACGCTTCTTCTCAATTTACCTGGAAAGTCAGTTATAATGATTGGGATAATGGACGTACACTGACATTGAAAGCTGTGAATGGGAAACAACTTCATGTGTATGCGAATTTCACCAATGCATCTATCGATTATACTATTCCTGAAGGTACATGGTATCTATATCTGGAAAATGGGAATCCCGTGGAGGGAGAAAAAAAAATCAGTGTTCCTGCACACGAGTTCCGCTTATACACCAACTTTGCCGAATAACGAGCGGGTGTTTTGAGCAGAAAGGAAGATTTAACTAATAAGCATTGAAGATTCTCTAACGACAAAGGCACAAAGATGGCAGGTTATTTTTCTGCTACTTCTTTGTGCCCTTGTTTTATATTTTGTTCCGTATTATGCCTGACCTTTTATTTTGTTGAAACATAATTAGACCTGTGTCTCTCCCTCGATAGACTCTTCCAAAAAGAGATTCTCTCCGTCAAACACGGCATAAGAGAAGAAGTTAATCCAGTCTCCCAAAATCAACACACGGGAGGTGGCGCTCAACATCAAATCCAGTTCAATGTGACGATGTCCGTAAATAAAGAAGTTGATATTGGGATGGCTTTTCAAGTAGTCTTTGGTATATAGTACCAAGTGTTCCTTGTTTTCTCCCATATAATCCGGTTCCTTTCCGTCCGCCCGTTTTTGTCGGCTGTGCTTAGCCCATGTTAAACCCAATTCAACACTCCAGCGGGGATGAATAGCAGAAAACATCGTTTGCAAAGTTTTGCTGTGGAACATCGAACGAAGTAGCTTGAACTTCTTATCCGGATCACCCAAGCCGTCACCATGAGCAAGATAAAACTCCTTTCCGTAGATTTCAGTAGTCAATGGTTCGCGATGCATGATGACACCACACTCTTTGGTGAGATAGTCTCCACACCAGATGTCATGATTACCTATAAAAAAATGCACCTCTACACCCATATCTGTTAGTTCGGAGAGCTTCCCCAAGAAACGGGTGTACCCCTTAGGAACTACCAGCCGGAATTCATACCAGAAGTCGAACATATCTCCCAGTAGATAAATGGCGGAAGCCTTATGCTTTATACTATCGAGGAAGTTCACCAAACGCCGTTCTTGAGTACGCCCGTGCTCAATAGCACGAGAACCAAGATGTGCATCGGAAAGAAAATAAATGTTCTTCATTTAATTACCAGTTACGAGATCTAATAACGAATTACAACTTATAAAATCAGAGCACTGCCTGACATAGAACGATTAAAGAAAACCTAATTCCAATTTGGCTTCTTCACTCATCATGTCTTTATCCCATTCAGGTTCGAAGACCAGATTGATGGTGGCGGAATTCACTCCTTCTACTGACTCCACTTTTTGGCGAATATCCTCCATAATAAAATCAGCAGCCGGACAATTGGGAGCTGTCAGCGTCATATCGAGTGCCGCTTCTCCACTATCGGAGACGTCAATCTTATAAATCAGTCCAAGATCGTATACATTGACCGGAATCTCCGGATCGTACACTGTCTTTAGCATAGCTACAATCTTCTCTTCTATTTCAATTTTTTCCATACGTCCTTATTTATTATGTATCGCAAAGATAGAGATAAAAAATGAAACATAAAAAATTAGGCACGGAATGCGTATCCCGTGCCTAAAGAATATATCATTTACTCTCTATCTCCGGTTACTAAAAAACACACCGGAACAGTAAATTGTTGTAATGAGTAGTCTAAATCTACTTTCTCACCGAAATCTGTCTGTTGTTGCTCCACTTCTTTCAGTTTTAATTCATTCAGTTCACGACGGCGGCGTTCCAACTCCAGTTCAGCATCACTCTTCTTGTCCATGGAGAACGATTCGGATGGCTTAGGCAACGCTTCTTCTTTCTTATCAAATATCAATGGATACATTGGAGCGGAAGATGTTAGTTCCAGTTCACCGCTTACGGGCATCTGTGATCCCTCAAACAAAACACTGGCTCTTACCTTAATCTTTCCGGGAGTCGTGGTCGACTGGATCAATACGGGAGCACTGCCCCATTTCACCGGAGCAGGATTTGCCAATACATTAGCTCCGCCCAAAATACGTCCCTCTCCTTCTACAAAGAACTTGATATAATAATTATTCAAACGCTTTACATTTCCATTCTTATCTGTGATTTCTGCCACAACAGTAACAAAATCAGATCCATCAGCACGCAGTCCGATTCCTTCGTTGTCTACTCTCAAACGAATCTGTTCTGCACGGCGGGCGGGCATTACTTTATGTGTAGCCACCACCTTGCCATCCATCAGTCCCTCTGCCAGGAAATAGACGTCCGCATCATGCTTTTCACGAGTCATCTTCTTATCAACCATAAAGTCAAATATCCCGGGGAAAGTTATTACCGGAGAAGGCATTCCTTTTCGTGTCTTGTCTTTTTTATAGGTATAAGTTTGCCCATCTTTATTCACAGTCAAACGAACTTCATCGCAGTTGGAATACACCGTTACATCTCTGCTTGAGAACGGTGTCATCTCGTGAGCAATATAAACCATCGGTCCGCTTTCTGCCAAACTCTCGGAAACGACAGCCGGACGTTGCGCCTTAAACATATAATAGGAATACTTAGGCTGACGGAATACATCCATCAATCCACCATAGAACGGGTCCGGATGGTATCCCCGCTGATGATCGAACGAATGCCACAAGCATCCGCCCACATGCCAGGGAGACTCTTTATACAAACCATCATAGCAAATGTAATTATAATAAGGAGAAGCGTAATGAGCAGCCTGTATAAGCATAGGCTGTTCTCCCCAGTTACGGGCTGTGCGACTTGGAGAATTGTGCGAACTCCAATCATCGACATTATCTCCCCACTCGCGTGTAAAATATGTAATTTTAGGATCACGTTTTGAAAGATCCATCGGATGGGCAAACTGTACCGGAAAATATTGCGAGCCCTTGGCTTGCACATCACAACCGGAATAGCAGGACGGATAAGGATATTCCTCATCAACAATCCCTTTCACACACCCGGCAAAATCTTCCGGATACCATGTTTCATTCAAGATCGGTTCCCACAGCCATACACAAGGATGGTTACGGTCACGACGAACCATATTACGTATATCATTATAAACCCGTTTGGCAAAAATGGGTTCGTTATTCCAGAATTGCCATCCCGGAGTATTCACGATAACAAACAGACCAAGTTCATCACAAGCATCCATAAAAGCAGGATCTTGCGGACAATGTGCATTACGGATTACTTCCAGCCCCAAATCTTTCAGTTTCTTGGCGTCACGCCAGTGAATACTATTGGCAACCGCATTTCCTACAACTGCAAAATCCTGATGCCGATTAGCTCCCATCAAAGGTTTACCATAAGGTTTTCCATTCAGCCAGAAGCCATCTTTTCCCTTAAATTCGATACTACGGATACCGACACGACGACGATAACCATCTACTACATTTCCATTCTTATCATAAATACGCACACACAGATTATACAGATAAGGTGATTCAGGAGTCCATAAATGCGGCTGCTTCACTTTCATCTTTCCATTATGACTTGTCGCAGTCCCTTTACGGATATTCAGTTTCACATCTGACGATGCCACTTCTTTTCCTGCACGGTCTACTAAAGAATAGGAAATTTTTCCTGCAAAGCCCTGTTTGTCTTCATTACGTATATGCGCTTTCAAGAGAATATCTGTCGATTGCTCCGATACACGATCGGTGGCAATAAACAGTCCGCCTCCTGCTATTTCGTTCTCGTAATTCGGATCCGTGATAAACACATAATTATGTGCAATCAGCCAGCAATCCCGATAAATACCTCCCAAGTAGGCATAATCTAACACATCTTGTGGTTTTCCAGGCGCATAGGTCGGATCGTCGCTATTATCAGCCCACACCGCAATCACATTGTCCTCTCCCCACTTCAATGCATCAGTCACATCTACCGATACGGGAAGATAGCCTCCAAAGTGCTCTGCCAATAATTTACCGTTTACATAAATCTTACTTTTACCCATAATGGCTTCAAAGTGGAGAAACAGTTTCTTTCCTTTCAATGCTTCGGATGGAGTAAAGTGTTTACGATACCATACTTCCCCCTGATAATTGATGCAACCACTAGCCTCAGTAGGAAGATACTCAATACCATTAGGTAAAGACACCACCTGCCAGGCTTTGTCGTTAAATTCTTTTGCTTCGGCACCCACCGCACTTCCTTTATAAAAACGCCAGGCAGGATTCATCGAGTACACATCACGCCCGGTATCCGGCAACCGGAAGAAACCGGCTGTTGAAAATTCCGGCTCATGGGCATAGCCCATAAAAAACAGAGATAAAAGCAGTAAGCTAACAAAGATTCGTCTCATATAAAGTTTTATTTTACGATGAATGTCATGTTGTATGTCGCAATCAACCCAAAGATGTCTTCGACACACAAAGATAGTATATTCCAGATACGAATCCCCCTATTTGTCCTCTTCATATACAAAACAAGGATAAATAAGGGGATTCAAACTAATACCTGTCAGTTATTATTCATCCGGTTGAATGAGTAAAGGTACTCTGGCACTGTCGGTTCCTGTATTTTCAACATACTTGTAACCAGAGCCAGCTATCGCTTGATTCATGGATGCAATTTTATCAATCAGGGCAGCAGCATCGCTTACCTTAGTTGAAGTTGGTAAGTTTCCACCCGGATTCGAAACTCCGTCGGACATAAAATAACATTCGTTTGCTGTCACTGATCCCGTTGATATTCCACAAATGGTAACAGAAGCAGTGCCAGAAAGCACAGAAGTTGAATAACATCCTGTCAAAGTTCCACCATTTTTCACCAAACCGCCAATATTTCCGGACGCTTTGGCCACTATTTCACCAGCAGCAAACGAAGCGGTTACAGGTCCTTCGTTTCCTCCCACCAGACCACCGGCATTCACAGCTGTAAATGCAGTAATAGTCATCAAAGAATAACAGCCAGTTATGGTTCCCTGAACATTCCAACCCACAAGTCCTCCGATGGCACCTTCACCATTACCTCTATATACAAAGGATACCTCCTTGTCAATCGAAGAACCTTGTATTTGTGCCTTAGACCACCATCCGTTCACACCTGCCAATCCACCGGCATTTACTTTACCACCGGCAACAGTCAGTACCACATTACCTTTTACCTTACAATCCTTTATCATTGACGCACCAGTCTGATTATGTCCGGTAATAGCCCCCAACTTAGCATCTGCTCCATTGACAGTCAACGCTCCTCCATCAATAACGCAATTCTGAATCGTTCCAGTATTTATTGCTGCAAATGCTCCAGCTGCGCCTGACACTTGTTTCACTGTTACATCTTTAAGGGTTAAATTTTTAATGATACCATTATTAGTTATAAACAAACCGGCATCGTTTCCTGTTGCTTCAATTGTAAGACCGGAAATAGTCTTGCCATTGCCGTCCAATGCACCTTTAAACTCCGTAACCGGTACCCATGCCTCTTTAGTCGACATATCAAGATCAGCATCTAATGTAATTACCGTAGCAACATTCGTCATAACAGTCGGTTCACTTGCCAAATTTATCAACCCATCTTCTTTCTTGACTAAATACTTACCCGCTTCAGTCTCCTCATATCCCAAGTCTGCCACCAGCATAAATGATATACCATATCGCTTTCCAGCCACATATTTATATTCATCTCCTGCTACCACCGATTCGGCATTATAAAGTTCACTGATCTTTCCTTTTTTCTCTATTGTTTCCGTAGAGGAAGAATCTCCCACTTTTTCTATCGTAGCAGTAAAGGTTAATTCTGTATCCTTTGTCATGTCTGCCATCGGGAAGAAACTCAAATAACCGTATGCAACTTCATTCTTTGCCATTTCCAAACTTGTCATAGACAAAGTCAGACTATTACTTTTATCACCATACGTTTTCTCTTCTCCCGAAACTGTCAACGTTTTTGGGAAAATAGCAGCATCAGCCGAAACAACCACCTTTGTCACTTTATAGGCATCCGGTCTTCGATTGGTGAATTTAAACTGATAAAGAGCTGTCAAATGTTCAAACTTAAGATTGGTGACGGTAGTCCCATTCACCGTGCCTTTAGCAAGCATGTGCATCGTATTCTGCAGCTCTGCTTTTTGGGCACTTTGCGTAGCATCTCCCAACGTAAAAGTGAAAACATTCCCTGAAGTCGGAACATCTTTTTTCGGATAGATTCCCCAAACAGTAGCTCCCTCTTCAAAGTTACCATTCCCTGCAAATTCCACATTTCCAGACGGTTCACTCTCATCATAATTTATGGTTGTGAAATCATAGCCATTTGTTCCATTCCAAAGTGTAACCTTATCATCGGCATTCCACATAAAGGAACTACCGTCATCTTGTACGTTGGCACGTGTAGACGATTCTTTGTCCGTATTTTCATACCCCCGGATAGAAGCAACAGCCACATAAGTCTGTGATTCTCCCCGTTGCAGTTCATCCCCACCTTCAATGAAAACATCTTCTTTACAAGAGCTTAGGGTGGCTGCACTTAGCAGCCCGATCCCTAATAAAGAATAGATTTTATTCATGATTTATTTTTTTCTGTTATCAGTTATTTAAATATCACCACCATCTCCAAAATCTGATCCACCGAAGCCAGGTTCTTTCACAGCCCCCTGTAGAATCAACGGACAGTATATATTAGTTCCGGCATCCTCATTCACTTTAAAGCTAAAACCAAATTCTGGATCCTTGGCTTCTATTGCCAGATTCATCTGACGTTTCTTATCCTTGAGTTGAGTAGCTGTTACCTTACTAATTCCATTTACAGATCCGCTTCCTACAGGATTAGTCACCGTCTCGCCTACGAAATAACACTGGTTGATTCCTGTTGAATTCGAAGCGACGAAAGCTCCCAATTTATTACTTCCAGCATTATTAGTCACATTTATCTGCGTGGTCGAGTAGCAAGCCGTCACAGTAGCATCAGCATTATTAATGGTATTCTGTGCAATGAAACCGCCAGTATTATTATAGATAGTTCCACTAATTGAACCGGCTACATAACAGGCCAGAACCGTACCGTTACTATTAGCCCCTATAAGTCCTCCTACTTGTCCGGAACAAGAAACCTCAAGTTTGGCTAATGAGTAACAACCTTTGACTTTACCGGAGTTGTTCCAGCCAACAAGTCCGCCGACACAGGATGCACCACTAGAGTTACTAGGATGCTTGATTGTTACATCTGCACCGACATACGAATTTATAATAAGAGCCGTTCCATTAAAATGCTCACCAACCAAGCCACCATAATTAGAATTACCAGCACCACTCAAATTAAGGTTAATAGTTCCACTGATAACTTGACAACCTTCTATTCTTCCTTCGGAGTTTCGACCGATCAAACCACCAAAAACTACCGGTTTTATAACGGTTACAGTCACTCCCTTGACTGTACAATTCTGAATGACACTCGTTGAACTTTCGGCAGCCAATGCTCCTGCTCCCTCTGTGATATCAGCAGAGAAACTTACATTTTCCAAAGTCAAATTCCGGATAGTTCCCGTATTGGTAGCTATAAAACCTTTATTAGCTATTTGCAAATTGCGGATGGTAACACCATTACCTTCAAATACACCTCCAAACGCACTAATAGGTTCCCAAAGTTCATTACCCATATCAATCACTTTTATTCCATCCCCTGCCGGTTCATCGATATATTCTTTTTCTAAAGTAACAGTTGCCTTACGGTATTCATCCGCAATTTTATTCCATCCGAATAATCCAGTCTTATTATAGATATGAATATTTCCATCATCATCGATCATATAGCCCTCATCAGGAATTCTGAAACGATAATCTACCTCAAAATCCATTTTATAATGCTTGCCGGCTGCAAACTGATTGGCAGTAGCATCCATATCAAGTCCGATGTTATCCTCCAAATCTTTGACTTTTACTTTTTTCAGCAGGATAATATCCTGTTCCACTTCATTATTCAAAACGCTTACTGTAATATTCAGTTCGGTCGTACTTTTCATCAACCGGGTATCACCATAGGTTGTAGGTAATATATTCAAATACCCGTTTAATGTTTCATTCTGCGCCAATGCTTGTCCACTCATGTCAAGTGTCAGTTTGTTACGCATACCTGAAAGACTCTGTACCACTCCGTCTTCGTCGATCTTCAACTCTGCGGGAAATACATCATCATCACTCTCCAGCGTAATATAGCGAATCTTCAGTTCCCGGTCCGACGTGTTTTTCAAACCAAACTGTATCAATGCAGTCAATGGTGAAAACGTTAATGCAGGAATCTTATTATCAGTCACATCCCCGGTGGCAACCATATAGGTAGTGGCTGCCAGTTCTGCTGTTTTTCCAGTCTGAGTAAATGTCTCCGGCATAGAAAAGGTAGCCAGGTCATTAAATGTTTTTGCTTCTTTCCGTGGAAATACCGCAATCAGCTTATGGCCATTTTCTACAGCAGCTTTTCCTGTGAATTCAGCAGATTTGTCAGGTTGGTTGTCATTATACCCCGGGGTGATAGAGAAATCATAGCCGGCTCCGAAGTTGCGATTCCATAATGTAACAGCATCTCCTTTATTCCATGTATACACTCCATTCTGCAAATTGCTGCGACCCAAAGGGGCGGACTGTTTAATAGAAGCTATAAATGAATAATCAGTCAGATTCTTGTCGGTTTCGTTCCCTTCACCGTTATTTTCATTCACTATCTTGTCCTCTTCGCAAGAGGTTAGTGCCATTGCGCCCAGCAGTGCAACGCTCAATAAGTGATAAACCTTTTTCATAACTATATAAAAGTTTGTTCGATTAAATATCTTTATTTCAACAACCATTAATACATTGGTTTGTTACGCGTTGGAGTACCACTTCCAAAATAGTCGTAGGTTGGCTTCTTATAGAAACGTATCCAGTCGATTTCCATACGTGGCGTATCATTGCTAGACTTACTTTCCTGATAAGAAATATGCTTAAAGTCGTTTGCCCAACTACCATCTTTAGCAGCCTGTTCTACCGCAGCGTCACCAAGCGCCCATTCATTACATCCGGCAAATGTCAATAGTAAATGTAACCCTTCCGTATTGTATTTGTCCGTAAACGGCCAATGTGTAGACGAGTTCCATGAAGCCGTTCCATTAGCTATTCCGGTATAGCTGCCGTCAGTCCTCATGCGTACATTCTCTTTACCATTAATACCTAAAGCAATCTCGTTATTATCTCTCCATTCCATCCAATAGATATCGAATTCATCCATATCCGATATTATCAACTGTCCTGAAGACGGTTTATACTTATCACCGGATGAAGTGGATATATCATTCCAGTGGAAAGTCTGCCAAGCGCCATTCGGATTCGCATTGGTAGCCGGATTTTCCAGAAGATCAACCTCACCATAGGTAGACCATTGCACACCTCTGATATTTCCTTGGAACCAGACTGCCGAGTTGAAAGAGTGTTTCTTTCCACGCACACGGATTCTAACTTCCACACGAGTGCCCGGCAAAATGCGTACATTGCTGGATTCCCAAGAATCAGCACCCGTAGGCACACCATCAAACTTACTTGCATAGAGGGAGGAAACTCCAAAATCTCTTGTTCCCGTAATTTCCCCTGTCACACTGATTCCCGGATCATACGCACACCACATTTTCAAATATCCATCTTGAGTCATCGTTGCATATTTCTCATTTACAACCGCTTGTACTTTCTGTGTGTTAGCCACATTCTGTGCCGCCATAAAACGTGGAGGACGATTACCATACTGATTGGGGAGTCCGGTACCTTCTGTCAAAGCATCAATCGGATGGAACTCATAAGAATTCAGGAATGTCCATCCTTCAGCAGCTAACGCTTCATTCGGATGCGGATCACCCTCCTTTATCAATAGTGCTGACGCAGCTCTGACCTCATCCCATTTTTCTACAGCCTTTTTATTGCTGGCTGATACAAATATCTGATCCGGATCTGTATAAACCCATTGCTCATTGGTTAACTCGGTGCCCGGAGTCAAACCTGCATCCGTATCAGTAACCTTAATTTCCAACTCGTCCCCATATACCGGATGAATTTCAGAATCGGTAGCAAAAGACATAGACACAGAAGTGAAAGTATTCGGTCCTTTCTCTCCTTTCACCCATATAAGTTCAGATTCAGCTGTTTTATACCCGGCTTTCACCACCAATTCGCTCGGCAGATTCTCATATTTATCCGCATCTTCACCCGCATCAATATGAACGACTACATCTTCCTTAGCTGACGCTCCTACCGTAGCGACCAGAATAAATGAGCCATACTCTTTCACCGTATTGTCCGAATTGTTCTTCAATGACAAGATGGTGTAGTGTTTATCAGATACCACAATCGGACGTTCAGCCGCATTGATCTTGTATCCTCTGACATAAGCGGTGATAGTACCCGATATAGGATATTTAGCCAGATCGTTCTTTACCTTAAATTCGGTAAATCCCTGTTTCTCACCTTTCTTCATAAAAAGATGACCAGCAAAGCCTTCAAAGACATCAGATACAGGGACATCCTTTCCTCCTACATTCTTACCTGCAAAAGTCAGAACAACGTCTATATCTTCTTCGAGTGCCAACTGATTGTCTTGCTGATCTACCTTCACAGTAAAGGTCACATTATCTCCGATAGCAGCACTTTGAGTACTGATTTCGGCCACCAGATTCCGGGCTTCTCCGATAGAGATAACCGTCTCGGTGTCATTACAGCCTGTCATTACAAGGATAAACAGGCAAATTGGTAATAATCTATAGAAATATTTCTTCATAATCTATCCTATTATATCATTATTAATGATTACCATTTCGGGTTTTGTTTCAACTTTTTGTTCAATTCCAATTCTGAAGGAGGGATCGGTAACAGATAATCCCTATCTGCATGGAATTGATATCCGCTTGGCAGAGTCCCGGCCATCGGATCCGCCCATTTGTTATCATCAAGGGTCAGACGCTCTCTGATTCTTTTCTGATTATCCGGACTGTAAGATTTGAATAAAATAGATTCATCACCTACATAAGCACCTTTACCACGCTTTCCGACAATCAGTTTATCGGCTTTCCAACGCATGAGATCATCCAGCCGGAAACCTTGCAAAGCAAGTTCAGAACGGCGTTCACGACGGATTTCCTGTAAAACAGGAGTCAATGTATAACCGAAATCGGTGAAATTAGCATCCTTTGCCGGTGCCAGATATTTCACTCCTGCACGTTCACGAAGCGCTTTCAATGTCTTATTCGCTATATCATCGCTCCACATTTCCAGTTCAGCAGCAGCTTCTGCATAAGCCAAAAGACCTTCGGCATAACGAATAATAGGTAAAGCAGTCTCACCATTACCACTTACAAAGGTGGTATCTATTCCCAAACGGATGTGATAACCCGTCAAAGAACGTGTGTTTCCATCTCCTGCCAATTTAGGAGGACTAATAGTATTCTTCTTCTCATCCGTATATTCTTCCAGATGCATTGGGGTCGCAGTAGTGGCAGAAGCAAATTTGGCACCTTCATTCATCACCGTTTGAATCAATCTAGGGTCACGGCCTTCAAATGTTTCCTTAAAATCCTTAAATTTCTCATTTGTCGGATCAATAAATGTTCCATCGGCATTCAGATAATTATCCACCAGGCTTTGAGTAATTCCGGCAGCTCCTTCCGAGTCGACAACACCTGCCTTCAGATTACCGTTGACATCATGAAAGACTCCTTCATCACTCGAATATTTCCTCCACAATAGCACTTCGCCCATTCCTGACAAATCTTTGCTATTGAACAATGCCGCAAAAGCATCTCCCGGATTTTGCCCGGTTTTATACAGATCAATGCCACAACCGAACAGTTCATTTCCCCAGTTAATAACTTCACCCAAGAAATAATTTGATTCGTTAGTGGAAGATGCAAAATCATCGCTGCTGTGATACTTTTCCCAAGTTCCTTCATACAACGCCACATTCATTGCCAAAACCATGGCAGCTTCTTTATTGATACGAATTCCGGAATATTTACCGCGCGAATGCAACAGATTCTTCGCCTCAACCAAATCACTCAAAATAAATCGGGCTACCTCATTACGTGTCTTTGCGGGAATCTGTAATCCTGCGATTGTCGCATTCTCATCCCAAAAAGCATCCATTACCGGAATAGAACCGAATTTCTTCAATAAATCGAAATGCCAATAGGCACGTAAAAAGTAAGCCTCCCCTTTCAACGACAGTACATCTTCGTTTTCCTGTGCTTCGGGTACTTTATAATTATGGAAAAAATAGTTCACTTTACGCAGGTTCTGATAACCAGTCTGCCAATCGGAAGCTCCGCTAAACTGGTTATTCTGTCCATGCAAACGGGCATCATACTTTTCTGCAATAATATTGTCACTATTCTTTTCTTCACTGCGAACTCCCAAACCGAACTTACTAAAAGACGGCAACGTCATATATAGTCCGTTAATATAGTTTTCAACCTGTATGGCACCTGTCAGAAAATTACCGGCTTCCGGCTTGGTTATCGGTTCTCTATCCAGAAAATCTGAACAGGATGAAAATGGTAATATTGAAGCGGCTACAAAAGCCATTATATATATTCTTTTCATATCTTATGGTTTAAAAGGTAAATTCAATACCAAATACGTAGTTTTTATTCAACGGATATACCTTTCCGTTACCATTTTGCTTCATTGGGGAAGTCAATCCCGGAGCAGTTTCGTTACTACCCCCAGCCCATGTATTTACCTGATTCAAGGTTTCAGGATCGAATACGTCCGGCAAATTGTCAATCGTGAAGAGATTATCACAAGTGAAATACACTTTCAAGTTCTCCAATCCCATCTTCTTAACCAGTTTAGGCTGGAAGTTATAAGAAATCATCAAGTTTTTGAGTCGCATATAAGCTGCGTTCAATAAATAACGTGAAGTGTTGTAACCTACGTTCGCATTATATTCAGGACTGTCGGGTTTTGTCAGACGCGGCAGGTAAGCCCCCGGGTTGTACACATTATAATAATCCAAATGTTCTTTAAAGAAGTTGGAATCACCGCTAAACAGATAAGTACTTGCAGCCATCGGGAAATCACGTTTCATGACTCCCTGGAACAATGCGGAAACTTCAAAACCTTTATAACCGGCATGTAAGTTCAGACCGAAGGAGTAACGAGGAGTCGTATTACCGATAATTTTCAAATCACCGTGATCTTTCAATGTACCCGAACCCGGATCAATTTTACCATCACCGTTCGAATCGATATATTTCAAATCACCACGTTGCCAATCCTTATTCGGTTTGAAGAAAGACATGTCTACTTCTCTCAGATATTCATCCACTTCCTGGTTGGTGAGAAACAGATCATTTGCTTCATATCCCCAGATTTCACCTAAATCCATTCCCTGGTAATAACCTTTGTTACGAACCAGACCGGTGTGGTTGTTATAAATCAATCCTTCCGGATTATTGTATTTGGTTACCACTGCTTTGTAGTCAAAGATATTGAAACCGATTCCATAACTGAAACCATTCTTCAGCTGGTCAGACCAGTTAACCGACAATTCCCATCCACGGTTACGTAGTGTTGCATTATTTACTTTAGCACGTTGGTCAACAGCAATACCGCCAATATCAGGAATTGCTTCAGCCGGGCCAATCATGTCTTTGGTCGTACGTTGGTAAATATCCGCCGTAATCGTCAAACGATTGTTAAGCAAAGTCAGGTCGAAACCTAAGTTGGCATTATCCACTTTTTCCCATGTAATGTACGGGCTTACCATAGAAGGTGTTAAAGCGACTGTACCACGTACCGGAGTAGCCGAAGTGACACCGGAAAGCAACCATGCATTTGAATAGTCCGGTCTCAATGTCATGAAGTTCAGATAATCATATAGTCCGGCTCCATTCTGATTGCCTAAACGTCCGTAAGACAAACGCACTTTCAACTGTGAAACAGGCAAGCTCCATTGCTTGAAGTAGTCGGTACGGGCAATGTCATAACCGGCAGAGAAAGAAGGGAAAAATCCCCAACGATTGCCGGAAGCGAAACGTGACGAACCATCATAACGTCCGCTAAATTCCAGAAAATAGACATTCTGGTAGTTCCAGTTCAAACGGGTATAGAATCCCATGGTTGCCCAATGGTCACGCGCTTCACTATTATAGGCTTTTCCGTTTGCATTGTCAAAAGAGAATGTATCATCGCTCATCACTCCGTCTTTATACGCATACATGCTTGAGTTTTGCTGCACTTCCATCTGGAAACCGGCCATTGCCTTAAAGAAATGGTCACCCCATTGATTCGTATATGAAGACGACACACTGGGAGACAAATAATAGTTGAATTGATTTCCACGAGTCATTGATCCCCACAAAGAATTCGAATATTCGATACCGGGATAAGAATATCCCTGCCGGGGAGCGGTAACATCCTCTATGGTTCCGTCGGGCCGTGTGGTACGGGGCTGCTTCTGCAAGAATTCATCATTCTGCACATCAAAACGAACTTTCATCTCTCCGATAATGTCCCAGCCTTTCAGAGGCGTAACAGTAGCTGCAAAAGTCATGGCATCAGAAATGCGGTTCTGCGAATAGCCCACATTGTCCAGATACAAAGCTTCATTCCATGAAGGAAGATTATAAAGCCCGGAAATAGGAACTTCAGTCACCATATTAGGCTGCGAACGAGCTATCTGATGATAAAGAATAGACATATCGGGGAGCGGGCGGGAAATCAGATTCAACGTGATATTGTTATTGAAGTTAAACTTCAACCAGTCATTCGGCTTGATCTGAAATTTGGTATTCACGTTGTATTTATCCAGAGAGTCTTCTACACGATCCAGCAAACCACCCTGGTAAGTATAACCCAGACCGACATAATAAGTCACTTTGTCCGATCCACCGGAGATACTTAGATTGTGTGAATGACGCAAAGATTTGTTTTTATAGAAATAATCAAACCAGTCGGTATTGGCATACTGCGATTCACCGCCACGCCAACCGGTATTCTCCTGATTGGCGGTAATACCGGGCAGACCTTCACCATAGGGGTTCTGCAAAAACTGATTCATCAAATCAATAGTCTCCTGTGAGAAGTATGGAGACTCACCAATTGCCGAACGGTACGCATTTTTATAATTGGCAAACTCTACAGAGTTCATCATCTCGGGCATGTTGATAGGTGCACTCATACCCACAGAACCGCGATAAGTCACCCGGGCTTTATCCTGTTTACCGCTCTTGGTCGTTACTAACACCACACCATACGCAGCACGAGCACCATACACGGCTGCTGCAGAAGCATCTTTCAATACACTGATACTTTCTATATCGGCAGGATTTACATTCTGCAAGCTCTGTTCCACACCATCCACCAATACATAAGGCTCTCCACCATTAATAGAACCGATACCGCGAATATTAAATTTGATTTCTCCGCCAACTTCACCACCGGTACCGCTTTCAGAAGCATCCGAAGCAAAGTTCAAACCAGCCACATTACCTTGTAAGGCGCTGGTTACATCCGTCACAGGACGGGTAGCGATTGCATCCGCATTAACTGTTGCTACAGCCGCTGTAATAGTATTACGTTTCTGTGTTCCCATACCGACTACCACCACTTCATCTAAAGTTTTGGAGTCTTCCTTCATCACGAACCGATTTCCTGTTAGCTTAGTGATTTTCACTTCCAAAGGAGCATAGCCCACATAGTTGACAGTTATCGTTGTACCTACTTTACCGTTAATTTTAAAGTTTCCATCCAAATCGGTAATGGTACCATCAGTAGAACCTTTCACCATAACGGTTGCTCCGATTACGGACTCGCCACGTTCGTCTACCACCTTACCAGTGATAGTGCCCTGTTGAGCAAAGAGCTCCACAGGGAAGAACAGTAAAAGCATTGAAAAGAGACACACCAGTTGCATCCTAATCTGCATTTTCTTCATAACATTATATTAAAGTTAATACTAAAAGTTTTTTTGAGTTCCATTTGCCAATAGCCCACACTATCCGGCATTGAAATACACCACAAAAATAGATTGATTGGCAGAATGGCGAGTTCATAAAATCGCCAAAATGTTTCCAAAAACATCCATATTCCGTTTTTGAACGTCTTTGTGGCGGTTTTTGGAAATATTTCTTTTGTTTTAGCGGAATTAATCATACTTTTGTTTCACTAATCTCCCCTTAATAATCTTGACTGATGAAAAAAAGTATTTGGATAAAACACTTTTTCTGCTTACTGGCTTTTCTTATCGTAGGCACATTTCCAGCAATAAGTATAGGTAACCATTACGACTTTAAACTGATTGGTTCCCAAAACGGAATGCCGTCTATCATCAGCTGTATCTATACCGAACAAAAGGGATTCATCTGGATCGGTACTCCGACAGGACTAATCAGATTTGATGGAACGGAACTCAAAAAGTACACCGCACAACCTGATAATGAAAATTCCCTGCCTAACGACAGTATCCTGCAAATTATTGAAGATAATCAGCAGACAACCTGGATACTGACCACCACAGGAATCGCCCGTTATTCTCTTATTCACGACAACTTCTTTATCCCCAAACTAAATAATCAGCCCATCATTGCCAAATCGATCTGCAAAATAGCAGACGGGCTTCTGTTCGGAGGGATCAACAAGATATATAAATATTCTTATGCCACCAACACGATTTCTCTCATACGGGAATTCAAGACCGACGAGCCGTTCATTATACGATCCATACAAATGTGGAAACCCGATACCATATTGTGTCTAAGCTGGCAACAGGGAATACTGCAAATGAACCTCAAGAATTTCGAGATAACCCCATTTCCTTTCCAATACGGGAACGACAACGTAGGAATCATCATAGACTCCCAACAAAGAATATGGCTGTCAACCTACAACAATGGCGTCAAGTGTTTCTCCGCCCAGGGAAAATTGATAGCCAGCTATACCACTCAAAACTCCCGTTTGAGCAGTGACATCGTATTGTGCATGACCGAATTCAAACAAAAAATATGGATGGGAACAGACGGGGGAGGTATCAATATCCTCGATCCCACAACCGGCAATATTACCGTACTCGAACATATCTCCGGAGATAATCATTCCCTTCCCACAAATACAATACTCTGCCTGCATAGCGACTCTGCCGGAAATATATGGGCGGGAAGTAAACGTGAAGGGGTTATCAACATTCGTGAAGTATCCATGAGAACTTACACTAATGTTGTGTTAGGGCACAACAAAGGATTAAGTCAAAGTACGGTATTACAACTATATCAGGAACCGGCTTCCGAAGAACTCTGGATCGCTACGGACGGAGGAGGTATCAATAAATTCATTCCTTCTACAGAAACATTTGTGCACTATCCCGACACTTGGGGAGACAAGATGGTCTCCATCACCAGCTTCACACCCAACGAATTGTTAGTATCTGCCTTTTCCAAAGGTATCTTCATATTCGATAAAAAGACAGGAAAGAAGCGTCCTTTCGCTATTATGAGCCCTTCATTAGAGCATCACATCCGCTATAGCGGACAGCCAATCAACTTATACCGGGATACTCCCAATTCGATCTTAATATTAAGTTCGCCTCCTTACCGCTACCATACTTCCACCCGGCAACTCACTCCTGTCCCTTGTGCCAAAGAAGTGAAAATAAAAGGCTTGTTGAGTTCCATTGGATATGATTCCACTGCCATTTACCTGAACGATCCTTATAATATATATAGACTGGATCGTAAAAAAGACACAGTGGAGATATTTGCAAGTGCTCCACAGGGATTCTTCAATGCTGTATCCAGGGATGACAAGGGCGTATTCTGGATTGCAGGCACCCGTGGCCTGTACACCTATCACCCTGATACCCGCAAATTCGAAAGAATTCCTACCACCTTATTTAATGAAGTAAATACCGTGTTATGCGACAATAAAGGAAAAGTGTGGATAGGAGCTGAACAGAAACTCTTTATATGGCTCACCGATACCAAACGTTTTGTATGGTTCGGAGAAGCGGATGGAATTTCCCCCAATGAATACTTGGCCGAGCCCCGTCTCATTTCCCCCAAAGGCAACATCTATATGGGAGGTGTAAAAGGCTTACTATGTATCAATGCAGACACTCAAATAGAAAAGAGTAGTGACTCTCCGGAAATACGCCTTGCCGAACTGACTATAAACGGAGAGAACAGGATGTATCAGCTCAATCAAGACAAGATATCCATCCCCTGGAACAGTAAAAACATTAAGATCCGTGTCATGACTTATGGTGCGGACATTCTCCGGCTCAAAGTCTATCATTTCCAAATGGGAGACCTTAAAACCGAAGGCTACAACCCTGAATTGATGATCCCATCTCTTGCTCCGGGAAGTTATCCCATCATGGTGAGCTGTAACACACAGGAAGGAAATGAAACAACTCCCCAGTTTCTTTTCACATTAAACGTACTGCCACCCTGGTACAGAAGCTGGTGGTTCGTTTCTCTCTGCATCATTGCTTGCATAGGCATTGTGGTACAAATTGTTTTCGTTCTGCTTCGACGCAAAGAAAACAAGATGAAATGGATGATGAAAGAACACGAGCAGAATGTGTATGAAGAAAAAGTTCGTTTTCTGATTAATATCAGCCATGAACTGCGAACTCCGCTCACACTCATATATGCCCCGCTAAGCCGCATATTAAAGACACTTCCTTCTACAGATGCCATTTATCCACCGTTGAAGAATATACATAAACAGGCTCAACGGATGAAAGATCTTATCAACATGGTGCTGGACGTACGTAAGATGGAAGTAGGAGAAACCAAGTTGAAACTCCAAGCCTATCCATTTAACTCATGGATAAAGGAGATTGGTGCCGATTTTACGGACGAGGGAGCTGCCCAGGAAGTGCAAATAGATTATCAGCTCGACGACAGCATAAAAGAGGTGGTATTTGACAAGGGTATGTGTACAATCGTAGTCACAAACTTATTGACGAACGCACTGAAACACAGTCCTAAAAACACAACCGTCACTATCCGTACCAGCAAAAATGACTCATACGTCCGTGTTTCCGTTTTGGATCAGGGAGAAGGTATGCAAGAGGAAGACATGGAGAAAGTATTCATCCGTTTCTATCAAGGCAAGCAGGAAATTGGCGGTAGCGGAGTCGGACTTTCATACGCCAAGATGCTGGTGGAATTGCATAAAGGTAAAATCGGAGCCATGAACAACGAAGCGGGAGGAGCCACTTTCTTCTTCGACTTACCTTTGGGATTGGAGTCGGGCGAAGTCATCTGCCAGCCGAAACCTTACATCAATGAATTGATTACACCGGACGTAGATCATGAGATCAACGCTCCCGAGACACTCGACTTCTCTACGCAGAATTACACAGTGCTATTGGTAGACGACAATCATAACCTGACAGATTTCCTCTCCAAAGAATTGAAATCCTTATTCAAAGCAATTTATATAGCACATGATGGCCGGGAAGCTTTCGAAATAGCGCAAAAGCAAGTTCCGGATATTATAGTGAGCGATGTGATGATGCCGGTTATGAATGGATACGAACTGTGCAAAGCGGTAAAAGAGAATATCGGCATCAGTCATATTCCTGTGATTCTGCTCACGGCACGCAATGATGAACAGAGCCGACTGTATGGGTATAAAATCGGGGCGGACGCTTATCTGGGAAAACCTTTTGAGATAGACACTCTTGTTAAGATTATACAGAACCGGCTATACAACCGGGAGCAAACGAAAGAGCACTATCAACATATAGGCAACTTCCCTCAACCGCTGGAGAGTACTTTCAGCCAGGCGGATGAAACGTTCTTGTTAAAGTTTAACAAGCTCATTTCCGAGAATATCAGCAATCCGTCTTTAGATATTCCTTTTATCTGCAGAGAGATCGGAATGAGTAAAACATCTCTTTACAACAAGTTGAAGGCTATCACCGATATGGGGGCAAATGACTATATCAACAAATTCAGGTTGGAGCAAGCCATTACTCTGATAAAAACCACCGATCTGACATTTACTGAAATATCAGATCAGATAGGTTTCACTACTTTACGTTATTTCAGTACTGCATTCAAACAGTACACAGGCTTGACGCCCACGCAGTATAAAAATGAATGCAGGAGTGAGAATAAATAAGATATTCTCACTTAAATAAGGTAGTATTACTAATTAGAGTAGGCCCTCATCTGCAAAGCTGAAAAATCCGTCTTCACAAACGATGACGTGATCTATCAGACGGATATTCATCGTTTCCGCCGCTTTATGGATATGCTCTGTCAAACTCCTGTCCGGTTGGCTGGGATGAATATTTCCCGAAGGATGGTTATGCACCACCGCGATTTGTGTAGCTCTTTGCAGCAATGCTTCCCGGAGAATGGTGCGCACATCGGTATAAGTTCCGTCTATGCCACCAGTACTTATACGTACCTTATCAATTAGTTTGGTTGCCTGGTTCAATAGGAGCACCCAGAATTCTTCCTGTTCCAAGTCACACATGATCGGTTGGAAAATATCATAGATATCTTTTGAGCAAGTGATTCGAAGTCTCTCTTTGGTTTCTTGCAGCTTTCTTCGTTTGCCTAATTCCAAGGCTGCCATCACTGTAATGCTCTTTGCGGGTCCCATACCTTTGAAAGAGGAATAGTCACACACTTCCCATTTTGCCAATGAATTCAGATTGTTATCACAAGACAGGAGCAGGCGTCTCATCAATTCGACAGCACTTTCTTCCGTATTTCCGGAGCCAATCAATATAGCGAGTAGTTCGGCATCACTCAATGCGGCTGCTCCCTTCTCCATCATTTTTTCCCGTGGGCGGTCTTCCAGTGCCCACTGGTTGATGGATAGTTTGTGTTTACTTTCCATTATTAATCAAATTAAGTCACAAAGATACTCCTATATAACTGAAAAAATGAATTTTGGAAGCTATAAGTCTATTTTTAGAATCCCTTTACTTCCAAATATCGTAGTTTTGCGCTATCAAGATTAATATATAAACATCTAATAAATATGAAAAAGAGAATAAGCATCTTATCCATCTTACTACTATTAGGAATAACAGTATACGCTCAAACGGATATCCCGCAGGTGATTCCCTCCTTACAACATTGGAATGGGGCAAAAGGCAAACTGACACTACCGGAAACAGGAAAGATTATAATCGCTCCGGAAGCAGAAAGCCTGTTGAAAGAAACTGCGGAAATAATGGCAAAAGACTTAAAAGATATGTTCGGCTGGAATTATCAGGTAACCTCCGGAAAACCGAAAAATCATTCTATCTATCTGTCAGTGAAAAAATCGCCTTCATCATTGGGAGAAGAAAGCTATGAACTGGATATACGCAACCATGTAACCATCGAAGCCTCCACCGTAAAAGGAGTATTCTGGGGAACTCGCACACTGTTGCAAATGATCCATAACCAGCCTTTTGGACTCATGAAAGGAAAAGCATTGGATTATCCGCAGTATGCTCACCGCGGACTGATGATTGACGTAGCCAGGAAATTTTTCACAATGGACTATTTGCAGGATTACGTAAAAATTCTCTCGTTCTATAAAATGAATGAACTGCAAATACATCTGAATGATAATGGTTTCGTTGAGTTTTTCGATAATGACTGGAACAAAACATACGCCGCCTTCAGATTGGAAAGCGACCGTTTTCCGGGACTCACATCCAAAGATGGTTCCTACACCAAAGAAGAATTCCGCAACTTCCAGCAAATGGCCGCACGATATGGAATCAATATCATCCCAGAAATTGATGTTCCGGCACACTCACTCGCTTTCACTCATTACAATCCGATACTGGCAGCCGACAAAAAAGAATATGGTATGGATCATCTCGACCTCTATAAAAAAGAGGTATATGATTTCCTTGATACTTTGTTTGACGAATATCTCTCGGGAGATCACCCGATATTTGTCGGACCGGACGTACATATCGGCACTGATGAGTACAACCTCAAAGAAGCGGAACAATTCCGCTATTTCACTGAATACTATCTGAAGTATATCACCAAATATGGAAAAAATCCGCGATTATGGGGAAGTCTGAAACACATGAAAGGAAATACCCCCGTAAATCTGAAAGGAAAAACGGTCAATGCATGGAATTATAGCTGGCTAGACTTAGAAACCGCACTGCAGGAAGGAGCCAAAGCGATTAATACATGCGATGCATTTCTATATATCGTACCAGCCGTGAATTACTACCATAACTTTCTGGATCATCAATGGATATATGAGAGTTGGTCACCACGAATGATGCAAGAGGGAGAAATGATAGAGCAGTCTACTAATTTATTAGGAGCCATGTTTGCTGTATGGAACGACCGTGTCGGAAATGGAATCAGCCAACAGGATGTACATATACGCACCTTTCCTGCCATGCAGGTTATGAGCGAGAAACTTTGGAAAGGAGAAAACACAAGAAACATACCGTTTGAAACCTTCGAAACGTGGTGCAGGACAACACCGGAAGCACCGGGCGTAAATCTACAGGCCAGCATAGATGACAGAAAAGACCTAACGCTTTCCGGCCAGGAAATTATCCTGCAAGGTAACGACTCGGTTCTTACCTCTATACCCGAAATCGGTTATCCATATAGTGTGGAATTTGAAATCTACGCAGATCCAAAGCCCAATATCGATGCGGTCTTATTCAAAGGTCCCCATTCTGTTTTCACCGCGAACTGGCAAAATACGGGTAAATTCGCATTCTCGCGCGACGGCTATGAATTCATCTTCCATTCCTATCGTTTGCCTGTGGAAAAATGGACAAAGGTTCGTGTAGAGGGAGATGCCAAAGGGACCTCACTTTACATAAACGGAGAGCTACAAGAACGTTTGGAAGGACGAATCGGTGTAGTTTACAATCAGAAAAGCCTGCGTAAAGACAGCATTTGGTATCAGGAAACACTTATCTTCCCATTGAAACAGATAGGCGACAAATTGCTGGGGTTTAAGGGAAGAATAAGAAATGTGATTTGCACTCCACTAAATGAAAAAAGATATAGCCTATAAAAATTTCTTCGATTGCATCCATTACTTTTTTTCCATGAAAGTATAACTTGTCTGACACCCGGGTGTCAGACAACATTCCTTTTAAACAAAAATAGGAATGGTAATAGGCAAATAAAAAATGGATTACTTATAAAAATTCTTTTGGAAAGCCTCAAACTCATCCTTCCCTCTGATACAACGCTGCCACCATGCGCGCCAAAAGCCTGTACCATAGCCGATAAGCTGTATAAATGCGGCGGCAATGGAATAAACGCCAATAGACAGACTTTTATTCTGAATAGTAGAATCAATGCATACGAGTAATGCATAGAGAATGATAGGCGTGAAACTGAAGAGGCAGAAGGGGGTTCCTAATAATAGAAGCGCCACTCCCAATGTAAATACGGCTGGAAGCAAATGCACCAGTTTCAGAGAATCCGGATATTTCTTATAAAGATTAATACGGGCAATGCCGGAGTTATGCACCTGCTTGAAGAATTTTTTCAAGTCAGTCCGACGTTTATGATATACCCAGGCATCAGGAAAAAGACGACAAGTGTACCCATTCTTAAAGATACGGATACTGAAATCAATATCCTCCCCAAAACGCATCTTTGAAAAACCTCCCAAAGCCTCGTACACTCCCCGGCGAACTCCCATATTAAAACTACGGGGATAGAATTTGTCCATCTTCTTTTTTCCGCCACGGATACCTCCGGTCGTGAAGAAAGAGGTCATGGAATAGTTAATTGCCTTCTGAATATCAGTGAAAGAATCGTGTGCACGGTCGGGGCCACCAAAAGCATCGGCAGGAGAAGTGGTGAGCTCCTTCTCTACCGCATCGAAGTAGCCTTCGGGAAGGATGACATCAGAATCCAATATAATAAGGTATTCGCCTTCGCTACGTTCTGCTCCGTAATTACGGGTTTGTCCCGGACCGGAATTGGGTTTAGAGAAATATTTTATATTCAACCGATCTGCATACCGGTCTACTACTCCTTTACAGGGAATGGAAGAACCATCTTCAACAACAACAACCTCAAAACCCTTAAAGTGTTGTACAGTAAGACTTTGCAATAATTCATCCACTTCATCGGGACGATTATAAACGGGAATTATGACGGAGTAACGCATATCAAAAACGGGATATAACTATTTGATATGCAAAGTAAGACAAAAAAAAGATGGACTCGAAATCGAGTCCATCTTTTTTTTGTATATCAGCAATAAAATTATTACTTATTCAGGATATCCATTGTATCCGATGCGATCAACAGTTCTTCATCTGTTGGGATCACTACTACTTTCACTTTAGAAGCAGGAGTAGAAATGATTGCTTCTTCACCGCGAACCTTAGCATTTACTTCGTTATCAAGTTCGATACCCATGAATTCCATATCCTTACAAACTTCACGACGACATTCCATCTGGTTCTCACCTACACCACCAGTAAACAGGATAATATCCACACCGCCCAATGCAGCAGCATAAGCACCGATATATTTCTTAATACGGTAATAGTACATCTTCTCTGCAAGGATAGCTTTCTCATTGCCAGCCGCACAAGCAGCCAAGAGTTCACGCATATCGCTTGATACACCCGAAATGCCCAGTACACCGCTCTTCTTGTTCAACAGATTGGAAACACCGGTTGTGTTCAAGCCTTCTTTTTCCATGATAAATGTTACTGCACCGGCATCAATATCACCGCTACGAGTACCCATCATCAAGCCTTCCAATGGAGTCAAGCCCATAGTAGTATCCATACATTTACCATCTTTGATAGCAGCGATAGAACCACCGTTACCAATGTGGCAAGTGATAATTTTCTGTCCTACCGGATTTACACCCAAGAATTCACATACACGTTTTGACACATAACGATGAGAAGTTCCGTGGAAGCCATAACGACGTACACCATACTTTTCATACAGTTCGTGAGGAATAGCATACATGTAAGCATAATCCGGCATTGTCTGATGGAAAGCCGTATCGAATACACCTACCTGCGGAATGTTAGGAAGAATAGCAGAAACTGCATTTACCCCTTTCAAGTTAGCAGGATTGTGAAGCGGAGCCAAGTCATTGCAAGCAGCGAAAGCTTCCAGCACTTCCTTGTTCAGCAATACAGATTCGCTGAAACGCTCGCCTCCGTGTACCATACGGTGACCTACTGCATTGATCTCATCCAAAGATTTAATAGCGCCGTATTCAGGATTAATCAGCGTGTTCAGGATAAACTCTACTCCTACTGTATGTTCAGGAATATCTTTCTCCAATATTTTCTTTTCACCATTCGGCAAAGTAAGTTTCAAGAATGATCCTTTCAGACCGATTTTTTCGATACCACCTTGTGCAATCACCTCTTTGGTGGTCATATCGAACAATTTATATTTAATAGATGAACTTCCGCAGTTCAATACCAGAATCTTCATGTCGTTGTCGATTTATACTTAATAGTTTATATCTAATACTTATTTATTCGCTTTTGCTGCAATGGCCTGATTAGCTGTGATAGCAATCATGCGATATACATCTTCGATAGAACAACCACGAGACAAGTCGTTTACCGGACAGGCAATACCCTGAAGAATCGGACCAACAGCGTCAGCATGTCCCAGACGTTGAACTAATTTATAAGAAATATTACCAACTTCCAAACTTGGAACGATCAGCACATTTGCTTCTCCGGCTACTGGAGAACCCGGCGCTTTGCTAGCACCCACTTCCGGTACAAGAGCAGCGTCAGCCTGCATTTCACCATCCAAATCAAGAGTAGGAGCCATCTCTTTTGCAATCTTAGTAGCTTCTACCACTTTATCCACTACTTCGTGTTTAGCGGAACCCTTGGTTGAAAAGCTCAACAGAGCTACTTTCGGATTTTCAATACCGGCAACGGCTTTCGCAGTCTGCGCAGTACAAATAGCAATCTGTGCCAGCTGATTAGCGTCCGGAACCGGAGTTACAGCAACGTCACCCATGACCAAAATGCCATTCTTTCCGTATTCAGGAGCATGAGTCAAAAGCAACATAGCACCAGACACGCAAGTGATTCCCGGCGCAGTCTTGATAATCTGCAAAGCAGGACGCAATACATTACCAGTAGTGTTACGGGCACCAGCCAACTGACCGTCAGCATCACCGCTCTTAATCATTAAACAACCAAAGAATAAAGGATCATTCGTTAACTTGCGGGCTTCTTCGATAGTCATCCCCTTCTTTTTACGAAGTTCACACAACAACTGCGCATATTCTTCGTGTTTCGGAGAAGTTTCAGGATCAATGATAGTAGCTTTACCGATGTTTCCCAATCCCCATTTTGCAGCAAGTTCATTAATTTCTGCCGGTTTACCCAGTAAAATTAGATCGGCTACTTCGTCTGTCAAAATCATATTGGCAGCTTTCAATGTGCGTTCTTCAGTTCCTTCCGGAAGAACAATACGTTGGCGATTTGCTTTCGCACGCGCCACGATTTGGTTGATTAAATTGAGCATAGATATATTGAATATTATTATAAAACGTCCTTACAATTTGTAATTTGCGGTGCAAAAGTACTCAATTTTGCAATATCCACATTACAATTTCGCCTATTTTTCTCTTCCAAGTCTAAAATATTGTAATATTTAACACTGTACTCCTATTTTTCATACCTTTGCAGCGTTTTCAAACAAAATCAATAGGTTATTAGTTATGATACGTCAGTGCGCCATTTTATTTGGCTGTTTGGCTTTGGGTGAATTAATAGTTTATCTTACGGGTATCAAGCTCCCCTCCAGCATCATCGGTATGCTGCTGCTCACCCTCTTTTTAAAATTAGGTTGGATTAAGTTACACTGGGTACAGGGATTGTCCGACTTTCTGGTTGCCAACTTAGGATTCTTTTTCGTTCCGCCCGGTGTGGCTCTTATGCTATACTTTGATGTCATTGCGGCAGAGTTCTGGCCGATAGTGACAGCGACCATTATCAGCACCGCGCTTGTACTTGTCGTTACGGGATGGGTACATCAAATCGTCCGCAAGTTCAGGCTGGCACGTCAGATTAAGCTGGCGCGCAAACTTCACCTGACGGATTTCCATCTGTCGGAGAAACTGCACCTTAAAGATAAAATCAACTTAACGAATAAAGACAAATGAGCTTCTTAGAGAATAATTTCTTCCTGTTGGCTATCACCTTCGGGATTTTCTTCTTTGCCAAATTGCTTCAGAAGAAAACAGGACTGGTATTATTAAATCCTATATTGCTGACCATCGCCCTATTAATCATCTTCCTTAAAATGACAAATATCTCATACGAGACCTATAATAAAGGAGGACATTTGATCGAGTTCTGGCTCCGCCCGGCTGTTGTTGCTTTAGGCGTACCTTTATATCTTCAATTGGAAATGATAAAAAAGCAGTTACTGCCTATCCTTCTGTCTCAACTGGCAGGCTGCATTGTCGGAGTTATTTCAGTAGTGCTGATTGCGAAGTTCATGGGAGCTTCCCAAGAAGTAATCCTGTCTCTGGCTCCCAAATCGGTTACGACTCCGATTGCGATGGAAGTAACCAAAGCCATTGGCGGTATTCCGTCACTGACGGCGGCAGTTGTTGTGGCAGTAGGTTTATTAGGAGCGATCTGTGGTTTTAAGACCATGAAAATCATGCGTGTAGGCAGTCCGATCGCCCAAGGGCTTTCGATGGGGACAGCCGCTCATGCTGTCGGAACTTCCACCGCAATGGATATCAGCAGCAAATATGGAGCATACGCCAGTCTGGGACTGACACTGAATGGAATCTTCACCGCACTGCTCACACCTACAATCCTTCGATTATTAGGTGTCTTGTAAAAACAAAATCTCTTGATTTTCCGTTATATAAAGAGTTAAACGCAAAAAGCAATTTTATGATTCCATTTAAAGATATCACATTAGCAGACAAAGACACAATCACCTCATTCACGATGAAAAGTGATCGCCGCAATTGCGATCTTTCATTCTCCAATCTTTGCAGTTGGAGGTTCTTATATGACACTCAATTCGCAGTGGTCGACAACTTTTTGGTATTCAAGTTCTGGGCGGGAGAACAACTTGCTTATATGATGCCCGTAGGCACAGGAGATTTGAAAGCAGTATTGTGGGAACTGATAGAAGATGCCCGCAAAGAGAACCAGCATTTCTGTATGCTGGGAGTGTGCAGCAATATGCGCGCTGATCTCGAAGCTATCCTTCCGGAACAGTTCACTTTCACAGAAGACCGCGACTATGCGGATTATATTTATTTGAGAAGTGATCTATCTACGCTGAAAGGGAAGAAATTCCAAGCGAAAAGAAATCATATCAACCGGTTCCGCAACACTTATCCGGATTACGAATACACACCGATTACCCCGGACCGTATTCAGGAATGTCTGGATCTGGAAGCAGAGTGGTGTAAAGTGAATAACTGTGACCAACAGGAGGGGACAGGCAACGAACGTCGCGCCCTGATTTATGCTCTCCACAACTTCGAGGCACTCGGACTGACGGGAGGTATCTTGCATGTGAACGGTAAAATTGTCGCATTCACATTCGGTATGCCTATCAATCATGAAACATTCGGCGTACATGTAGAAAAAGCGGATACCAGTATTGAAGGTGCGTATGCCATGATTAATTATGAATTTGCCAACCGGATTCCCGAACAATATATCTATATCAACCGGGAAGAGGATTTAGGTATTGAGGGTTTACGCAAAGCCAAACTGTCTTACCAGCCGGCAACGATTCTGGAAAAATATATGGCTTGCCTCAAAGAGCATCCCATGAATATGGTAAAATGGTAAATCCATTATAAATATGATGATAAAGGAGCAAGTAAAAGCATTGTGGAAAATCTGTTTTGACGATAGTGAAGAATTCGTTGAAATGTACTTCAGACTGCGCTATAAAACAGAGGTGAATGTCGCCATCCAAAGTGGCGATGAGGTAATCTCTGCGCTTCAGATGCTTCCTTATCCGATGACTTTTGGTGGAGAGACTGTACAGACCTCCTATATTTCAGGAGCCTGTACGCATCCCGATTTCCGAAGCAAAGGGGTCATGCGCGAGCTTTTATCACAGTCTTTCGCCCGGATGTTACGGAATGGAGTACACTTCAGCACATTAATACCGGCAGAACCCTGGTTGTTTGATTATTATGCCCGTATGGGATATGCTTCGGTATTCAAGTATTCAACTAAAGAGATCGTTTTGCCCGAGTTTATCCCTTCTAAAGAGATAGCGGTCAGTGTTGTTTCAGAATTTCAGGAGGAGGTCTATTCCTATTTGAATAAGAAGCTTTCCGAACGGGCTTGCTGTATTCAGCACACATCGGAAGACTTTCAGGTTATTATGACCGATCTTGCCATTAGTGGAGGTTATTTATTTGTAGCCAGACAGGAAAACGAAATCAAAGGAATAACCATTATATATAAAGGAGACAAACATATCATTATCAATGAGCTTTGCGCTGAAAATAAAGATGTGGAATATAGCCTGTTGTATGCTATCCGGCAACACACCGGATATAAGTGCATGGTTCAAATCTTGCCTCCCGAAGAGAAACAGCCTCAACATCCGCTAGGCATGGCACGTATCATCAATGCCAAAGAAGTGCTGCAAATCTATGCCGCAGCTTTTCCCGAAGATGAAATGCAGTTGGAATTATCGGATAAACAATTATCTGTCAATAACGGTTATTATTACCTGTGTAAAGGGAAGTGCATGTATAGTACCGAGCGACTGCCCGGTACGCATATACAGATGAATATTAGCGAATTAACCAATAGAATACTTCAGCCGTTAAAGCCATATATGAGCTTGATGCTGAATTAAATTTTAGGCACGGCTTACACGGATTACGCTGTTGACTTATATTAAGGCATGCCTCTAAGAGCTGCGAAACCCGTGTAATCCGTGCCTGTATTTATTTATTCAAATAACGAACCCGTTCGCAGGCTGCCAATAGAAACGCACCTACTCCAAAATTCGAAGTGGAGTTTGCGTCTACCACCTGACCGGGTATCGCTTTCTCACCAATCGGTTGCACATAACCAATCTTGCCATCAGGCTGCAAAGCAACTGTTGAGAGATATTTCCATGCTTTTTCAACCACCGGCTGATATTCTGCAGCATCTAGGAAACCGTTATTGATTCCCCATTGTAAACCATAGGTAAAGAAAGCCGTTCCACTGGTTTCCGGTCCCGGTGCATGCAATGGATCGAGCATACTGCGTGTCCAGTAACCTTCCGGCTGTTGACAAGCAGCAACCGACTTAGCCAGGGTACGGAAACGATCTATATATTCCGGACGATACTTATCTGTTTCAGGAAGTTCTTTCAAGACTTTTGCCAATCCGGCCAATACCCAGCCGTCTCCACGTGCCCAAAAATCCTTTTTGCCGTTCACACTTTTGTGTTTAGGATACACGTATTTTCCATCCCGGTAATAAAGTCCGGCCTCTTCATCATACATAATACTATCAGCATAGGCGAGGTATTCATGCAGTTTCTCCAAATAGAGCGGATTCTTAGTAATGTTATACATCTTTGTCATGACCGGCATGACCATATATAAGCCATCTGCCCACCACCAATAATCATGATTGGGGGTACTCATCTGATATTCCATCACTTCGCGGGCACGGGCTATTTTCTGTGTATCCGGTTCCATATTATAGAGATCGGCATACGTCTGAAAACAAATCTGATAGTCACCGAAAAGCACATAATCATCACTTTCACCGTAACTGTACTTCCAGTTTTCCTTATGATCTGATTTTGCCCCTTTCCATTCATTATGTTCCGCCCAGGCTTTCGAGTATTCCAAATACTCCGGCTGCTTAGTCAAAAAATAAGCTTCCATATTTCCGGTGTGATAGGCGGCATTATCCCAAAAAGAACGTCCGTGTTCCGGATGATTCGTCTGCCAATAATTATTCACTTTATGAATAGTGTTTATCACTTCTTCAGCAGAAGCATCCTTCTTATCCGTACAACTTGCACAGATTGCACCGCCTAGAAAGAGTGCAGAAAAAAGAGTTACATATAGTTTCTTCATATCTTTATTTATTTGTATCCATATTCGTTTCCAATACATATATCATTTGAGGCTCAATTTCCGCTGTGCGTTCACCGTCTCCCTGACGGGTGTGTTGTACAAAGAGATGCAGTTTCCGCTGCTTTTTCCAAAGTTCCGTATCATGAGAGGGTTCCCAGGCATCCACCGAAAAATCCGTCAGATCCGTTATCGTCCACTTACTCGTACCCACATCAGTCGCATGTGCCATCGACACACGGCTTCCCCGTTCTTCGTCACGGAAAATATAAAAGACTTCTCCACCTTCTACCACAATACGCGGACGGGCAATAGGGATCATTTTCGTACCTCCACCCTTCAAGGTAAAAGGTGTCTGGCGATCGGTTATCTGCCGTTGATGCCACATCTTCCCGTCATTCCAGACGATGCGGTATTGAGGAACATCACTGTCGGATTCCCGCCAATAAGTAGCTATATACGGATTTCCTCCTGCATCAGCACTCATGCTCGTCTGATTAATCAACTCACAGTTTTGAGGTAAACGACAGGCATACTCCGCATTGGACAATTTGATCGGGAGTTCATATCGTTCTCCACTCGTCTTATACCAAGTTACCCCATTATCAAAAGAACGGGCATAACAAATATCATGGTTTGTTTCCACATGCCAGGTCTCGCGCCATACCCATGAAAGATGAATCGTCCCTTTCTCATCAACATATAACTGCCAATAGGCATTCCGTTTATTTTCTCCGTCGATCAGTATATCCTGCACACGAGTCCATTTGTGTTCTTTCAGCGAATAACGGTTCATTACCAGATTTCCACGACCCGAAGAACCGGAGCGGTAAACAAACAATAAATCTCCTCCGGATAAAGGATAGAACTCCGGATAGGTGACATTTCCTTCGTCAACTCCGGTCATGGGCATTTTATCCCCCAGTTCCAAAGAACCGGGAGCAATGCTCCGGCAGTAATTCAATGGATGTCCGTGATGGTCAAAAGATACGTGCATGTATCCTTCTCCATCTATCATCATACTAATTATATTATGAGCATCCTTCACATTTCCCTGATATTGGGTGCGATGTAATGTCCATTGTTCCGAATCCAGTTTCCGCTTTCCAAGTACCAGATAGCCATCGTTATCGTAATAACTGATATATTGTTCATCACCGTGTGTAACCAGCGAATTATTCCGAAAGACCGTCGTATTGACCGAAGTACAGCTATACCCCTTTCCCACTTCAACCAAATGCTGGGAACAGGCAATAACGGGAACGAGCATTATTCCGCAAAGTAGTAGCAGTATCCGTTTCATATTTATTTTTTATTTGTCAAAGATAGAAAGGTTCCATTTTTCATGCCAAGGGATAGTTATTTTCCCATCTTTTACCAACACAGGCAGCCATACATAACGGGAATCTTCCAAATCCTTCTTCTTCCAACGGTCGAACATGGCAATATATGCATTCTTCTTTCCGACAACAGGCTGGACATAAGTACTCTGGGCATAAAACGTTTTATCCGCATCCGGTCCCGTACAAGGATTTCCGATTGTCTTCCATGTTCCCATAATAGAATCGGCTACTGCGATCTCGGCTATATTAGGATCCCAGCCAGTACAACCGGAACTCAACATATAATATTTACCATTATATTTAAATACTGCCGGAGCCTCTCTCGATTCTTTTACGAAATTGCGTGTAAAACGTCCGCTCGGTTTCAGATAATCATCAGTCAGAAGACTGATATACATCGTTTCATTATTTTCTGAAGAATAAAACTGATAAGCACGTCCATCATCATCCACAAAAACAGTCTGATCGCGGCTCATCGCATTGTTCGGACGAAAACTTCCCTGATAAACGAACGGACCGACAGGAGAATCGGAAACTGCCACTCCGGCACAAGCCTTACTGTAATCAGCACTTTCCACATGGGCCCACATTACAAATTTGCCCGTTTTCTTATTATAAACCACTTTCGGACGTTCCAATACTTTGGAGGGATGCAGGTCATGATTCGGATCGTCTTTAACTGCCGGAAGTACAATACCCTCAAATTTCCAATTCAGCAAGTCTTTAGAAGAGTAACAACCTACTCCGGTCACATCCGTACGATAACACTCCCACGTAGCCCAGTCAGGCAAAATGGTTTTCCCTTTCTTGTATTCGCCATACCAATAGTAAGTACCATCGTGATAAAGAAGGCCGCCACCATGGGCATTGATCGGATTTCCATCCGTATCTTTCCAAACTTCACCGGGGATAAACTCCGTATACTTCTGTGCATGCACTGATACAGGCAGTAATGATATACAAACCACCCCTAATAATATAAACTTAATTATTCCACAATGTCTATTCATATTCATGATATTAAATAAGATTTCTTGTCTACAAAGATAGATGATACATAAAATATAAAGGTCTACTTATATGTCAAAAAAGGGCTAAAAACAATCATTCTCTATTAAATGTATGATATTATGGAGAATTTGTACTTCGAACTTAGTCCTCATTTATTATATAATACGATATAAACGAGGATTCCACTTATTAGCCCACTCCATAAAAGAGTTCGCTCGCTTTCAATCAAAGTCAATTCTCTGATCGAGCAAGTCATTTATATATACACATAAAACACCTTTCTTATATTCCATCCTCAAACGAACCTCCCCATATTTCTGCGGAGTATACCACTTGCCACCGGTTCCACGAGCCTGTGTTTTCCAACAATCCGATGTTCCCAATACATTTGTGCTGGTATATACCTTCCCTTTATATCTGATTTCAGGTTTCATCGTTTCTCCGTTTAGATAATATTCCAGATCACCGAGTTGCAACAAGCAACCTTGATAATTATCTGCGCCAAGAGTAATCGTCTGTTCCAGCACAAAAGGTTTTTCAGGATCAAATCGTATTTCTTTGCCGGATGCCGCTATCATCTTCTTCTTTTTTCTATCGGGGAATCCTTTGAAGTCGCAGGCTATTCCTGTAGAATAGCCTTGTGGATGTTGTAAACTGACAATCCAATCATAATAGTTGCCATACATCCAAGTCAGCCGCAATGGGGTACCCTCTGAAGCCGGTATCATATAAGGACGGACATTATTCAGTTGCGAGTCTTTTGTGACTGCCTCCTTAGAAATAACCTCTCCATCTTCACTCATGATAAATCTTACAATCTCATACACCTTACCATATTTTCCCTCTACCGGTAATGAGCAATATACCTCATTAACATTCGACGGATCGATAGCCATACCGGCACTATAACACTTTTCTAAATTCGGCGTCTGATGAAAATGTCCACCGGCATTAATAAGAAAAGTCTTTTTCCACTCGTGTCCGTTCCATTTTGCATAGTAATAATCATGAGATTCTTTATTATCGCTGATATGTACCATTGCTATCACCGGATTTCCGTTCCTGTCCGAAGCTATTTGCCATACCCAGTCACGTTCAGAAGGATTATCCACTACCGTAGACGGGTATTGTTTCGCATAATCACCTGTCTTGTTCACCTTAAATGTGCCGTCGGCAATAGTAGAAAGTACGGTTCCCCTGACATCAGTCAACTGCAATGTTTTGATATCGATATAATTAAAATAAAGGAAGTTGGGAAGTTCATTATCCGGATGTCCCGTGGTGTAAGTCAAATAAATCTTATCTTTCCCGTTAGACATGTATTTCGCATACGGACGGGCGCCGGTAGATTGTACGATTTGATACGGTCCCCATACTACATCCACCTCATCTTTGCCGTCCGGTAATGAAAGCTTGGCAATAGTCGGATGCCAACCGATTCCACGCCAGCATAAATAAATATGTTCAGGATCATCCGACAGAATAAACGGAGAAGGATAAGTCGTATTATTTTTTGTTTCAATCCTCTTTTCTTCACCTAAAGTAGTAATATCCCCCGGTATTCGGGAGACTCTGTAATAAAAACAAGGTTCATCCGTATGTCTTGAATAGAAAATCATGATTCTTTCATCGGGCAATACAAGAAAAGTGGGATTGTTATGATCGTCCGGCTGAAAATACGAACGGATCAATACTTCTTCCTGTTCCTTCTTTTGAAAGTCATACTGCATCGCCTTTATATTACCATGAATATCGATGTAACCGATATATGTCTTATTTATAGTTCCCTCCTTGTTTTCATAATGCAAGGCTCTCGGATCGGCAAACCAACACCAAGCTCCTTCAGCTGCAACTTGATACCCGCCGCCAGTAGGATTATTTTCTGCATTTTGGGCATTCAAATGAAAGCTACACAGATATAAAACGACAAAAATCCAAACAATCTTCTCTTTCATGATAGCAATATGTTTCTTAATTGCTGAATTCAACTTGCAAATGCAACAGAATTCTGATTAATAATTTGTTTAAATTTTTCGTTTGGCGTGAGGTATCCAAGTCTTTTACGAGGTCGATTATTGAGTTTATTTTCAATCCA